>NZ_JBFPNH010000036.1:0-91918 GCF_040815545.1 Streptomyces sp. LMG1-1-1.1 | reverse complement strand
GAGCGGGCGACGGCGGCGGGCGCAGCCCGCAGGCGGCGGTGGGGCTCGGCCCGGACACGGTGGGGGTCGCGGCCCGCAAGGCGGTGGGTGGCGGGGGCAGGCGGGCGCGGCCCGCGCGAGGGGTGGGCGGAGCCCGGGTGCAAGGGCCGACCGGGCAAGGGAGTGGGCGCGGTCCGGCCCCGCGTGGGGTCGGGCCGCGCCTGGGGTGTGGGCTCGGGCCGCGCCCGGGGTGTGGGGTCGGGCCGCGCCCGGGGTGTCAGGGGGTCGGACCGCGCCTGGGGTGTGGGCTCGGAGCGCGCCCGGGGTGTGGGCTCGGGTCGCGCCCAGATGTCAGGTGGGGCGGCCGCGCCCGGGGTGTCAGGCGGGGCGGAGGGTCAGGTGGGGTTGCGGGTGGGGAGGCGGGGGGTGAGGGCGGTGAGGGTGGAGGTCCAGCGGGTGGAGAGGGAGTGGCGGAGGCGGACGGCGGAGCGGGGGGCGAGGAGGGCTCGGAGCCGGGCCGACCGGTCCGCGGCGGCGTGGAAGCCCGCACGGACGAGCCACGCGTCCTCGGCGAGCCCGGCGGCCGGCGTCGGGCGAGGGGAGTAGAGGACCTCTTCGACGGCCCGAGCGACCCGCTGCACCGCGTCCGCGGACTCGCCGTGCAGCTCACCGAGTCGGATGAGCCGGGCGGCCGTGTTCCGCGGCGTCCGGGATTCGTCGGGTTCGATCCCGTAGTCCCAGGCGGTGTCGTTGATCTCCTGCCAGACGGCGAGCGTGCGCGCCGCGGTCTCCGCGGGACCGCGGCCGCCGTCGGATCCGAGGCGGCGGGCCCGGATCCGGGCCCGCCAGAGCAGCGGGACGAGCGGCAGGACGACGACGGCGAGCGCCGCGAGGGAGATGAGGACCACGGTCATCGGCGCCGGTCCCGATCCGCCGGAGGAGGCACCGCCGGCGGCCGCGTCCGGACCGCAGTCGCCGAGGCGCCGCATCTGCGGGGTGCAGTTCTCGGAGGCGCTCGGCGCGGCGGACGGCTGGGCCGAGGCGCTCTGCTGGGGCTGCGCGGGACCGGTGGCCGTGCCCGAGGGCGTGGTCTCCCGGGTGTAGGTGGGGGTGGAACCGCGCGCGGGCGTCGGCTCGAACCGGGTCCAGCCGGCGCCCTCGAAGTACAGCTCGGGCCAGGCGTGCGCGTCCCGGATGCCGACGGAGACCGAGCCGTCGGTCTGGGTGGTGCCGGGGGTGAAGCCGACGGCCACCCGGGCCGGGATGCCGAGCGAGCGGGCCATCGCCGCCATGGAGAAGGAGAAGTGGACGCAGAAGCCCTGCTTGTCCTTCAGGAAGCGGGAGATCGCCTGGACGCCGGTGCCGGACTCGACGTCGACGTCGTAGCGGAAGCCGCCGTCGCGGGCGAACCAGTCCTGGATCCGCACGGCGCGCTCGTAGTCGTTGCGGGCGCCCTTGGTGACCGTCAGGGCCGTCGCCCGCACGTCGGCGGGGAGCGAGTCGGGCACCTTGGTGTACTCGCGGCGGAGCTTCTCGGGCGCGGGCCCTGCGACGGACAGCTGGGCGGACGTCGGCCGGATGTCGAGGCTGGTGACCTGGTAGCGGGCGCCTCCGGTGGTCTGCTTGTCGTCGCCGACGAGCATCCGCCCGGCCGGTTCGAACCGCCAGCGTCCGTCGATGTCGACCCGGCCCGCCGGGAACGGCATCGGCAGCCACTTCTGCCGGTACGCGTCGGAGGCGACGACGTTGCTGGTCACCTCGGTGATCTGGACGCTCTGCGAGAGTCCCTGCGGCCAGGGCAGCTGCTTGGGCACGGCCTCGATCGGGCGGACCGAGGACTTCCACGAGGTGCCGTCGAACTGGTCGAGCGCGACGAGCCGCAGGTACAGGTCGCTGGTGTTGCGGGAGTTGGTGCGGTAGCGCAGGACCTCCCGGTCCTCCGGCTGGCGCAGGTTGTCCTGGAGGGAGACCAGCGGGTTCACGGCCGAGATCGTGCCGCCCTTGCCGGTGCCCGCGCCTCCCTCGCCCTCGCCGCTGCCGAACAGCCCGCCGCTCAGCCCGGGCAGCGCGAGCGGCACCACGAGCGCGATGCCCATGGCGACGACGCCGATCCGGCGTCCGGTGCGGGCCGGTGCGAAGGCGGTGCCGCCGGCGACGGTGGAGCCGGGCCGGCCGGAGCGCTGGGCCCCGCCGAAGACCCGTCCCCACTGGGAGAGCCGGTCGCGGCCCTCGGCGAGGAGCAGCAGGAGGTAACCGGAGGCGGCGAGGAGGAACCACAGCCAGCCCGCGCCGCCGCCGGAGAGCCCGGCGGCCACCGAGTACAGGGCGAGCAGCGGCAGACCGGCCGGGGCCGCCTTGCGGAAGGTGACGGCGAGGGAGTCCACCAGGAGCCCGATCGCGACGACGCCGCCGACCAGCATGAGCCTGATGCCCTCGGTGTCCGGCGCGGGGATCGCGTACCGGCCGACGTCGTCGGCGCCGGCCATGAGCAGCCCGGCGGCGTGCATGAATGCCCGCGGGCCGGGGATCACCCAGAGGATCGCGTGGTCCCGCGCGAAGATCACGGTCAGTGCGAGGAGCGTGACGGCGATCTGGGCGAGGAGGGTCAGCGGCCGGGCCAGCGGTACCCGCCGGGCCAGGGTGCCGACCCCGCTGACCAGCGCGAGGACGAAGGCGGCGGTGAAGATCCAGGTCGCCGGCTTCACCAGGGGGAGCAGCGCCCCGGACGCCATCAGGGTGGCGCCCCAGGCGGCGAGTGTCAGCCGTGCGCGGCCGCTCATGACCAGCCTCCGTAGGTGTCCGCGGCGGATTCCGCGCGTGCTCCGGCGGCCTGCTGCCACAGATCGGCGAGCCGGGCCCCGGCCGGTACGGCGAGTGCCGTCCAGCCCGCTTCCCGCAGCTGCTGCACCCGGTCCTCGACCGCGCCGGAGACGGCGCCGCCGGTGAGCCAGGTACCGGAGTCGAGGACGAAGGCGATGGCACCGCCGCTGCGTCCGCGCATCCGGGCGGTGAGGGCGGCCTGTTCCTCGTCGAGGTCGCCGACGAAGGCGATGAGCAGCCCTTCGCTCCCGCCGCGCAGCACGTCGGAGGCGCGGGAGAGCCCGCCGCCCTCGGAGTGGTCGACGACCGCGAGGGTGTCCATCAGGAGTCCGGCGGAGTCGGCCGATTCCTGTGCCGTGCCGGCGAAGCCCTCGGAGCCCTCGCCGGGCACGGCGCTGCCGGTGTCGGTGAGCAGCCGGACCGCGTAGCCGCGCGCCAGCATGTGGACGAGGGCGGACGCGGCGCCGGAGACGGCCCATTCGAAGGCGGAGTCGGGGCCCGAGCCCTGGTAGGCGATCCGGCGGGTGTCGAGGAGGACGGTGCAGCGGGCCCGCTGCGGCTGTTCCTCGCGGCGGACCATCAGCTCGCCGTAGCGGGCGGTGGAGCGCCAGTGCACGCGGCGCAGGTCGTCGCCGTGCCGGTAGGCGCGGGGGATGATGTCGTCGTCGCCGGCGAGCGCGAGGGACCGCTGCTGTCCGTCGCCGTATCCCGAGGCCTCGCCGGTGAGCTTGACCGGCGGCAGGGGAACGGTCCGCGGGACGACGGTGAGGGTGTCGTAGGCGCTGAAGGAGCGGGTCAGCTCGCACATCCCGAAGGGGTCGTTGAGCCGCAGCTGAAGCGGGCCGAGCGGGAAGCGGCCGCGCAGGTCGGAGCGGACCCGGTAGGACACCTCGCGCCGGCCGCCGGCCTCGACCCGGTCGAGGACGAAGCGGGGGCGGGGGCCCAGCATGTACGGCACGTGGTCCTGGAGCATGAGCAGCCCGGTGGGGAGCTTGGAGACGTTCTCCACGCGCAGTTGGACGCGGGCCTCGGTGCCCGCCTCCACCCGCTGGGGGTCGAGGCGGCGGGAGGCGGCGACCTGGTAGCGGGTGCGGTGCAGCACGAGGACGCAGATCAGCGGCAGGGCGGCGAGCAGCAGCCCGACGCGCAGCAGGTCGGCCTGGCCGAGGACGTACGCGCAGACGGCGGCGGCCATGCCGGCGGCGAGGAAGGAGCGGCCGCGGGTGGTGAGACCGCCCAGGGCGGCCCGCAGGCCGCCCCGGTCGTCGTCCTCCCGCTGTCCGTCCGGTACGGCAGCGGTCGTCATCACAGCCGCCGGGCGCCGGGCTGCTGCTGGCCGTAGATCGGTCCGGCGGGCGGGGCAGCGGCCGGGACGGGGGTGCGCTGGAGGATGTCCTGGACGACCTGCTCGGCGGTGCGCCGGTTGAGCTGGGCCTGTGCCGTCGGCAGCAGCCGGTGGGCGAGGACGGGCGCGGCGAGGGCCTGGAGGTCGTCGGGCAGGACGTACTCGCGGCCGCTGAGCGCGGCGGAGGCCTTGGCGGCCCGCAGCAGGTGGAGCGTGGCCCGGGGGGAGGCGCCGAGGCGCAGGTCGGGGTGGGTGCGGGTGGCGGCGACGAGGTCGACCGCGTACCGGCGTACGGCGTCGGCGACGTGGACCGCGCGGACCGCCTCGATCAGCTTCATGACGTCGTGGGCGTGGGCGACCGGCTGGAGGTCGTCCAGCGGGGAGACCGAGCCGTGGACGTCGAGCATCTGGAGTTCGGCCTCGGCGCTCGGGTAGCCGATGGAGACCTTGGCCATGAAGCGGTCGCGCTGGGCCTCGGGCAGCGGGTAGGTGCCCTCCATCTCGACCGGGTTCTGGGTGGCGACGACCATGAACGGGCTGGGCAGCTCGTAGGTCTGGCCGTCGACGGTGACCTGGCGCTCCTCCATGGACTCGAGGAGCGCGGACTGGGTCTTCGGCGAGGCGCGGTTGATCTCGTCGCCGATCACGATCTGGGCGAAGATCGCGCCGGGCTTGAACTCGAACTCCCGGCGCTGCTGGTCGAAGATCGACACGCCCGTGACGTCCGAGGGCAGCAGGTCGGGGGTGAACTGGATGCGGCGCACCGAGCAGTCGATGGACCGGGCCAGCGTCTTGGCCAGCATGGTCTTGCCGACGCCGGGGACATCCTCGATGAGGAGATGTCCCTCGGCGAGCAGCACGGTCAGCGAAAGCCGTACGACCTCGGGCTTGCCCTCGATCACGCTCTCCACCGACCTGCGGACTCGCTCCGCGGTGGTGGTCAGATCAGTGAGGCTCGCTCGATCGTCATAGGTCGTCACCCGGCCCTCCTCGGCCTTCCGGAACACGGACACCTGCCCCCGCGGGATGTTCGGGGGGTGTCCACCCGGGCATTGTTGTTGCCGTGGCCGGGTCGTGTCACTTGCTCGTGGACAAGTGCGGGGGAAATGCCGAGGTTTGGGCGTTTACGCCGGGTCGATCTCGCGCAGCAGACCGGTCGTCACGTCGAAGACGAAGCCCCGGACGTCGTCGGAGTGCAGCAGGAAGGGGGAGGTCCGCACCCGCTGCATCGACTGGCGGACGTCCTGGTCCACGTCGCGGAAGGCCTCGACCGCCCACGCGGGGCGCTGGCCGACCTCGTCCTCCAGCTCGTGCCGGAAGTCCTCGGTGAGCGACTCGAGACCGCAGCCCGTGTGGTGCACCAGCATCACGCTGCGGGTGCCGAGGGCGCGCTGGCTGATGGTGAGGGAGCGGATGACGTCGTCGGTGACCACGCCGCCCGCGTTGCGGATGGTGTGGCAGTCGCCGAGTTGGAGGCCGAGGGCCGCGTGCAGGTCGAGACGGGCGTCCATGCAGGCGACGACGGCGACGCGCAGCACGGGGCGCGCGTCCATTCCGGGGTCGGTGAAGCCGGCGGCGTAGTTCTCGTTGGCCTCGACGAGACGGTCGGTGACCGAGGCGCCGGTACGTATGGCGTCGGCGGAGGTGTGCGCGGAGGTCGACATGCATCCGACGTTAACGGGCACAAGCGGCCCGGGCCTGCTGTGAGAGGGGACAAAGAACGCCATCGAGTCTTGTTGTGAGCTAATCCACAGGCGGCGGGATCATGGACCCGAACGAGTGAGGCGTCCGGAATGTCCGCCCGGTCGACCGGCGCCGTGCGACGCGCCAGCCGGTTGATTGACCGGCGCGTCCGGTGGACTAAAGTGACGCGAAGTTAACGGAGACATCGAGCGGTTCCCGCGGTTTCTCCCCGTGTGTGCGGCGGTACCTACGGCTCGGCCCCTCCCGCGGTACGTGCCTCCGCGCCGGTTCTGAGAGGGCGCATTGAGCAACGACCGACACGTCCCGGTGATGCTCCAGCGGTGCCTGGACATGTTGGCCCCCGCACTGGAGCGCCCCGGCGCGGTCGTCGTCGACTGCACCCTGGGCCTCGGCGGCCACAGCGAGGCCCTGCTCAAGCGGTTCCCCGAGGTGCGGCTCGTCGCCCTCGACCGCGACAAGGAGGCCCTGCGGCTCTCCGGCGAGCGGCTCGCCCCGTACGGCGACCGGGCCACCCTGGTCCACGCCGTGTACGACGAACTGCCCGAGGTCCTCGACCGGCTCGGCATCCCGAAGGTCGACGGCGTCCTCTTCGACCTCGGCGTCTCCTCCATGCAGCTGGACGAGGCCGACCGCGGCTTCGCCTACGCCCAGGACGCGCCGCTCGACATGCGCATGGACCAGACGACCGGCATCAGCGCGGCCGAGGTCCTCAACACCTATGCGCCCGGCGAGCTGGTCCGCATCCTCCGCGCGTACGGCGAGGAGAAGCAGGCCAAGCGGATCGTCTCCGCGGTCGTGCGCGAGCGCGAGAAGGAGCCGTTCAGCAACAGCGCCCGGCTCGTCGAGCTCATCCGCGACGCCCTGCCCCAGGCCGCCAAGCGCACCGGCGGCAACCCGGCCAAGCGCACCTTCCAGGCCCTGCGCATCGAGGTCAACCGCGAGCTGGAAAGCGTCGAGAAGGCCATCCCGGCGGCCGTGAAGGCCCTCGCCGTCGGCGGCCGGGTCGCCGTCCTCTCGTACCAGTCCCTGGAGGACCGGATCGTCAAGGGCGTCTTCGCGGCGGGCGCGGCGACCACCGCCCCGCCCGGTCTGCCGGTCGTCCCGGAGAAGTACCAGCCGCGCCTGAAGCTGCTCACCCGGGGCGCCGAGCTGCCCACCGAGGAGGAGGTCGCCGAGAACCGGCGCGCCGCACCGGCCCGGCTCCGGGGTGTCGAGCGCATCCGGGAGGACGTGCTGTGAGCACGGCGAAGGGGCCGCTCAAAGGGCGGGCCGCGCGGCTCGGACGGCTCATGCCGTCGGGGCCGAGCTCGGCCGCCCGTACCCCCTTCGTCCTGCTCGTCGTCGTGCTGCTCGGCGGCGGGCTCATCTCCCTGCTCCTGCTGAACTCGGCCCTCAACCAGGGCTCCTTCCAGCTGAACGAGCTCAAGACCAAGACCACCGAGCTGACCGACGAGCAGCAGGCGCTCCAGCGGGACGTCGACGACTACGCGGCGCCCGACGCACTGGAGCGCCGGGCCCGCGAGCTCGGCATGGTCCCGGGCGGCAGCCCCGCCTTCCTCGGCCCCGACGGCAAGGTCCTCGGCGAGCCCTCCGTCGCCGTCGCCCCGAAGCCGAGCCCGACGCCGAAGCCGACACCGACCACGCCGAAGCCCCCGTCGCCCACCTCCACGGCCCCATCGGCACCGCCGGGCACAGGTGCCCCCGCGACCACGGAGGCCACGCGGACCGGTGCCACCACGGAGCCCCGTACCTCAACCGCCGACGCGGGCGTCGGCACGTTCGGCAGCCACACGAACACCGCTCCGTACCCGGCGAACACGGGAACACCACGGGCGAACACCGACCCGGCCGACACGGACGCCGGCCCACCCGGCACAAGTCCCACCACGCCGGGCTCCACCGGGTCCGGCCCCGCACGGCGGGCGCCCGCACCCGCCACCCCTACGACCACTTCCGGCAGGTGACCGAGCAGTGCCCCCCAAGGAGCCCCCGCGCCGGCGCGTCCCCGGACCTGCACGGCCCGCCCGCCCCCGGCCCGCCTCCGCCGGAGCCCGCCCGTCCCGTCCCGCCCCGCGCCCGGCCGCGAAGCGGACCGCGCCCCGGCCGCAGGCCCGGCAGCCCCGCACCATCAGGCTCGGCAGCCCGAGGCCCCGCCTGCGCCTGGTCTCCCTCGGCCTGACCCTCGTCATGATCGCCTTCGTGGTGCGGCTGCTCCAGGTCCAGGCGGTCGACGCCAGCGCGTACGCGGCCAAGGCCGACAAGTACCGCTTCCAGGAGTACACGCTCTCCGCCGACCGCGGCGAGATCACCGACCGCAACGGCATCGCGCTCGCCGCCAGCGTCGACGCGTACGACATCACCGCGGACCCCAAGCTCTTCACCCCCGAGGAGTCCAAGGTCGCCGACGCCCCCGAGCAGGCCGCCGCCCTCCTGGCGCCCCTCCTGGGCAAGGAGCCCGCCGAGCTCGCCAAGAAGCTCCGCACCCCCAAGTCCCGCTACACCCTGCTCGCCCGCAAGCAGACCCCGCAGGTCTGGAACCAGATCAAGGACCTCAAGCGGGTCTACGGGCAGAAGGCCCAGCGCTCCGCCGGCGGCAACGGCGTCAACCTCCTCGGCGGCGTCCTCAGCGAGCCCAGCACCAAGCGCGTGTACCCGAACGGCGAACTCGCCGCCGGGATACTGGGCTACGTCAACGCCGAGGGCCGGGGCGCCGGCGGCGTCGAGTCGATGCTCGACCCCGAGCTGGCCGGCAAGGACGGCACGATCCGCTTCACCCAGTCCGGCGGCCGCCAGGTGCCGACCGCCGGCTCGCAGGGCACCCCCGCCGTCCCCGGCTCCGACATCGAGCTCACCATCGACCGGGACATCCAGTGGGCCGCCCAGCAGGCCATCACCGACCAGGTGAGGAAGTCCAAGGCCGACCGCGGCTACGTCATCGTGCAGAACACCAGGACCGGCGAGGTCCTCGCGATGGCCAACGCCCCCGGCTTCGACCCCAACGACCTCTCCGCCGCGAACGCGGCCTCCATGGGCAACGCCGCCCTCCAGGACGCCTACGAGCCCGGCTCCACCAGCAAGGTCATGTCCATGGCCGCCGTCCTGGAGGAGGGCAAGGCGGCCCCGGGCACCCACGTCACCGTCCCCAACCGGCTCCACCGCGGCGACCGGCTCTTCAAGGACGACGTCGACCACAAGACCTGGTACCTGACCCTCAACGGCGTCCTCGCCAAGTCCAGCAACATCGGCACCATCCTCGCCACCGGCCGGCTCGGCGCCACCCAGCCCGAGTCCAACCGGGTCCTCCACTCGTACCTGCGCAAGTTCGGCATCGGCGGCCCCACCGGCCTCGACTACCCGGGGGAGACCGCCGGCATCCTCGCCAAGCCCGAGGACTGGTCCACCTCGCAGCAGTACACGATCCCCTTCGGCCAGGGCCTCTCCGTGAACGCCATGCAGGCCGCCTCCGTGTACTCGACCATCGCCAACAAGGGCGTACGCGTCGAACCCAGCCTCATCCGCGGCACCAAGGGCCCCGACGGGCGCTTCACCCCGGCCCCCGCGCCCAAGGAGACCCGGGTCGTCAGCGAGAAGACCGCCGGCACCCTCGCCAAGATGCTGGAGTCCGTCGTCGACGACCGGGAGGGCACCGGCACCAAGGCCGCGATCCCCGGCTACCGCGTCGCCGGCAAGACCGGCACCGCCAACCGCGTCGACCCCGAACTCGGCCGCTACAAGGGGTACACCGCCTCCTTCGCCGGCTTCGCCCCGGCCGACGACCCGCAGATCACCGTCTACTGCGCCATCCAGAACCCCACCAAGGGGAACTACTTCGGCGGCCAGATCTGCGGACCCATCTACAAGAAGGTCATGGAGTTCTCCCTCAAGACCCTCCACATCGCCCCCACGGGCAGCGCGCCCGCCCGACTGCCGGTCGACTTCGTCCCCACCCCGTGACACTCCGGGAGCACCAGTGACAACGATCACCCCCCATTCCGGGAACCGGAAATCGAACTCCGGCGACGCCCCGGGCTCTTTTGGCCCCGTACAGGGTGCGCCCGGTACGCTCACCGCCGTGCCACACGCTGATCAGTACCGAACCGCCCCGCCCCGTCCGGAGCAGGCCCGCCCGACACCCCTGGGCGACCTGGCCGCACACCTGGGGGTCGACGCCCCCGGGGCCGCCGAGATCTCGGGCATCACCCACGACTCGCGGGCGGTGCGCCCCGGCGACGTGTACGCGGCCCTGCCCGGCGCCCGGGCGCACGGCGCCGACTTCGTCGCCCAGGCCGCCGGACTCGGCGCCGCCGCGATCCTCACCGACCCGGCCGGTGCCGAACGCGCCGCCGCGACCGGCCTCCCGGTCCTGGTCGTCGAGGACCCGCGCGGCCGGATGGGCGAACTCGCCGCCGAGATCTACGGGCGGCCCGGCGCCGACCTCCTCCAGATCGGCATCACCGGCACCTCCGGCAAGACCACCACCGCCTACCTCGTCGAGGGCGGCCTGCGGGGCTCCGGCCGGAAGACCGGCCTCGTCGGCACCGTCGAGATGCGGATCGGCGACGAGCGCATCAAGTCGGAGCGGACCACCCCCGAGGCCACCGACCTCCAGGCGCTCTTCGCCGTCATGCGCGAGCGGGGCGTCGAGGCCGTCGCCATGGAGGTCTCCAGCCACGCCCTCGTGCTCGGCCGGGTCGACGGCTGCGTCTTCGACGTCGCCGTCTTCAACAACCTCAGCCCGGAGCACATGGAGTTCCACTCCGACATGGAGGACTACTTCCGGGCCAAGGCCTCGCTCTTCACGCCCGGGCGAAGCCGCCTCGGCGTGGTCAACCTCGACGACGAGTACGGCCGCAGGCTCGCCAAGGAGGCCGCCGTCCCGGTCGTCACCTTCTCCGCCGACGGCCTCGCCGACGCCGACTGGCGCGCCGAGGACCTGGTCCTCGGATCCCACGACTCGACGTTCACCGCAGTCGGCCCGGACGGCGAGCGGATCCCCGCCACCGCCCCGCTGCCCGGCCCCTTCAACGTCGCGAACACCCTCGCCGCGATCGTCACCCTCGCCGCCGCGGGCCTCGACCCCAAGGCCGCCGCCGACGGCATCGCCGCCGTCCCCGGCGTACCGGGCCGCCTGGAGCGCGTCGACGCCGGCCAGCCGTACCTCGCCGTCGTCGACTACGCGCACAAGACGGACGCCGTCGAGTCCGTCCTGCGCTCCCTGCGCGAGGTCACCGAGGGCACGCTGCACGTGGTCATCGGCTGCGGCGGCGACCGGGACACCACCAAACGCGGCCCGATGGGCGCCGCGGCCGCCCGGCTCGCCGACACCGCCGTCCTGACCTCCGACAACCCCCGCTCCGAGGACCCGCTCCGGATCCTCGCCGCCATGCTCGCGGGCGCCGCGGAGGTCCCCGCGGAGGAACGCGGCGAGGTCCTCGTCCTCGCCGACCGCGCCGCCGCCATCGCCGCGGCCGTCGCCCGCGCCCGGCCGGGCGACACCGTCCTGGTCGCCGGCAAGGGCCACGAGCAGGGCCAGGAGACCGCCGGAGTGGTCCGCCCCTTCGACGACCGCGAGGTCCTGCGCGCGGCGATCCTCGAACAGAACGCCAAGGCCGCCCCGGCGGACGACGGCGACGAAGCCAGCCACCAGAACAGTCAGGGATGAAGCAGTGATCGCCCTCTCCCTCGCCGAGGTCGCCGCAATCGTCGGCGGGCAGGCGCACGACATACCGGATCCGGACGCCCGGATCACCGGTCCCGTCGTCATCGACTCCCGTGAAGTGCGGGCCGGCAGCCTCTTCGTGGCGTTCGCCGGCGAGCACGTCGACGGCCACGACTACGCCGAGCGCGCCGTCGAGGCGGGTGCGGTGGCCGTGCTCGCCGCCCGGCCCGTCGGCGCCCCCGCCATCGTCGTCGACGACGTCCAGGCCGCGCTGGGAGCCCTCGCCCGCACGGTCGTGGAACGGCTCGGCACCGATGTCGTCGCCCTCACCGGCTCGGCCGGCAAGACGTCCACCAAGGACCTGATCGCCCAGGTCCTCGACCGCCACGCGCCCACCGTCTGGACGCCCGGCTCGCTCAACAACGAGATCGGCCTGCCGCTCACGGCGCTCCGCGCGAGCGACGAGACCCGGCACCTGGTCCTGGAGATGGGCGCCCGCGGCATCGGGCACATCCGGTACCTCACCGGTCTCACCCCGCCCCGCATCGGCCTCGTCCTCAACGTCGGCACCGCCCACATCGGCGAGTTCGGCGGCCGGGAGCAGATCGCCGAGGCCAAGGGCGAGCTCGTCGAGTCCCTGCCGTCCGCCGAGGAGGGCGGTGTCGCCGTCCTCAACGCCGACGACCCCCTCGTCCGCGCGATGGCGAGCCGCACCAAAGCCCGCGTGACCTTCTTCGGCGAAGCGGACGAAGCGGCCGTACGTGCCGAGAACGTCCACCTCACAGAGTCCGGACAGCCTTCTTTCCGTCTTCACACACCCACCGGGTGCAGCGACGTGACCTTGCGCCTGTACGGTGAGCACCACGTGTCGAACGCGCTCGCAGCGGCCGCCGTCGCGCACGAGCTGGGCATGCCCGTCGAAGAGATCGCCACCGCGCTCTCCGAAGCGGGAACCCTGTCGCGCTGGCGCATGGAGGTCACCGAGCGTCCGGACGGCGTGACGGTCGTCAACGACGCCTACAACGCGAACCCCGAGTCCATGCGAGCCGCCCTGCGCGCGCTCGCGGCCATGGGCAGGGCCGCACAGGCCCGAGGGGGTCGCACGTGGGCGGTGCTCGGCAAGATGGCCGAGCTCGGTGACGCATCGCTCGTCGAGCACGACGCGGTCGGACGGCTCGCCGTCCGGCTCAACGTCAGCAAGCTCGTCGCGGTCGGGGACAGGGAAGCGTCCTGGCTGCAACTGGGCGCATATAACGAGGGTTCGTGGGGTGAGGAGTCGGTGCACGTGTCCGACGCGCAGGCGGCGGTCGACCTGTTGCGCAGTGAGCTGCGCCCGGGGGACGTCGTCCTTGTGAAGGCTTCCAGGTCGGTCGGTCTCGAACAGGTCGCCCTGGCACTGCTCGACACCGAGGGCGAGGTCACCGGCCGATGAGGCAGATCCTCTTCGCGGGGGCCATCGGGCTCTTCCTGACCCTGATCGGTACGCCGCTGCTGATCAAGCTCCTTGCCCGCAAGGGGTACGGGCAGTTCATCCGGGACGACGGCCCGCGCGGCCACGCCGGGAAGAAGGGCACGCCCACCATGGGCGGCATCTCCTTCATCCTGGCCACGCTCATCGCGTACGCCCTGGCCAAGGTCATCACCGGCGAGGACCCGACGTACTCGGGCGTCCTGGTGCTGTTCCTGATGGCCGGCATGGGCCTGGTCGGCTTCCTGGACGACTACATCAAGATCGTCAAGCAGCGGTCGCTGGGTCTGCGGGCCAAGGCGAAGATGGCCGGCCAGCTGATCGTCGGCATCGCGTTCGCGGTGCTCGCGCTGCAGTTCGCGGACCAGCGCGGCAACACCCCGGCCTCCACGAAGCTGTCCTTCATCATGGACTTCGGCTGGGCCATCGGCCCGGTGCTGTTCGTGGTCTGGGCCCTCTTCATGATCCTGGCCATGTCCAACGGCGTGAACCTCACGGACGGTCTGGACGGTCTGGCGACCGGCGCCTCGGTGATGGTCTTCGGCGCGTACACCTTCATCGGGCTCTGGCAGTTCCAGGAGTCGTGTGCGAACGCCATGACCCTGACCAACCCCAACGCCTGCTTCGAGGTGCGCGACCCGCTCGACCTCGCCGTCGTCGCCTCCGCGCTGATGGGCTCCTGTTTCGGCTTCCTGTGGTGGAACACCTCGCCGGCCAAGATCTTCATGGGTGACACCGGCTCGCTGGCCCTCGGCGGCGCCCTCGCCGGTCTCGCCATCTGCTCCCGTACGGAGCTGCTGATCGCCCTGCTCGGCGGCCTGTTCGTGCTGATCACGATGTCCGTGGTCATCCAGGTCGGCTCGTTCAAGATGACCGGCAAGCGCGTCTTCCGGATGGCCCCCCTCCAGCACCACTTCGAACTCAAGGGGTGGTCCGAGGTCCTGGTCGTCGTCCGGTTCTGGATCATCCAGGGCATGTGCGTGATCGTGGGCCTGGGCCTCTTCTACGCGGGATGGGCAGCGGAAAAGTGACGGAACAGCTCGACTGGAACGGCAAGAAGGTCACCGTCGCGGGGCTCGGGGTGTCCGGCATCCCGGCCGCCCGCGTCCTGCACGGCCGCGGCGCGCTCGTGACCGTCGTCAACGACGGCGACGACGAGCGCTCCCGGGCCCAGGCCGCCGAGCTGGAGGCGGAGGGCATCACCGTCCGCCTCGGCGACGGGGCCACCCTGCCGTCCGGCACCGAGCTGATCGTCACCACCCCCGGCTGGCGGCCCGACAAGCCGCTCTTCGCGGCCGCCGCCGAGGCGGGCGTGGAGATCTGGGGCGACGTCGAGCTGGCGTGGCGGCTGCGGGGGCCCGACGCGGCTCCCTGGCTCGCGGTGACCGGCACCAACGGCAAGACCACGACGGTGCGGATGCTCGCCTCGATCCTGGAGGCGGCCGGTCTGCGGACCGCCGCCGTCGGCAACATCGGGGTCTCGCTCCTCGACGCCGTCCTCGGCGAGGAGACGTACGACGTCCTCGCCGTGGAGCTCTCCAGCTACCAGCTCCACTGGGCGCCCTCGATCCGCGTCCACTCGGCCGCCGTGCTCAACCTGGCGCCCGACCACCTCGACTGGCACGGCTCCATGGAGGCGTACGCCGCCGACAAGGGCCGGATCTACGAGGGCAACCAGGTCGCCTGCGTGTACAACGTCGCCGACCAGGTCACCGAGGACCTGGTCCGCGAGGCCGACGTCGAGGAGGGCTGCCGCGCCATCGGCTTCACCCTCGGCACCCCGGGACCCTCCCAACTGGGCGTCGTCGAGGGCATCCTCGTGGACCGCGCCTTCGTCGAGAACCGGCAGAAGAACGCCCAGGAACTCGCCGAGGTCGCCGACGTGCAGCCGCCGGCCCCGCACAACATCGCCAACGCGCTCGCCGCGGCCGCCCTCGCCCGCGCCTTCGGCGTCGAGGCCAAGGCCGTACGGGACGGGCTCAAGGCCTTCCGCCCCGACCCGCACCGCATCGAACTGGTCGAGGAGGTCCAGGGAGTCGCGTACGTCGACGACTCCAAGGCCACCAACACCCACGCCGCGGAAGCCTCGTTGGCGGCCTACGACCCGATCGTCTGGATCGCCGGCGGCCTCGCCAAGGGCGCGACCTTCGACGACCTCGTCCTGAAGTCGGCGAAGCGCTTGCGCGGCGCCGTCCTGATCGGCGCCGACCGCGCGCTGATCCGCGAAGCCCTGGCGCGACACGCCCCGGAGGTCCCGGTGGTGGACCTCGACCGGACCGACACTGAGGCGATGTCCGAGGCGGTCCGCGAGGCGGCCCGGCTCGCCCGCCCGGGTGACACGGTCCTCCTCGCCCCGGCCTGCGCCTCGATGGACATGTTCACCGACTACAACAAGCGGGGCGAGGTCTTCGCGGACGCGGTCCGCGCCCTCGCCGCCACCGGGGACGCCTGACCTGACCAGCGGGAGGGTCCGGACGGACCGGGCACGACTGGAGGGGGCAGCGAACCATGCCGAGCAAGATCGTCGGGACACGCCGGCCTTCCCCCGCACGCGGCGGAGGGCGGGCCCCCGCGACCCCGCGGCGACCCCGCGGCGGAGGCGTTGGGCGGCTCTACCGGCGGGCGCAGAAGGCCTGGGACCGGCCGCTGACGGCCTACTACGTGATCATCGGCGCCGGGATGCTCATCACCACGCTCGGCCTCGTGATGGTCTACTCCGCCTCGATGATCACGGCGCTCCGCTACGAGCTGGTGCCCTCCTACTTCTTCCGGAAGCAGTTCTTCGCCGCGCTCCTGGGCACCGGGCTGCTCCTGGCCGCCTCGCGGATGCCGGTGAAGCTGCACCGGGCGCTCGCCTACCCGATCCTGGTCGGCGCGGTCTTCCTGATGGTGCTCGTGCAGATCCCCGGGATAGGGCACGCGGTCAACGGCAACCAGAACTGGATCTCCCTCGGCGGCCCCTTCCAGCTCCAGCCCAGCGAGTTCGGCAAGCTGGCGCTGATCCTGTGGGGGGCCGACCTGCTCGCCCGCAAGCACGACATGCGGCTGCTGACCCAGTGGAAGCACATGCTGGTGCCGCTGGTCCCGGGCGCCTTCATGCTGCTCGGGCTGATCATGCTCGGCGGCGACATGGGCACCTCGATCATCCTCGCCGCGATCCTCTTCGGACTGCTGTGGACGGCCGGAGCGCCCACCCGCCTGTTCGTCGGGGTGCTCACGGTGGCCGGGGTGATCGGCGTGCTGCTGATCAAGACGAGCTCGAACCGGATGAAGCGCTTCGACTGCATCGGAGCGACCGACCCCGGTGGCGAGGGAGCCCCCTGCCTCCAGGCCGCGCACGGAATCTATGCTCTGGCCTCGGGCGGATGGTTCGGATCCGGGCTCGGTGCGAGCGTGGAGAAATGGGGCCAACTGCCCGAGGCGCACACCGACTTCATCTTCGCGGTCACCGGTGAGGAACTGGGCCTCGCGGGGACGCTGTCGGTACTCGCCCTGTTCGCGGCTCTAGGCTATGCGGGTATCCGCGTGGCCGGAGGCACGGAGGACCCCTTCGTGAGGTTCGCCGCGGGAGGCGTGACCACCTGGATCACGGCGCAGGCCGTGATCAACATCGGTGCGGTGCTCGGTCTGCTGCCGATCGCCGGTGTCCCCCTCCCGCTGTTCTCCTACGGAGGGTCGGCCCTGCTGCCGACCATGTTCGCCGTCGGGCTCCTGATCGCCTTCGCGCGACAGGAACCCGCCGCGAAAGCGGCCCTGGCCATGCGCCGCCCCGGTTGGGGTAAGCGGGCCGGGGTGAGATGGAAGTCGATGCGACGGCGCGTCAAGAAGCGCCCGTCCGGAGAGCGGTGAATTTCGGTGCATGTCGTACTCGCCGGCGGGGGGACCGCCGGCCACATCGAGCCGGCGCTGGCCCTCGCGGACGCCCTGCGCAGGCAGGACCCCAGCGTGGGGATCACGGCGCTCGGCACGGAGAAGGGTCTGGAGACCCGGCTCGTGCCCGAGCGGGGCTACGAGTTGGCGCTCATTCCCGCCGTACCGCTGCCCCGTAAGCCCACCCCCGAGCTGATCACCGTCCCCGGACGGCTGCGCGGCACGATCAAGGCCGCCGAGCAGGTCCTGGAGCGCACCAAGGCGGACTGCGTGGTCGGCTTCGGCGGCTACGTGGCGCTGCCCGGCTATCTCGCGGCCAAGCGGCTCGGGGTGCCGATCGTGGTCCACGAGGCCAACGCCCGGCCGGGCCTGGCCAACAAGATCGGTTCGCGGTACGCGGCCGGGGTCGCCGTCGCCACCCCGGACAGCAAGCTGCGCAACGCCCGGTACATCGGCATCCCGCTGCGGTACACCATCGCGACCCTCGACCGGGCGCGGGTGCGTCCGGAGGCCCGCGCGGCCTTCGGTCTGGACCCCAACCTGCCGACGCTGCTGGTCTCCGGCGGCTCGCAGGGCGCACGGCGGCTCAACGAGGTCGTCCAGCAGATCGCCCCGGTGCTCCAGCGCTCCGGCATCCAGATCCTGCACGCGGTCGGCCCGAAGAACGAAATGCCGCGCGTCGACAACATGCCCGGTATGCCGCCGTACGTGCCGGTACCGTACGTGGACCGGATGGATCTCGCGTACGCCGCGGCCGACATGATGCTCTGCCGCGCGGGCGCGATGACCGTCGCCGAGCTCTCCGCCGTCGGGCTGCCCGCCGCGTACGTCCCGCTGCCCATCGGCAACGGCGAACAGCGGCTCAACGCCCAGCCGGTGGTCAAGGCGGGCGGTGGACTCCTCGTCGACGACGCGGAGCTGACGCCGCAGTGGGTGCAGGGCAACGTCCTGCCCGTACTGGCCGATCCGCACCGGTTGTACGAGATGTCCCGCGCCGCCGCCGAGTTCGGTCGCCGGGACGCCGACGACCTGCTCGTCGGCATGGTGTACGAGGCGATCGCCGCCCGCCGACAGGCGTAGCGCGGCGGCGAGAGGCAGGAGCGCCAGGTGGCAGCCGGACCGACGACCGCGGAGAAGAGCGGCGCCAGCAGGTCGAAGGGGCCGGCGGAGCGGTCGTCCGCCACGGGTACCCGGAACGTTCGGTTCCGGGTGCCCGCCCCCCGGTTGCTGCTCGTCGTGTTCGGCGTGGTCGCGCTCGTCGCCGGCGGGTTCTGGGCGCTCTACGGATCCACGTGGTTCCGTGTGGAACGTGTGAAGACTTCCGGCACGCGGGTCCTGACCGTCCGCGAGGTCGAGACCGCCGCCGCCGTACCCCTGGGAGCCCCACTCGTCACCGTCGACACCGAGGCGATCGAGGCCCGGCTCCGGGCCGCCTTCCCCCGGATCGAGTCGATCGACGTCGTCCGGTCCTGGCCGCACGGAATCGGGCTGAAAGTGACGGAACGACAGCCCGTCCTGCTCGTCGAAAAGGGCGGAAAGTTCACCGAAGTGGACGGGACCGGAATGCGGTTCGCCACCGTCGACACCGCCCCGCGCGGCGTCCCCCGGCTGGTCCTCGACAGCGCGGCCTCCCCGAGTCTGCGCCGCTTCGGCGCGGACCGGCTGCTCCGCGAGGCGGTCCGCGTCCGGGGTGAACTCCCGGCGGAAATCGCCCGGGACACTCGTGTCGTGCGCGTCACGTCGTACGACTCCGTCACTCTGGAGCTGACCAAGGGCCGCACGGTCTTCTGGGGCAGCGCCGAGCACGGCCCGGTGAAGGCCCGAGTGTTGACCGCCCTCCTGAAGGCGGCGCCCAAAGCGGGGCACTTCGACGTAAGTGCCCCCACGGCGCCCGCCTCGTCCGGAAGTTGACGGCCATCACCGCTGGCCAGCACCCTGGTTGGCCAGCGCTACGGGTGATCACATAGGGTGAAAAGAAAAACGGGAGGTTCGGCGTGTTCGTTGAACGTGCGCCACTTGTCGACTTAGTGTCCTGTTCGGAAGAGTCCAGCGAACAGAGACACTGGTAACCCTAAACTTCAACGTTAGGGTTCGGGTCGGCGTTTCGGACCGTCCCAATCGGCATCCGTCGGAGCAGCGCGACCAACGCGCGGCGACGACACGTAACTCGAGGCGAGAGGCCTTCGACGTGGCAGCACCGCAGAACTACCTCGCAGTCATCAAGGTCATCGGTGTCGGCGGCGGTGGTGTCAATGCCATCAACCGAATGATCGAGGTCGGTCTCAAGGGCGTCGAGTTCATCGCGATCAACACCGACGCGCAAGCGCTGTTGATGAGCGACGCCGACGTCAAGCTCGACGTCGGCCGTGAACTCACCCGCGGCCTGGGGGCCGGGGCCAACCCGGCCGTCGGTCGCAAGGCGGCAGAGGACCACCGTGAGGAGATCGAGGAGGTCCTCAAGGGGGCCGACATGGTCTTCGTCACCGCAGGCGAAGGCGGCGGCACCGGCACCGGCGGCGCGCCCGTCGTCGCCAACATCGCGCGCTCGCTCGGCGCCCTGACGATCGGTGTGGTCACCCGGCCGTTCACCTTCGAGGGCCGCCGTCGCGCCAACCAGGCGGAGGACGGCATCGCCGAGCTCCGCGAAGAGGTCGACACCCTCATCGTCATCCCGAACGACCGACTGCTCTCGATCTCGGACCGCCAGGTCTCCGTGCTCGACGCGTTCAAGTCGGCCGACCAGGTGCTGCTGAGCGGTGTCCAGGGCATCACCGATCTCATCACCACCCCCGGTCTCATCAACCTCGACTTCGCCGACGTCAAGTCGGTCATGTCCGAGGCCGGTTCGGCCCTCATGGGCATCGGCTCCGCCCGTGGCGACGACCGCGCGGTGGCCGCCGCGGAGATGGCGATCTCCTCGCCGCTCCTGGAGGCCTCCATCGACGGCGCCCGCGGCGTGCTGCTCTCCATCTCGGGCGGCAGCGACCTCGGTCTCTTCGAGATCAACGAGGCCGCGCAGCTGGTCAGCGAGGCGGCCCACCCCGAGGCCAACATCATCTTCGGCGCCGTCATCGACGACGCCCTGGGCGACGAGGTCCGCGTCACCGTCATCGCGGCAGGCTTCGACGGCGGCCAGCCGCCGGCCCGCCGGGACAACATCATCGGCTCGGTCTCGGCCAAGCGCGAGGAGCCGGCTCCGGCCCCCCGCCACGTCGAGACCTCGCGTCCGCTCGGCGGCCTCGGCACCGTGGCCCCCCGCGAGGAGCCCGCCGCCGCCCCGATCGAGCCCGCCCCGGTCGTCAACGAGGTCCCGCAGGCGCCCGCTCAGCCGGTCGTCCCGCCGGCCCGTCCCTACGCGGACAGCCAGGCCGAGGAGCTGGACGTCCCGGACTTCCTGAAGTGATAGGACATCGCTTCGACGCGAACGGCGCGCACTTCGCCTTCACCGACCGGTGGGGCGGGGTGAGCGCCGTTCCGTACGAGGAGCTCAACCTCGGCGGAGCGGTGGGGGACGACCCCGAAGCGGTACGGACCAACCGGGCGCGCGCCGCCGGCGCCCTCGGGCTCGACCCGGCGCGGGTGGTCTGGATGAACCAGGTGCACGGCGCGGACGTCGCCGGGGTCGACGGGCCGTGGGGCACCGCCGGGATCCCGGCGGTGGACGCGCTCGTCACCTCCCGGCCCGGACTCGGGCTCGCCGTCCTCACCGCGGACTGCGTGCCCGTCCTCCTCGCCGACCCGGTCGCGGGAGTCGCGGCCGCCGCCCACGCGGGGCGTCCGGGGATGGTCGCGGGAGTGGTCCCGGCCGCGGTCGCGGCCATGATCGACCGGGGCGCCGACCCCGCCCGTATCGTCGCCCGCACCGGCCCCGCCGTCTGCGGGCGCTGCTACGAGGTGCCGGAGGCCATGCGGGCCGAGGTCGCGGAGACCGAACCCGCGGCCTGGGCCGAGACGAGCTGGGGAACCCCGGCCGTCGACGTCGTCGCCGGGGTCCACGCCCAGCTCGAACGGCTCGGCGTCACCGACCGGCAGGCCAGCGCGGTCTGCACCCGGGAATCCGGTGACCACTACTCGTACCGCCGCGACCGCACCACGGGGCGACTCGCGGGATATGTCTGGTTGGACGCTGTATCCACCCCGGGGGCGACCCCCGGATCCCCGGCAGGAAAGAACTGATGACGGACCGCACGTCGGAACTCGCCGAGAACCTGGCCCGGGTGGAGGCGCGCATCGCCGCAGCCTGCGCCGCCGCCGGGCGCGCGCGGGAGGAGGTGACCCTTGTCGTGGTCACCAAGACCTATCCCGCGAGCGACGTGAGAATCCTCCACGGGCTCGGCGTGCGGAACGTCGCCGAGAACCGGGACCAGGACGCCGCCCCCAAGGCGGCCGCCTGTGCCGACCTTGACCTGACCTGGCACTTCGTGGGTCAGTTGCAGACCAACAAGGTCAGATCCGTGGTGGGTTATGCCGGTGTGGTGCAGTCCGTCGACCGCTTGAAGCTCGTTTCCGCCCTCTCCGCGGCCGCGGAGAAAGAGGGCCGCGAGCTCGGCTGCCTGCTCCAGGTCGCACTCGACGCCGAGTCCGGCGAGCGGGGCGACCGCGGCGGTGTCTCGCCCGACGGGATCGAGGAGTTGGCGGCCGCGGTGGACGCCGCGCCGGGGCTGCGGCTCGACGGACTGATGACCGTCGCCCCGCTCGCCGGCCCGTACGCGGGGCGGCAACGCGCCGCCTTCGACCGCCTCATGGATTTGTCGACTGCCCTGCGCGCGACCCGTCCGGCTGCGAACATGGTGTCGGCAGGGATGAGTGCGGACCTCGAGGAGGCCGTCGCGGCCGGGGCGACACACGTACGCGTCGGTACGGCGGTACTCGGCGTCCGCCCGAAGCTCGGGTAACGTCGCGAAGCAAGTCGGACCACAGCAGAAAATATGGTCATTCCGCAGAACGGCGGGGTGCCCCGTGGATCGCCGGCACTTGGTGACGAGGCCGATCCACCACAGAGCGGAGGACTCAGAGAATGGCCGGCGCGATGCGCAAGATGGCGGTCTACCTCGGCCTCGTGGAGGACGATGGGTACGACGGCCGGGGCTTCGACCCCGACGACGACTTCGAACCCGAGCTGGAGCCGGAGCCCGAGCGCGACCGGCGTCACACCCCCCCGCGTCAGGTGGAGCGCGAGGAACCGGTGCGTGTCGTGGCACCCCCCGCGCAGCGGGAACCGGTCGCCCATTCCGTCCCGGTACTCGCCGAAAGCGGACGTCCGGCCCGAATTGCCCCCGTGGCATCCATCACACCCGAACGTCCGAGCCTGGAGAAGAACGCACCGGTGATCATGCCCAAGGTCGTGTCCGAGCGGGAGCCCTACCGCATCACCACGCTGCACCCCCGGACGTACAACGAGGCCCGTACCATCGGGGAACACTTCCGTGAGGGCACCCCCGTGATCATGAACCTCACGGAGATGGACGACACGGACGCGAAGCGACTTGTCGACTTTGCCGCCGGACTCGTCTTCGGGCTCCATGGCAGCATTGAGCGCGTGACGCAGAAGGTGTTCCTGTTGTCGCCTGCTAACGTCGATGTCACGGCGGAGGACAAGGCCCGGATCGCAGAGGGCGGATTCTTCAACCAGAGCTGAGAACAACAGAACCGGACGGACCGGTCGCCTAGCGGCCGGCCGAGCGAGAGCACGTAAGCCAGGGGAGAGGGAAACGCGGGATGGGCGTCGCACTACAGGTGGTCTACATCGTGCTGATGTGCTTCCTCGTCCTCCTGATCGTCCGGCTGGTCATGGACTACGTCTTCCAGTTCGCCCGTTCATGGCAACCCGGTAAGGCGATGGTGGTCGTTCTCGAGGCCACCTACACTGTCACCGATCCACCGCTCAAGCTCCTGCGGCGGCTCATCCCGCCGCTGCGTCTCGGGGGCGTGGCACTCGACCTGTCCTTCTTCGTTCTGATGATCATCGTCTACATCCTGATCTCCGTCGTGAGCAGCTTCGCGAGGTGAGTGTGGACGATACGGTCTTGCCGACTGCCGACGACTACGTAGAGGTGAAGAAGAGATGCCGCTGACCCCCGAGGACGTGCGGAACAAGCAGTTCACGACCGTCCGCCTCCGAGAAGGCTATGACGAGGACGAGGTCGATGCCTTCCTCGACGAGGTCGAGTCCGAGCTGACCCGCCTGCTCCGCGAGAACGAGGACCTGCGCGCCAAGCTGGCCGCCGCGACGCGTGCCGCCGCGCAGAACCAGCAGCAGCAGGGGATGCGCAAGCCCCCGGAGCCGCAGGATCGTCCCGGCGCGCCCGTGCCCGCGGCCATATCCGGACCGCCGGTCCAGCAGCAGCCGCCCCAGATGGGCCCGCCGCAGCTGCCCTCCGGTGCCCCGGCGCTTCCCCCCGGCCCCATGCAGGGCGGCCCGATGCAGGGCGGCCCCATGCAGGGCGGCCCGATGGGCCCCGGCCCGATGCAGGGCGGCCCCATGGGCCCCGGCCCGATGCAGGGCGGCCCGATGGGTCACCCGCAGCAGCAGATGCAGCCGCAGATGCAGCAGCAGCCGCAGCAGGGCCCCGGTGGCGACAGCGCCGCGCGTGTCCTCTCGCTGGCCCAGCAGACCGCCGACCAGGCGATCGCCGAGGCCCGCTCCGAGGCCAACAAGATCGTCGGCGAGGCGCGCTCCCGCGCCGAGGGCCTGGAGCGGGACGCCCGCGCCAAGGCGGACGCTCTTGAGCGGGACGCCCAGGAGAAGCACCGCGTGGCCATGGGCTCCCTGGAGTCCGCGCGCGCCACGCTGGAGCGCAAGGTCGAGGACCTGCGCGGCTTCGAGCGCGAGTACCGTACGCGCCTGAAGTCGTACCTGGAGTCGCAGCTGCGTCAGCTGGAGACCCAGGCCGACGACTCGCTGGCCCCGCCGCGCACCCCGGCGACGGCCTCGCTGCCGCCGGCCCCGTCCATGGCCTCGGCGGGCGCGAGCGCCCCGTCCTACGGCGGCAACGGCGGGATGGGCGGTGCGCCGTCCATGGGCGGCGCCCCCTCCTACGGCGGTCAGCAGCAGATGTCTCCGGCGATGACCCAGCCGATGGCTCCGGTCCGTCCGCAGGCACCGCAGCCGATGCAGCAGGCGCCGGCGCCGATGCGCGGCTTCCTCATCGACGAGGACGACAACTGACGGCGCCAGGTCGCGCGATGAGCGCGTAGCCGTCGGCAGGCTGCAAGGGCCGGTTCCCGGGTTTCTCCCGGGGACCGGCCCTTCGCCGTTCCCCGGGTCCGACCCGGGCGCACGGCGGTGCCCCGGGTACGCCGAAGGGCCCGGCCTCAGGAGAGGCCGGGCCCTTCGGTCAGCGGGTCAGGCCTTGCGGAGGCGGAAGGTGAGGGCGAGCAGGTCGTCCTCGAAGGGGGTTCCGTAGGTGTCGTCGGCCTCGCCCTGGGCGTGGTCCGTGGCAAGGACCTCGTCCGCGATGAGCGCGGCGTGGGTGGTGAGGGCCTCGACGGTCTCGGGGGAGGCGGAGGTCCAGCGGAGGGCGATGCGGTCGGCGACGTCGAGGCCGCTGTTCTTGCGGGCCTCCTGGATGAGGCGGATCGCGTCACGGGCGAGGCCCGCCTGACGGAGCTCCGGGGTGATCTCCAGGTCGAGGGCGACCGTCGCGCCGGCGTCGGAGGCGACCGACCAGCCTTCGCGGGGCGTCTCCGTGATGATGATCTCCTCGGGGGTGACGGTGATGTCCTCGCCGTTCACCGAGAGGGTCGCCTCGCCGGAGCGGAGCGCCAGGGACAGCGCCGCCGCGTCCGCGGCCGCCACGGCCTTGGCCACGTCCTGGACGCCCTTGCCGAAGCGCTTGCCGAGGGCGCGGAAGTTCGCCTTGGCGGTGGTGTCGACGAGGGAGCCGCCGACCTCGGAGAGGGAGGCGAGGGAGGAGACGTTCAGCTCCTCCGTGATCTGGGCCTGGAGCGCCGGCGAGAGGGCCGCGAAGCCCGTCGCCGCCACCAGCGCGCGGGAGAGCGGCTGGCGGGTCTTGACGCCCGACTCGGCCCGCGTCGCCCGGCCGAGCTCGACCAGCCGGCGGACGAGGAGCATCTGCTCGGACAGGGTCGGGTCGATCAGGCCCGCGTCGGCCTCGGGCCAGGTGGCGAGGTGGACGGACTCGGGCGCGTCGGCCGTCACCGGGACCACCAGGTCCTGCCAGACCCGCTCCGTGATGAACGGGGTCAGCGGGGCCATGAGGCGGGTGACCGTCTCGATCACGTCGTGGAGGGTGCGGAGCGCGGCCGCGTCGCCCTGCCAGAAGCGGCGGCGGGACCGGCGCACGTACCAGTTGGAGAGGTCGTCGACGAAGGCGGAGAGGAGCTTGCCGGTCCGCTGGGTGTCGTACGACTCCATGGCCTCGGTGGCCTCGGTGACCAGGGTGTGGAGCTCGGAGAGGAGCCACTTGTCGAGGACGGACCGGTCGGCGGGGGCCGGGTCCGCGGCGGACGGCGCCCAGCCGGAGGTGCGGGCGTACAGCGCCTGGAAGGCGACGGTGTTCCAGTACGTCAGGAGGGTCTTGCGGACGACCTCCTGGATGGTGCCGTGGCCCACCCGGCGGGCCGCCCAGGGCGAGCCGCCGGCCGCCATGAACCAGCGGACCGCGTCGGCGCCGTGCTGGTCCATGAGCGGGATCGGCTGGAGGATGTTGCCCAGGTGCTTGGACATCTTGCGGCCGTCCTCGGCGAGGATGTGGCCGAGGCAGACCACGTTCTCGTACGACGACTTGTCGAAGACCAGGGTGCCGACGGCCATCAGCGTGTAGAACCAGCCGCGGGTCTGGTCGATGGCCTCGGAGATGAACTGCGCCGGGTAGCGGCTCTCGAACAGCTCCTTGTTCCGGTACGGGTACCCGTACTGCGCGAACGGCATGGAGCCCGAGTCGTACCAGGCGTCGATGACCTCCGGCACGCGGGTGGCCTCCAGCGCGCAGCCGTCGGCCGGGCAGGTGAAGGTCACCGCGTCGATGTACGGGCGGTGCGGGTCGAGCTCGGACTGGTCGGTGCCGGTCAGCTCGGTCAGCTCGGCGCGCGAGCCGACGCAGGTGAGGTGGCCCTCCTCGCAGCGCCAGATCGGCAGCGGGGTGCCCCAGTAGCGGTTCCGGGAGAGCGCCCAGTCGACGTTGTTGGTCAGCCAGTCGCCGAAGCGGCCGTGCTTGACCGAGTCGGGGAACCAGTTGGTCTTCTCGTTCTCCTGGAGCATGCGGTCCTTGACCGCGGTCGTGCGGATGTACCAGGACGGCTGCGCGTAGTAGAGCAGGGCCGTGTGGCAGCGCCAGCAGTGCGGGTAGCTGTGCTCGTACGCGATGTGGCGGAAGAGCAGGCCGCGGGCGTCCAGGTCGGCGGTGAGGGCCTCGTCGGCCTTCTTGAAGAAGACGCCGCCGACCAGCGGGACGTCCTCCTCGAAGGTGCCGTCGGGGCGGACCGGGTTCACGACCGGCAGGCCGTACGCCTTGCAGACCTTGAGGTCGTCCTCACCGAAGGCGGGGGACTGGTGGACGAGGCCCGTGCCGTCCTCGGTGGTGACGTACTCGGCGTTGACGACGTAGTGCGCCTCGTCCGGGAAGTCGACCAGCTCGAAGGGGCGCTGGTAGGTCCAGCGCTCCATCTCGGCGCCCGTGAAGGACTCGCCGGTGGTGACCCAGCCCTCGCCGAGGGCCTTCTCGACCAGCGGCTGGGCGACGACGACCCGCTCGTCGCCGTCGGTGGCGACGACGTAGGTGACCTCGGGGTGGGCGGCGACTGCCGTGTTGGACACCAGGGTCCAGGGGGTCGTCGTCCAGACGAGGAGCGCCGCCTTGCCGGCCAGGGGGCCGGAGGTCAGCGGGAAGCGGACGTAGACGGAGGGGTCGACGACCGTCTCGTAGCCCTGGGCCAGCTCGTGGTCGGAGAGGCCGGTGCCGCAGCGCGGGCACCAGGGGGCGACCCGGTGGTCCTGGACGAGGAGGTCCTTGTCGAAGATCTGCTTCAGCGACCACCAGACCGACTCGATGTACGAGGGGTCCATGGTCCGGTACGCGTCGTCCAGGTCGACCCAGTAGCCCATGCGGGTGGTGAGGTCGGCGAACGCGTCGGTGTGGCGGGTCACCGACTCGCGGCACTTCGCGTTGAACTCCGCGATGCCGTATTCCTCGATGTCCTTCTTGCCGGAGAAGCCGAGCTCCTTCTCGACGGCGAGCTCGACCGGCAGGCCGTGGCAGTCCCAGCCGGCCTTGCGGGCCACGTGGTAGCCGCGCATGGTGCGGAAGCGGGGGAAGACGTCCTTGAAGACGCGGGCCTCGATGTGGTGGGCGCCGGGCATGCCGTTGGCGGTCGGCGGGCCCTCGTAGAACACCCATTCGGGGCGTCCCTCGGACTGCTCCAGGGTCTTGGCGAAGACCTTGTTGTCCTGCCAGAAGTCGAGCACGTCGTGCTCGAGGGCGGGCAGGTCGACCTGGGCGGGCACCTGGCGGTACTGCGGCGGTGTCATCGAGTTCCTCCGGCGGAAAGTCGTCGTTCCGTCGGAGGGACGAGAGCCCGGCTCCCGCGGTACCACCCTCCTTGGCCCCGGGCGCGCACGCCCTGAGCCCCCTCATTGGGGTCGCGATGCCGGGTCTAGTCACCGCGCTGTCCTGCGGCTTTCTTCCGACGGCTCCGGGGTGATGCTTCACATCGGGCTCGCCCCCGGGCTCTCACCGTCCCCGGGTCGCTCATGGCTGCTTGCGACGCTACTCGTCCCCATCCAAGCCTTTCGCTGTGGCCAGTGTACGGGGCGCGAAGCGGGGCGGCAGACCTGTTTTCGCGTGACCCGAATGGCCATACGGGGCGGGCCGGAGTTCGCGTGCGGCCATGTGGGGGAAGGCGGGACGGATAACCCGGCGGGGAGCTGGGCACAACGGAGGCAGGCCCGCCCCGCGGGGAGCGGGGGCGGGTGGGAACGGCGGCGTGCCCCGTTGCCGCGGGCCTTGGGCCGATTTATCGTCCCAGCACGATTCGCGAGCAAGATCACAAAATGTGAAGGGGCCGCGACATGGTGGCGAAGAAGACCGCCGCGAAGAGGACCTCGACCGCCGGTTCCGACGGTACGGCCGAGGTCGCCAAGGACGTGACCGGCAAGAAGTCGACGGTCGCGACGAAGACGGCTGCCGGGAAGGCCGTCACGAAGAAGGCGGTCACGCGGAAGGCGGCCGACGGGAAGACGGCCGTCGACGGGACGGACGAGGCGGCCCCCGCCCCCGACACGGCGGCCCCGGACGGCGAGGCCCCCGCAGGGAAGACGCCCGCCGGGAAGGCAGTGGCGAAGAAGGCGGCGGCCAGGAAGGCGCCCGCGGCGAAGAAGCAGACAGGAGCCAGGACGGTGGCAGCGAAGAAGACCGCGGGTGTCACGACCGCCGGCAGCGAGGCCGCGGTGCCCCCGGCCCGCACCGGGGAACTCGCGGTGCGTCCGGGCGAGGACCCGTGGACGCCGCAGGAGGTCGACGAGGCCCGCAGCTCGCTCCAGGCCGAGGTGCTGCGGCTCCGCAGCGAGCTCGTCCACTCCCGGGAGGAGCTCACCGGCCTCATGCGCGACTCGGGCGACGGCGCCGGGGACGACCAGGCCGACACCGGCACCAAGAACATCACGCGGGAGCACGAGCTCGCCCTGGCGGCCAACGCGCGGGAGATGCTGGAGCAGACCGAGCACGCCCTGGAGCGGCTCGACGCGGGCACGTACGGCCTCTGCGAGGTGTGCGGCAAGCCCATCGGCAAGGCGAGGATGCAGGCCTTCCCGCGGGCCACGCTCTGCGTCGAGGACAAGCAGCGGCAGGAGCGGCGCGGCTGACGATCTCGGCTGCCGGTCTCGCACGCCTGTGCCGTACCCTCGGTGCACGGTCAGGCATCGAGGTCGAGGGACTCACTCACGTGGCAGAGGCGGAGCGCATCATCGGTACGCCGGATTCAGCAGGGGCCGACGAGACGGCCGCCTCCGACGAGACGGTCGCCCCCGAGGGGACGGCCGCTCCCGAGGAGCGGCCGCGGGGCAGGCGCCGGATCGTCGCGCTGTTCGTGGTGGCCGTGCTGGCCTACCTCCTGGACCTGGGCAGCAAGATGCTGGTGGTCGCCAAGCTGGAGGGCCACGAGCCGATCGACCTGATCGGGGACCTGCTGCGGCTCGACGCCATCCGGAACCCGGGTGCCGCGTTCGGCATGGGCGAGGCCTTCACGATCATCTTCACCTGCATCGCGGTCGCCGTGATCGTCGTGATCATCCGGCTGGCCCGGAAGCTCTACAGCCTGCCGTGGGCGATCGCGCTCGGCCTGCTGCTCGGCGGCGCGCTCGGCAACCTCACGGACCGGATCTTCCGCTCGCCGGGCGTCTTCGAGGGAGCGGTCGTCGACTTCATCGCCCCGGCGCACTTCGCCGTCTTCAACCTCGCCGACTCGGCGATCGTCTGCGGCGGCATCCTCATCGTCCTGCTGTCGTTCCGGGGCCTGGACCCCGACGGCACGATCCACAAGGACTGAGCCCGACCCGTGCGGAAGACAGGGAGTCTTCCGCACAAGGCATACTCGACGGGTGAGTACGAGTCCCGAGATCCGCACGCTGCCCGTTCCCGATGGCCTGGAGGGCGAGCGCGTCGACGCCGCCATCGCCCGTATGTTCGGGTTCTCCCGTACGAAGGCGGCCGAGCTGGCCGCCGCAGGGAAGGTCCAGGTCGACGGCTCCGTCGTCGGCAAGTCCGAGCGGGTCAGCGGAGGCGCGTGGCTCGAGGTCGAGATGCCGGGCGCGGCCGCGCCCGTCCAGATCGTCGCCGAGCCCGTCGAGGGCATGGAGATCGTCCACGACGACGACGACATCGTCGTGATCATGAAGCCGGTCGGAGTCGCCGCGCACCCCAGCCCCGGCTGGACCGGCACCACGGTCATCGGCGGTCTCGCCGCCGCCGGGTACCGCATCTCCACCTCCGGCGCCGCCGAGCGCCAGGGCATCGTGCACCGCCTGGACGTCGGCACCTCCGGCCTGATGGTGGTCGCGAAGTCGGAGTACGCGTACACCTCGCTCAAGCGCCAGTTCAAGGAGCGCACGGTCGACAAGCGCTACAACGCGCTGGTCCAGGGCCACCCCGACCCGATGAGCGGCACCATCGACGCCCCGATCGGCCGGCACCCGAACCACGACTACAAGTGGGCGGTCATCGCCGAGGGCAAGCCCTCCGTCACGCACTACGACCTCATCGAGGCGTACCGCTCGGCGTCGCTGCTCGACATCAAGCTGGAGACGGGCCGCACCCACCAGATCCGGGTGCACATGTCCGCCCACCGCCACCCCTGCGTGGGCGACCTCACCTACGGCGCCGACCCGACGCTGGCCAAGCGCCTCGGTCTGACCCGGCAGTGGCTGCACGCGGTCCGGCTCGGCTTCGAGCACCCGGGCGACGGCTCGTGGGTCGAGTTCGCCAGCACGTACCCCGAGGACCTGCAGCGGGCCCTGGACCGGATCGCGGCGGAGAGCCAGTGACGGTCGCGTACGCGGTCCGCGAGGCGGCGGAGCCGGCCGACCGGGAGGCGTGCTTCGCGGTCCGCCGCGAGGTGTTCGTCGAGGAGCAGGGCGTACCGCAGGAGCTGGAGTACGACACGTACGACGCGACCGCGGTGCACGTCCTGGCCGTGCGCGCGGACGGTCTGCCGCTCGGCACCGGGCGCCTGCTGCACGGGTCCGACGCCGTCGGCAAGACGGGCGGGGACGCCTCGGTGGGCTCCCTCGGCCGGCTCGCGGTCGCGAAGGCGGCCCGCGGCCTCGGGGTCGGCGCGGCGCTCGTGCGGGCCGTCGAGGACGTGGCCCGCGAGCGGGGTCTGACCGCCGTCGACCTGCACGCGCAGACCCATGCGATGGGCTTCTACGAGCGGCTCGGCTACGAGGCGTACGGCCCCGAGTTCCCGGACGCGGGCATGCCGCACCGGGCCATGCGGAAGGCCCTCTGACACCCGTCCGCCCCTGACGGTCGCCCCCGCGTGCCCCGCCCCGGCGGAACACAGGGGGCAATCGCCGTCAAAACGGACGTACATGGCAGGGTGGGGCCGTGGATCAATTGGCCCTGTTGTTCTTGCTGCTGCTCGGCGCCCTGCTGACCGTGCCCCTCGGCGACCGGCTCGGGCTGCCCGCGCCGGTCCTGATGACGCTCGTCGGGATCGCGCTGGCCTTCCTGCCGTTCGTGCCGAACGTCGAGGTCCCGCCGGAGTTCATCCTCCCGCTGGTGCTGCCGCCGCTGCTCTACGCCTCCGTGCAGCGGACCTCCTGGCGACAGTTCGCGGCCAACAGGCGACCGATCTTCCTGCTCGCGGTCGCCCTCGTCTTCGTCACCACGGCCGCCGTCGGCGCGGTCGCGCACGCGCTCGTGCCCGGTCTGCCGCTGGCCGCCGCCATCGCGCTCGGCGCCCTCGTCGCCCCGCCCGACCCGGTCGCCGCGACCGCCGTGGCCGGCTCGCTCGGGCTGCCCCGCCGGCTGGTGTCGATCCTGGAGGGCGAGGGGCTCTTCAACGACGTCACCGCGATCGTGCTTTACCACGTGGCCATCGCCGCGGTCGTCAGCGGCTCCTTCTCCTGGCCCGAGGCCCTCGCCGAGTTCGTCCTGTCCGCCGTGGTCGCCGTGGCCGTCGGCCTTGCCCTCGGCTGGCTCTGCAACAAGCTGATCGGCCTCCTCGGCGACGTCACGCTGCAGACCGGCCTCACCCTCCTCGTCCCCTTCGTGAGCTACGTCCTCGCCGAGGAGCTGCACGGCTCCGGCGTGCTCGCCGTGCTGCTCACCGCGCTCTTCCTCGCCGAGCACGCGGCCGACGCCGACGACGTCATGGGCCGGCTCGCCGGGCAGACCTTCTGGCAGATCGTCGACACGCTGGTCACCGGCATCGCGTTCGGCCTCATCGGCCTGGAGCTCATCCACGTCTTCGGGGTCGCCGAGGGCCGCGGCTCGCAGATGCTCGGCTGGGGCGCCGCCGTGGTCGGCGTGGTCGTCGGGGTCCGGCTCCTCTGGCTGCTGCCCGCCACCTGGCTGGCGAAGAGGCTGCACACCCTCAGGGACGTCGACGAGGAGATCCCGATGAGCTGGCGGGAGACGGTCGTCATGTGGTGGGCGGGGATGCGCGGGGTGGCGTCGGTGGCCCTCGCCCTCGCCATCCCGCTGCGCACCCACGACGGCGCGCCCTTCCCCGGCCGCGACGAGATCGTCTTCATCGCCTTCTGTGTGATCATCGCCACCCTCGTCTTCCAGGGGCTGACCCTGCCCTCGCTGGTCAAGCGGCTCGGCGTACGGGCCGACACGGACGCCGAGCGGGCCCTCGAACGCGACCTCGCGATCCGGGCGGCGAAGGCGGCCAGGCGCCGGCTGAAGGAGATCGAGGAGGTCGAGGAGCTGCCGGAGGAGGTCCAGGAGCGGTTGCTGCGCGGGGCGTACGACATCGGGGCCCGGATCAGTCCGGACATGGTCGACGAGGAGCGGCGGGCCGCCTACGCGGCGCGCGTGGACCGGCTCAAGGCGGTGCAGCGGATCCAGCGGGAGCTGATGTCGGCCGCCCGGCACGAGGTCCTCTCGGCGCGCAGCGAGCCGGGTGCCGATCCCGAGGTGGTGGACCGGGTGCTGCGGCAGCTGGACGTGCGCAGCATGCGCTGAGGGGCGGCCCGTGGGCCGGGTGGCAGGATGGGGCGCATGGACATCATGCTCTTCCACTCGGCCTACGGGCTGACGCCTTCCGTCGGGGCGGCCGCCGAGCGGCTGCGGGCCGCCGGGCACCAGGTCTGGACGCCCGACCTCTACGACGGCCGGACGGTGGGGACCGTCGAGGAGGGCGTGGCGCTGCGGGACGAGATCGGCAAGGACGAGCTGTTGAAGCGGGCGGTCCTCGCCGCCGCCCCCTACTCCGAGCGGGGCCTGGTCTACATGGGCCTCTCCCTCGGGGCCTCGATCGCCCAGACGCTGGCGCTCGGCGACGAGAAGGCGCGCGGGCTGCTGCTGTTCCACGGCACCTCGGACCTCGCGGAGTCGGCGTCGGTGGACGAGCTGCCGGTGCAGCTGCACGTGGCCGAGCCCGACCCGTTCGAGACGGACGACTGGCTGTCCTCGTGGTACCTCCAGATGCGCAAGGCCGGGGCGGACGTGGAGATCTACCGCTACCGGGGCGCGGGGCACGTGTACACGGACCCGGAGCTGCCCGACTGGGACGAGGAGGCGGCCGAGCGGACCTGGTCGGTGGCGCTGGCCTTCCTGGAGAGCCTGTAGGGCCCGCGGACGGCAAAGGGGTGTGGCCCCCGGGGATGCTCCCCGGGGGCCACACCTTCGTCCGGACGGTGCGTCAGGCGCGGTACGCGGTCCAGGCGTCGTTCATCCGGGTCACCTGGCCCGCGGTGAACTGGTACATGCAGGAGTCGTACGTGTAGTCCATGAAGTTGTGGATCGGGTCCACACCCGCCTTGGAGGTGCAGGAGTCACGGCCGGTCGGGCACTCGTACGCCGGGCTCTTCTCGGCCGGGGTGTCGGCGACGTAGTCGCCGTTGCCCGTGCAGCCGCCCTGGAAGGTGTGGTAGAGGCCCATCCAGTGGCCGACCTCGTGGGTGGCGGTGTCACCCTCGTTGTAGTTGGCGGCCGAACCGCCCGGGAGCGACGTGTCGAGGACGACGACACCGTCCATGGACGGGCTGGAGTTGTACGAGGACGGGAAGGTCGCCCAGCCGAGGAGGCCGCCGCCCAGGTTGGCGGTGTAGAAGTTCAGCGCGCCGGCGCCGCCCTTGCGGAGGGTCTGCTTCATCTGCTTCTCGGCGGTGGAGCCGGAGGACAGGTTGTACCAGGTGGCGTTGTCCGTGTAGTCGGTACCGGCCAGGGTGAACTGGAAGTTGGTGTTCACGTTGCCGGTGCCCTGGCCCGCGTAGGCCGCGTTCAGGACGTTCATCTGGTTGGTGATCTGGGTGGCGGACAGCTTGCCCGTCGTGCCCGAGTGGATCACGTGGAAGTAGACGGGGATGCTCACCGCGGCGGCCGCGTCGGCGGCGGTGGCGCTGAGGCGACCCTCGGAGCGGGCCGAGGCCAGCTTCTTCTTCAGGTCGTCGTCCATCGCCTTGGCCTTGGCGGCGGTGACGTCGTTGGGCTCGGCGGCGTGGGTGTCGGCGCCGCGCGCCTTGCGGGCGCCGGAGAGGGTGGTGGTGCCGTCCGCGCACTCCTCGGCGGACGCGCCGGCCAGGGTGGTGGCGGCACCGGTCGCCACGGGGGCGGACAGCGGGGCCAGGGCCAGGGTTCCGGCCATGACGGCGGTGCCGAGCATCCGGCGCGACATACGCGGGGATATACGGACAAGAGCACGCACGGTGACTCCTCGTGGGGGGTGTTGGTGAGGAACTTCCTCGCCACGCCGGGGAGATTACGCGTCCATGTCAGCCACCGTTGAGGAGTGATCAAGCCCAATCATTCGGGGGGCAATTCGGGTCTTGGGGAAGAAATTCTTGCGCCGGTTCCGGAGTTTGAGACCTCGACGTAACAGGCGGAGTGACAGAGGCGGGTGGTGTGTCCGGATTCGATCTCCGAAACTCGCCACCCGCCGTAGCCGTGTGATCTCCCGTTAACAGAAGCGATCATGGCTGAAAATCGCCCCTGAGGGGTGTCTAGCGCACCGGCTGGTACACCCGCTCGACACGCTGCGTTCCGCTCAGCGTCCGGTACGAGCGTGCCCAGGCGGTCGTCGCCGCCGGGTCGCGCTTGTCGGAGACCGTGTAGTAGTCCATCTGCGAGCGCTCGGCGGTCACGTCGAGCACCCCGTAGCCGTGGTGGTCCATGTCCACCCACTTCACATGGCGGTTGGCGGCCTTGACCGCGCCGGCGGCCACCACCGAGAGCGTCCCCGGGGCGACGTGCAGCAGGTCGTCCAGGTTGTCCGAGGTGACCGAGGTGACCACGAACTCGGTCGCCGCCGAGGCCGACAGCGGGTACGTCGCCGCCTTGACCGGCACGTCGTTGGCCCAGGCCATGTGGATGTCGCCGGTGAGGAAGACCGTGTTCCGGATCGCCCGCGAGGTCAGGTGCGCGAGCAGCTCCTTGCGGTCGTCGGTGTAGCCGTCCCACTGGTCGACGTTGACCGCGAGCCCCTCCTCGGGCAGGCCCATCAGCTCGGCCAGCGGCTCCAGGAGGTACGCGGGCAGGGCGCCGAAGGCGACCGGCGAGATCATCACCGAGGTGCCGACCAGCTGCCAGGTCGCGTCCGATCCGGCCAGGCCGGCCTTCAGCCAGTCCAGCTGGGCGCGGCCGGTGATGCTCCGCTCCGGGTCGTCGACCGTGCCGCTGCCCGTCTTCGCCGGCGCGGAACGGAACGAGCGCAGGTCGAGCAGGTGCAGATCGGCCAGCCTGCCGAAGCGCAGCCGGCGGAAGACCGTGCCCTCCGTGGACGTCCGGACCGGCATCCACTCGAAGTACGCCTGCTTGGCGGCGGCCACCCGGGCCGCCCAGTCGCCCTCGGCGCCGGCGGTGTGGTTCTCGGCCCCGCCGGCCCAGGCGTCGTTGGCGAACTCGTGGTCGTCCCAGATGGCGACCACCGGGTGGGCCGCGTGCAGCGCCTGGAGGTCGGGGTCCGTCTTGTACTTCCCGTGCCGGGTCCGGTAGTCGGCGAGCGACACGATCTCGTGGCGCGGCTCGTGCTGCCGGACGACGTACTTCGCCTCCGGGTAGGCGCCGCTGGCGTACTCGTAGACGTAGTCGCCGAGATGGAGGATCGCGTCCAGGTCGGCGCGGCCGGCGAGGTGGCGGTAGGCGGAGAAGTGGCCTGCCTCCCAGTTCGCGCAGGAGACCACGCCGAAGCGGACGCCGGGTGCGGCGGCGTCGGCGGCAGGGGCCGTGCGGGTGCGGGCGGCGGGCGAGACGGCGTCGCCCGCGGTGAAGCGGAACCAGTAGGCGGTGGCCGGGCGCAGGCCGCGGACGTCCGCCTTGACGGTGTGGTCGGAGGAGGCGCTCGCCGTGGCCGTACCGGAGGCGACGACCCGGGCGAAGCCGCGGTCCTCGGCGAGTTCCCAGCCCACCCGGACGTCAGGGCCGAGGCCCGATCCGGGCACGGCCTCGGGGGAGGGGGTGACGCGCGTCCAGAGCAGGACGCCGTCGGGCAGCGGGTCACCGGAGGCGACGCCGTGCAGGAAGGCGGGTGCCCCGGAGTCCGCGAGGGCGGGAGAGGCCGCCCCGAGGAGGGCGGGTGCCGCGACGGCGGTGACGGCGGCGGCCTTGACGACCGCGCGACGTGTGGGGGCGGGAGATATGAAACGACTGGTCACGGCCAGTCAGATTACTGACGAGTACGCCCGTTGGGCAGGCGAAATCCGGAAGTTCGCCGACTCGTCGCCCCACGGACGCCCCCGCCCCCGCTCCCGGCCGGGGAGGCGGGGGCGGGGGCGGGGAGCGGGGCGGGGTGAGCGAGGGGCGTCAGGCCTTGAGGGCCGCCGCGATGGCCGTGTCGAACTCGGCCGGCGTCATCGGCGGGTTGTCGCTGCCCGCCGCCGTCACCGGCTTGCCGTCCATCTTCAGGGTCGGGGTGCCCGTCACCCCGCTCGCGTCGAAGGCCGCGGACATCTTCATCGCCCAGGCGTCGAAGGTGCCCTCCTCCACGTTCTTCTTGAAGGCGGCGTTGCCCTTGAGCGCCGGCACGGAGTCCGCCACCTCCAGGAGGTAGGAGTCCCTGGCGAACTTGTCGTCGTTCTCCTCCGGGTGGAAGTCCGTCGAGTAGAGCGCCGACTTGTACTTCAGGAAGGCCTCGGGGCTGACGTCCAGGGCCGCGCCGAGCGCGGACAGGGCGTTCTTGGAGCCCTCGCCCGGGGCGCCGTCGTCGATGAAGGTGGCACCGACGTACTTGATCTTGTACTTGCCGGCCTCGACGTCCTTCTCGACCGTGGAGCCCACCGACTGCTCGAAGGTCGCGCAGATCGGGCAGCGCGAGTCCTCGTACAGCTCCAGCGTCTTCTTCGCCGTCGACTTGCCGATGACGACCGTCGTGCCGTTCGCCCCCGAGGTGTTCTTCGGGGCCGTGACGGTCTTCGCGTCCGCCGCGGCCTCCCACTGGGACGGCTTGTTGGACTGCACCACCGCGTAGCCGATGCCGCCGGCCGCGGCCAGCACGGCCACGGCCGAGACGCCGACGACGAGCTGTCGGCGGGCCCGGTCCTTCTTCGCCTGGCGCTCGCGCTCGACGCGCAGGCGCTCGCGGGCGGCGGCCTTGTGGGACTGGCTGTTGCGTGCACTCATGATGATGATCTCCGTGAAGGGGGAAGGCAGGGGGAACCGCGGGACGCGCTCAGACGAGGGCGAGACCCGGGTTCGGCGGTCCCCGCCGCCCCACGGAGTGCACGAGGAACCGGGTACGGGACGGCCGCGGCCGCCCCACCGGCCGCCCGGCACGCCGGGGAGCCGGACCACCCGCACGGAAGAACGCCGCCACCAGGAGCAGCGGCCGGAACGCACTGGCCGCCACCGCGCCGACCAGCCGGGCCAGCGCGCGCTCCCCGCCGCGCAGCCAGCACGCCGCCGAGAACCCGACGCCCACGTGGGCCACGAGCAGCAGCCACGGCAGCGCCGGGTCGGGGGAGGACAGCAGGGCGGCGGCGCCCCCGCCCTCGGGGGTCGCCACGCCGGGCAGCGGGGTCCCCACGGCGCCGCCGCAGAACACCTCGACCCCCACCGCGCGCAGCGAACCGGCGACCGGGCCGCCGGCGGGGCCGTAACAGACCGCCTGACCGCTGGTGAAGAGGGTGTCGGCCGCCAGTTCCAGCGGGACGAGGAGCCCGGCGATCGGGCCGAGGCCGCGCTCGCGGCCGGCCAGCGCGTATGCCACGGCGAAGACGGCGACCGCCACGGGGACCACGGTCCCCAGCGGCAGCGGAACGCCCGAGAGCAGCACGTGGGACGCCACGGACAGCGTCACGACCAGGGTCGTGAAGAACGCCGCCCGCAGCGTCCTCAGCTGCGTCCCTGCCATGTCCATCGTCGTGGAGTGTGCCACGGGGGGCCGTAAGAGGTCCCTAAGGACTCCCTGTGGACGGCCCCGCCGATCCCTACAGGCCCGGGATCCGGCCGTTGCGGAAGAGGTCCACGAAGATCTGGTGGTCCGCCCGCGCCCGGGCGCCGTAGGAGTGCGCGAAGTCCACCAGGAGCTGGGCGAAGCCCTCCTCGTCGGCCGCGATGGCCGCGTCGATGGCCCGCTCCGTCGAGAACGGCACCAGCGAGTGGCCGCTGGAGTCGTCCGCCGCCGCGTGCATGGTCGCCGTCGCCCGGCCCAGGTCCGCGACGGTCGCCGCGATCTCCTCCCAGTCGTCGATGTCCGACCAGTCCAGGTCCACCGCGTACGGCGAGACCTCGGCGACGAGCTGCCCGGCGCCGTCCAGCTCCGTCCAGCCCAGCCACGGGTCCGCGTGCGCCTGCAGCGCCCGCTGCGAGATCACCGTGCGGTGGCCCTCGTGCCGGAAGTACTCCCGCACCGCCGCGTCCGTGACGTGCCGGGAGACCGCCGGGGTCTGGGCCTGCTTGAGGTAGATCACGACGTCGTTCTCCAGGGCGTCGCTGTTGCCCTCCAGCAGGACGTTGTACGAGGGGAGGCCGGCCGAACCGATGCCGATCCCGCGCCGCCCGACGACGTCCTTGACCCGGTACGAGTCGGGGCGGGCCAGGCTGGACTCCGGCAGCGTCTCCAGGTAGCCGTCGAAGGCCGCGAGGACCTTGTACCGGGTGGCCGCGTCCAGCTCGATCGTGCCGCCGCCCGCGGTGAAGCGGCGCTCGTACTCGCGGATCTCGGTCATCGAGTCGAGCAGCCCGAAGCGGGTCAGCGCCCGTGCCTCGCGCAGCGCGCCGAGCAGCGCCCCCTCGGCGGTCTCCAGGGTGAAGGCGGGGACCTCGTCGCCCTTGGCGCCGGTCGCGAGGGCGTGGACGCGCTCCCGGTACGCGGCCGCGTAGATCCGGACCAGCTCGGTGATCTGCCCGTCGCTGAGCGCCTTGGCGTAGCCGATCAGGGCGAGCGAGGCGGCGAGCCGCTTCAGGTCCCAGGTGAAGGGGCCGACGTACGCCTCGTCGAAGTCGTTGACGTTGAAGATCAGCCGGCCGTTGGCGTCCATGTACGTGCCGAAGTTCTCGGCGTGCAGGTCGCCGTGGATCCAGACCCGGCCGGTGCGCTCGTCCAGGTACGGGCCGCCGCGGGCCTCCCGCTCCAGGTCCGCGTAGAACAGGCAGGCCGTGCCCCGGTAGAAGGCGAAGGCGGAGCCGGCCATCTTCCGGAACTTGACGCGGAAGGCCGCCGGGTCGGCGGCGAGGAGCTCGCCGAAGGCGGTGTCGAAGACGGCGAGGATGTGCTCACCGCGCTCTGCCGCGGTGGGCTGGGGGACCGACATCGAGGTGCCTCCTGGTGCAAGACTGCGCATGACAAATGGGACAGGTGTTCCCGCTCTCCCAACGCCCGACGGTACCGGCGAGTGCCCGCGATCTGTCAGTCGGCCGACGTAGACTTCCACGCTGTCCCCCCAGAAATTCAGTCGGAGGCCTCCCCCGTGACCAAGCCGCCCTTCACGCACCTCCACGTCCACACCCAGTACTCGCTGCTGGACGGTGCCGCGCGGCTGAAGGACATGTTCAACGCGTGCAACGAGATGGGCATGACGCACATCGCGATGTCCGACCACGGCAACCTGCACGGGGCCTACGACTTCTTCCACTCGGCGAAGAAGGCCGGGGTCACGCCGATCATCGGCATCGAGGCGTACGTGGCCCCCGAGTCCCGGCGCAACAAGCGGAAGATCCAGTGGGGGCAGCCGCACCAGAAGCGGGACGACGTCTCCGGTTCCGGCGGCTACACCCACAAGACGATCTGGGCGGCGAACGCCACCGGACTCCACAACCTCTTCAAGCTGTCCTCCGACGCGTACGCCGAGGGCTGGCTGCAGAAGTGGCCCCGGATGGACAAGGAGACGATCTCCCAGTGGTCGGAGGGGCTCATCGCCTCCACCGGCTGCCCCTCCGGCGAGCTCCAGACCCGGCTCCGCCTCGGCCAGTTCGACGAGGCCCTCAAGTCGGCCTCCGAGTACCAGGACATCTTCGGCAAGGAGCGGTACTTCCTGGAGCTGATGGACCACGGCATCGAGATCGAGCGCCGGGTCCGCGACGGGCTCCTGGAGATCGGCAAGAAGCTCGGCATCCCGCCGCTGGTCACCAACGACTCGCACTACACGTACGCGCACGAGGCCGGCGCCCACGACGCCCTGCTCTGCATCCAGACCGGCAAGAACCTCTCCGACCCGGACCGCTTCAAGTTCGACGGCACCGGCTACTACCTGAAGTCCACGGACGAGATGTACGCCGTGGACTCCTCGGACGCCTGGCAGGAGGGCTGCCGCAACACCCTCCTGGTCGCGGAGCAGGTCAGCACCGACGGCATGTTCGTCGAGAAGAACCTGATGCCGAAGTTCGACATCCCGGAGGGCTACACCGAGGTCAGCTGGTTCCGCGAGGAGACCATGCGCGGCATGCACCGCCGCTTCCCCGGAGGCATCCCGGACGACCGCATGAAGCAGGTCGAGTACGAGATGGACACCATCATCTCGATGGGCTTCCCGGGCTACTTCCTCGTCGTCGCCGACTTCATCATGTGGGCGAAGAAGCAGGGCATCGCCGTCGGCCCCGGCCGAGGCTCCGCCGCCGGCTCGATCGTCGCGTACGCCATGGGCATCACCGACCTCGACCCGATCCCGCACGGACTGATCTTCGAGCGCTTCCTCAACCCCGAGCGCATCTCCATGCCCGACGTCGACATCGACTTCGACGAACGCCGGCGCGTCGAGGTCATCCGGTACGTGACCGAGAAGTACGGCTCGGACAAGGTCGCCATGATCGGCACCTACGGCAAGATCAAGGCCAAGAACGCCATCAAGGACTCCGCGCGCGTCCTCGGCTACCCGTACGCCATGGGCGACCGGCTCACCAAGGCCATGCCCGCCGACGTCCTCGGCAAGGGCATCGACCTCAACGGCATCACCGACCCCTCGCACCCGCGCTACAGCGAGGCGGGCGAGATCCGGGCGATGTACGAGAACGAGCCGGACGTGAAGAAGGTCATCGACACCGCCCGGGGCGTCGAGGGCCTGGTCCGCCAGATGGGCGTGCACGCCGCCGGCGTCATCATGTCCAGCGAGCCGATCGTCGACCACGCCCCGATCTGGGTGCGGCACACCGACGGCGTCACCATCACGCAGTGGGACTACCCGCAGTGCGAGTCGCTCGGCCTGCTGAAGATGGACTTCCTCGGCCTGCGCAACCTCACGATCATGGACGACGCCGTCAAGATGGTGAAGTCCAACAAGGGGATCGACATCGATCTCCTGGCCCTGCCGCTGGACGACGCGAAGACCTTCGAACTGCTCCAGCGCGGTGACACCCTCGGCGTCTTCCAGTTCGACGGCGGACCCATGCGGTCCCTGCTGCGGCTGATGAAGCCCGACAACTTCGAAGACATCTCCGCCGTGTCCGCCCTGTACCGGCCGGGCCCGATGGGCATGAACTCGCACACGAACTACGCCCTGCGCAAGAACGCGCAGCAGGAGATCACCCCGATCCACCCCGAGCTGGAGAAGCCGCTCGAAGAGGTGCTCGCGGTCACCTACGGCCTGATCGTGTACCAGGAGCAGGTGCAGAAGGCCGCCCAGATCATCGCCGGGTACTCCCTCGGCGAGGCCGACATCCTCCGCCGCGTGATGGGCAAGAAGAAGCCCGAGGAACTGGCGAAGAACTTCACCATCTTCCAGGCCGGCGCCAAGAAGAACGGCTACAGCGACGAGGCCATCCAGGCCCTCTGGGACGTCCTGGTCCCCTTCGCCGGCTACGCCTTCAACAAGGCGCACTCGGCCGCGTACGGCCTGGTCTCCTACTGGACCGCCTACCTCAAGGCCAACCACCCGGCCGAGTACATGGCCGGCCTGCTCACCTCGGTCAAGGACGACAAGGACAAGTCCGCCGTCTACCTGAACGAGTGCCGCCGCATGGGCATCAAGGTGCTCCCGCCGAACGTGAACGAGTCCGAGTCGAACTTCGCCGCCCAGGGCGACGACGTGATCCTCTTCGGCCTCTCCGCCGTCCGCAACGTCGGCACCAACGTCGTCGAGTCGATCATCAAGTCGCGCAAGGCGAAGGGGAAGTACTCCTCCTTCCCCGACTTCCTCGACAAGGTCGAGGCCGTCGTCTGCAACAAGCGGACGGTCGAGTCGCTGATCAAGGCCGGCGCCTTCGACGAGATGGGCCACACCCGCAAGGGCCTGGTCGCCCACCACGAACCCATGATCGACAACGTGGTGGCGGTCAAGCGCAAGGAGGCCGAGGGACAGTTCGACCTCTTCGGCGGGATGGGTGACGAGGCGAGCGACGAGCCCGGCTTCGGCCTCGACGTCGAGTTCTCCGACGTCGAGTGGGAGAAGTCGTACCTGCTCGCCCAGGAGCGCGAGATGCTCGGCCTCTACGTCTCCGACCACCCGCTGTTCGGCATCGAGCACGTCCTGTCCGACAAGACGGACGCGGCGATCTCCCAGCTCACCGGCGGCGAGCACGGAGACGGCGCGGTCGTCACCATCGGCGGCATCATCTCCGGCCTCCAGCGCAAGATGACCAAGCAGGGCAACGCCTGGGCCATCGCCACCGTCGAGGACCTCGCCGGCTCCATCGAGTGCATGTTCTTCCCGGCCACCTACCAGCTGGTGTCCACCCAGCTCGTCGAGGACACGGTCGTCTTCGTCAAGGGACGGCTCGACAAGCGCGAGGACATCCCCCGCCTCGTCGCCATGGAGCTGATGGTCCCCGACCTGTCGAACGCCGGGACCAACGCACCGGTGATCCTCACCATCCCGACGGTGAAGGTGACCCCGCCGATGGTCACCCGGCTCGGCGAGATCCTCAAGCACCACAAGGGCAACACCGAGGTGCGGATCAAGCTCCAGGGCCCCCGCACCACGACCGTGCTCCGGCTCGACCGGCACCGGGTGCAGGCCGACCCGGCCCTCTTCGGCGACCTGAAGGTGCTGCTCGGCCCGTCCTGCCTGGCGGGCTGACCTCCGCGACAACCCCGCTCCGGCCTCCGCACACGCGCAAGGGGCGCGCCCGTCGTCACGGGCGCGCCCCTTTGCCGTGGAGGCGTCAGTTGTGGCCGAAGCGCTTCTGACGACCCTTCCGCGCCATGTCACCCGGTGTGACCTGGGTGGCGCGCTGTTCGGCCTGGGATTCGAGGGCGGACTGCTGCGCCTGCTGGGCGCCGCGCTCGGCCGGGGACTGCTGCTTCTGACCGCGGGTCTGGTTGCGGTTCTTGGCCATGGGAATGCCTCCTCAAAGGGACCTAGGGGCCAGGGCCGCTGTCAGACTCACATACGGTACGAAGCGCCGCATGTTGGATCATTACGGAGCGTAGGGGGCGAGCTGGCGTGATATTCGCCACGCCGATGATCCAGTTCCGGCCGTCAAGCCCCCGACAGTCGGGCAGACTCGAAGGAAACCCGAAGCACCCTTTCGAATCCGAGGCTCCCGAAAGAGGGTGGAACACGTGGACCGCTGCGTCGTCCTGGTGGACGCCGGCTACCTCCTGGGCGCCGCCGCCAGTCTTCTCGCCGGGGAACCGGCCCGCTCCCGGATCACCGTCGACCACGCCGGCCTCATCCGGCAGCTGCGCGAGCGGGCCGAGGCCGAGACCGCCCTGCCCCTGCTGCGGATCTACTGGTTCGACGGCGCACCCGACCGGGTGCCCCAGCCCGAGCACCGCAGACTGCGCGTGATGCCCCGCGTCACCGTCCGGCTGGGCGCCCTGACCAGGAGCGAGGGGCGCTGGGCGCAGAAGGGCGTCGACGCGGCCATGCACACCGAGCTGACCGAGCTCGCCAGGAACCGGGCCTGCTCCGACATCGTGCTCGTCACCGGCGACGGCGACCTGCTGCCGGGCCTCATGTCGGCCAAGGAGCACGGCGTCGCCGTCCACCTCTGGGCCGTCCAGGCCGCCGACGGCGACTACAACCAGTCCGAGGACCTCGTGGCCGAGGCCGACGAACGGCGGGTCCTCGACCGGACCTGGATCACCCGCGCCGTCCGCGCCAAGGACCTCAGCGGCCTCTGCGCGCCCCCGCCCGCCCCGCGCCCCGAGATCGCGGCGATCCTCTCCGCGCCGCTGCCCGAGGCCGCCCTCGCCGCCTCGGCCGAACGGGCGGCGGAGGCCGCGGCCGCGCGCAACGGCAGCCCCGCCCCCGCAGGGGACCCCTCCGTCCCCGCCGACCGCGGCCACGGCGCCGACGGCCTCGTCCACCGCAACGGCCACGTCCGCGACGACGACCGCGCCCACGGCAACGGCCACCTCCCCGACAACGGCCACCTGAGGGACGACGCCCACCTCCGCGAGGACGGCCACCTGCGGGACGACGGCCACCTGAACGGCGCCCACCTGAACGGCACGGGGCTCCCCGCCCCGGCCCAGGGCAAGGGCGTCCCCACCCCCAAGGACCTGGCCGGCCTGCGCGGCCCCGGCACCACGTCCCTCCCCGGCCCGTCCGTCGCCGCCGGGCCGCAGGGCACCAGCGCGCTCCGCTGGTCCTCCGACCGGGGCTGGGTCGAGCGCCCCGCGCCCTCCCTCGGCGAGCCGGCCGAGACCGCCTCCCTGCCCACCCTCGCCGCGCTCACCAGTGCCGAGCAGCGCTGGGCCGACCGCGAGGAGGACATCACCACCGTCGGCGGTGACCCGTTCGAGGTCGGGCAGGTCTTCGCCCGCCGTTGGATGGAACGGCTTCCCGAGCAGAGCCACGTACAGAAGCTGTCCACCCTCTACCCCCGCATCCCGCACCGCATCGACGGCGAACTCCTCCGATACGCCGCCCGATTCGGCCTGCTCGCCCACAAGGACGACCAGATCGACGAGCACGACCGGTACGCGATCCGGGCCGGGTTCTGGCGCGAGATCGACGTCCGGGCCGCCGCCGAACACGCCCCCGCGCCCGGACCGGGCCCGGCGACCCCGTAGGCTCTTCCCCCGTGAGTACGGTGTGCGTGGTGCGGGATCTGGTCAAGACGTACCCCGCCACGCGCGGCAGGCGCGGTGCGCCCGCGACACCCGAGGTGCGGGCCACCGACGGGATCAGCCTCGACGTGCGCGGCGGCGAGATCTTCGGCCTGCTCGGCCCCAACGGAGCCGGCAAGTCCAGCCTCGTCCGCCAGCTCACCGGACTCATGCGCCCCGACTCCGGCACCGTCGAGCTCCTCGGCCACGACCTGGTCCGCCACCCCGAGCGGGCGGCCCGGCTCCTCGCCTACCTCGGCCAGGAGTCCACCGCCCTCGACGAGCTGACCGTCGCCCTCGCCGCCGAGACCACCGGACGGCTGCGCGGCCTCACCGCACACGACGCGCGCGCCGAGCGCGACGCCGTCCTGGAGGAGCTGGGCCTCACCCCGCTCGCCTCCCGGCCCCTCAAGAAGCTGTCCGGCGGACAGCGGCGGCTCGCCTGCGTCGCCGCCGCCCTCGTCGGCGGACGGCCCGTCCTCGTCCTCGACGAACCCACCACCGGCATGGACCCCGTCGCCCGCCGGGCCGTCTGGGCCGCCGTCGACCGGCGCCGCGCCGAGCACGGCACCACCGTGGTGCTCGTCACCCACAACGTCATCGAGGCCGAGACCGTCCTCGACCGGGTCGCCGTCCTCGACCACGGCCGGGTCATCGCCTGCGACACCCCCACCGGGCTCAAGGAACGCGTCGCCGGCGAGGTCCGCGTCGAACTCGTCTGGCGCGACGCCGCCCCGCTCCACCTGCCCGAGGTCGCCGCCCTGCGGGAACTCGCCCAGGAGACCGGACGGCGCTGGAGCCTCCGGCTCGCCCCCGACGCCGCCCGCGCGGCCGTCGCCACCGTCACCGGCGGCGCCGCCTTCGCCGCGCTCGACGACTTCACCCTCGCCACGCCCAGCCTGGAGGACGTGTACCTCGCACTGGGCGGGGCGACCGAGGGGCTGGTGAAGGCGTGACCCGCCGTGCCCCCCGCGCCCCGCGCGGCCCTCATGAACCGCACGTCACCGTCAGGAGCTGCCCGCAGTGAGCACCGTGCCCGCGGAGGTCCTGCCGACCGCCGCGCCGACCCCCCGGTCCCGCGGCGCCGAGGACGGCCCCGCACCCCTCGCCCCGCGCGCCCGGCTGCTGCCCGCCCTGGCCGCCGTCTACCGGGCGCAGCTCTCCCGGGCCCGGGTCGCCCGCATCCCGCTGCTCTTCGTGGCCACCTTCCAGTCGATCGGCATCATGGTCATGATGCGCGGGGTCGTCGACGGCGGCACCGAGGCGCGCGCCGTCGTGGCGGGCTCCACCGTCCTGGTCGTCGCCTTCGTCGCGCTCAACCTGCTCGCCCAGTACTTCGGGCAGCTGCGGGCCGGCGGCGGCCTCGACCACTACGCCACGCTGCCCGTGCCGCCCGCCGCGGTCGTGCTCGGCGCGGCCGGGGCGTACGCCTCCTTCACCGTGCCGGGGACGGCCGTCACCGCCGTCGCAGGCTCCGTGCTGTTCGGCCTTCCGCTCGGCCACCTGTGGATCCTCGCCGCCGTCGTCCCGCTCTCCGGCGCCGCGCTCGCCGGACTCGGCGCGGCCCTCGGACTCCTCGCGCCCCGGCCGGAGCTGGCCACCCTCCTCGGCCAGCTCGGCATGTCGGCGGCGCTGCTCCTCGGCGTACTCCCGGCGGAGGGGATGCCCGCACCGGTCGCGTGGGCGCGGGACCTGCTGCCGTCCACGTACGGCGTGGAGGCCCTGGCCCACACCTTCGACCCGCACCCGGACTGGGCGCTCGTCGCCGGCGACCTCGCCGTGTGCGGGGCGGTCGGCGTCCTCTCCCTCGCCGTCGCCACCTGGGCGTACCGGCGGGCCGCCGTCCGCTGAGGCGGGCCACAGGCGCACCTGGCACGATGGCGGGGTGACCGCACCCCTGACTCCGCCCCACCAGCCGCCGCACGACCCCGACTGGCCCCCGTCGCCCCCGCCGGCCGACGGGCCGGCCGGCGACCCGATCACGGGCGCCGAGGTGCTGCAGGGCGTCCTGGTGACCCTCGTCTCGGCGGTCGCGGGCGCGGTGCTCGGAGTCCTGTGGCTGACCCTGGCCCCCCGCGTCCAGCTGATTTCGGACGGCAAGGGGGTCTACCTCCGCGACTCCGAGGGCGAGTCGGCGATCGGCTCGGACGGCACGTTCGTGCTCCTCGCCCTGGCCTTCGGCGCGGTCGCCGCGCTCGTGGTCTTCCTGCTGCGCCGCAAGGGCGGGGTCCCGCTGGTGCTCGGCCTGGCCCTGGGCGGCGTCCTCGGCTCGCTCCTCGCATGGGGCCTCGGCACGTCCTTCGGCCCGACGGACGACGTCGTCGGCCACGCCAAGGCGGTCGGCCCCAACGTCGTCTTCGAGGCGCCGCTCGAACTGAACATGGCCGCGGCCGCGATGCTGGCCTGGCCGCTCGCGGCGATGATCGTGCACCTCGCCCTCACGGCCGCGTTCGGCCCCCGCGACCCCGAGCCGGAGGCGTGGGACCAGCCGAAGCCGTACCGGCAGGGCCCGAGCGCCGGCTGACGGCACCGGCCTCGGGGACGGCCGCGCCGGACGTCAGGCGCGGCCGATCGGGGCGACGACCGCCGAGGTGAGGGCCGCCAGGTCGGCGGGGGAGAGCTCCACCTCGAGACCGCGGCGGCCCGCCGAGATGCAGACGGTCGCGTGGTCCGAGGCCGAGGCGTCGAGGACGGTACGCAGACGCCTGCGCTGGCCCAGCGGGGAGATCCCGCCCCGGACGTACCCCGTGGTGCGCTCCGCGGCCGCCGGGTCCGCCATCGCCGCGCGCTTGCCGCCGACCGCCGAGGCCAGCGCCTTCAGGTCCAGCTGCCCCGCCACCGGGACCACCGCCACGGTCAGTTCGCCGTCCACGTCGGCCACCAGCGTCTTGAAGACCCGGTCGGGGGAGACCCCGAGGGCCTCCGCCGCCTCCTCGCCGTAGGAGGGGGAGGCCGGGTCGTGCTCGTACGCGTGCAGGGTGAAGGGGGTGCCGGCCGCGGTCAGCGCCACCGTCGCCGGGGTGCCCCCGCCGTTCTTCTTCTGCTTCTTCGCCACGCGCTCTTCCTCGGCTCGGTCCGTCCCGCGGGGGTCCGGCTCAGTTCGGGTACGTCGGGCCCTGCGTCAGGTCCACCGCCGGCAGCGACGGCAGATGGCGGAGCACGGCCGTCTCCGCGCGCAGCAGCGTCAGCTCCTCGCGCAGCCGCGTCGCCGTGTCCGGTGCCTGGAGCAGCCGCTGCTTCGACGGGGTGTCGAGCACCGCCGCCGCAGCGACCAGGTAGGACACCACCGACGGGTCGTCGGGCAGCTCACTCGTCGTCAGCGAGCGCTCCCGCGCCCCCGCGAGCCGCTTCTGATAGCTGCGGAAGGCCCGCAGGACGCCCTCGGAGAGGGTGCCGGCCTCCTCGCCGCGCTCCTCCGGGATCTCCTCGACCTCGGCGACGAGGAACGGTCCGCTCGCGTCGACCGAGAGCAGCTTCACCCGGGTCGTGCCGGTGGCCATCACCTCGAAGCTGCCGTTGGCGCGTTCGCGGATCGAGGCCGCGTCGGCGATGCAGCCGACCCGGTGGAAGGACTGGATCGGGTCGGAGCCGAAGCCCGCGCCGGGGCCCTTCTCCGGCAGCGACGTCTGGTCCGGCATGCCCGGGGCGGTCGGCGCGACCTCGCGGCCGTCGCGGATGGCGACGACCGCGAACCGGCGCGGCTCCGACTCGTCGATCGTGAGCAGCTCGCGCATCATGGCGCGATAACGCTCCTCGAAGACGTTCAGCGGCAGCACGAGGCCCGGGAACAGCACCGCGTTGAGCGGGAAGAGAGGCAGGCGAGCGGTGGTCACAGCGGCCAAGCCTAATGGCCGCCGGGCCCGCCCCGTCCGGCCCGTCCGTCTCCGGTGTCCCAGAGGGGTGTCCGACGGGCCACCTCGGCCCGTACGAGGTCCCTCGCGGCCAGGAATCCGAGGAGGGGGTCCCCCCTGTTCGAACGAAGCCGAGAGCCTGGGGAAGGGTCCTCCGGTACGGAGCCCCGCGCGGCCCTCCAGGGAAACGAGGTCGCGTACGGGCCGATCCGGCCGAACTCCTCCCGCGCCTCCCGCCACCGCGCCTGCTCCACCAGTACGTACGCGAGCAGGTTGCGGACCTCGGCCGGCCACGGGTCGCCCGCGGGGAAGGCCGCCGACAGGGTCAGGGCGCGGTCCGCGGCCCGGTCGATCCGCGCCGCGGGCACCGACCCGTCGTCCGCGGGCCCCACCCGCAGCCGGTCGTAGGCCGCGCGGACCGGCAGCGCACGGACGAGCGAGTCCTCCACGGCGTCGTCCGCGGCCTGTTCGGCGAAGTCGAAGGCGGCGCGGTGGGAGCCGTACCACTGCGCGGAGAGGTACTTGAGCGCCGCGACGTGGCAGCCGTAGTGGTGGGGGGAGCGGCGCACGGCCTGCGCCCAGAGCGACTCGAAGACGGTGTGCCCGGCGTGCGCCCCGCGCGCGTGGTCCAGGGCGAGGCGCCACGGCACCGGGTCCCGCGGCGCCTGCTCCGCGACCGCGCTGATCAGCGGGGCGAGGTCGCGCAGCCGCTCGGCCCGGGCCGGCGACTCCCAGGCCCTGCGGACCGCGAGCTGCGCCGTGACGAGGAGGGCGTCGGGGTCGCGGGGCGCGGCGTCGAGCCAGTGCGTCAGCCACTCCTCCCTGTTGTACGCGAAGGTGGCGAGCCGGGTGACGTACCGGTCGCGGTCCTCCCACTCGCCGCCGTCCCGGGTGGTGGCGAGCAGCTTCGCCGCCGGTTCCGGATCGGCGAGGGCGGCGGCGACGAGGGCGGGGGCGAGCCGCTCGTCCGGGGCGTCGAGCAGCACGTCGTCGTCCGGCACGAACCCCGCGGCGAGCCGCGGTGCGTGCCGGGCCGAGCGGACGGCGCCGACCAGGGCGCGGAGCAAGGACATCGTGCGACGTATTTTCCCACCGCGCCGGGGTCCCGCGCGCCCGCCTGCCCAGCCCTTTCACCCTCATTCCACCGGGCCCACACCACGGCTCCCGAGCCCCTCCACCGGGCCGCCCGGCCGACCGCCCGTCACCCGGCCGCCCGGCCGCCCGACCGCACCCCGCCCGTCGCCCCGCCCGGTCGGCCGTGCGACCGGCCCGCTCCGTCAGCCGCGCCGCAGCAGCCGGGTGGCGCCCGCCGCCACCGTCGTGGCCAGGATCCAGCCGAGGAGGATGAGCACGGCGGCGGCCCACTGCCAGAGGCCCTCCAGGCGCCAGTAGCCGTCCTGGCCGAGGTTGATCACCGGGAGCAGGAGGTCGAGCGCGTACAGCGGTCCGTTCCACTCGGGCGCCTCGTCGCCCTTCAGGGCGATCGGGCGGTAGTGGGAGAAGGCGAGGGTGCCCGCCCCCCAGAGCACCGCCATCCACAGGGCGGCCCGGCCCGGCCGGTAGCCGTACGCCACCGTCCAGTCCTGGAGGTACCCCCACAGCTTTCCCGCCAGGGGGAGCGTCTCGCGTCTTCGGCGCTGCTTGGCGAGCAGCACCTCGCGGGCGTCGGCGTCCTCCCCGCTGTTGCGCAGCACCGTCGCGAGCCGCTCGTACGGCTCGGGGGCGTACTCCGGGGTCGCCGCCGCGACCCACTCCAGGCGCCGGGCCAGCGGGAACGGCCCGTACGGCACGAGGTTCTCGTAGGCGAAGCCGCCCATCGCGAGCCCGCCGGGGCCCGGCCAGCTGGTCGACAGGTCGATCAGCGTGACGACCTTGGCGCCGTTCAGCACGACCCGCCCCTCCTCGGGCCGCTCGCCGTTGAACCGCAGCTCCGGGGTGACGATCCGGCGCAGCGACACCTCCTCCCGGCGCGCGCCGTTCAGCACGAACCGGGCCTGGTGCAGATCGACCGCGTCACCGAACCGGCCGTCGTCGAGCCGCACCCCGCCGTGGCACTCCACCGGCTTGCGCCGGGCGCCCTGGGCGGGCGACACCCCGTATGGCGGGGTGGCCGTGGAGTAGGTGGAGGCGTAGCTCCCCGAGTCGTCGTACACCCACGCCGCGTTCAGATAGAGCGAGCGCTCCACCGTCAGCTGCGGGGCGTTCAGGGCGCGGCGGCCCTGCGCCCCGCGCAGCACGCTGCCGCGCAGGCTGAGCGACACCCCGACGTTCGCCCCGCGCAGGCTCAGCTCGCCGTGCGTCTCGATCAGCTCGGCCTGGACGTCCTGCGCCACCACCATGCCGTCCGCCGTGATCGCCCGCCCCCGCCGGTCCGGCCACACCTGGATCTGGTTGATCAGCAGGTCCGTGCCGATCTGGGCGTCCGTCAGGCGTATGCCGTGCCGCACCCGGCAGCGCGGCAGGTGCAGGTCGCCCTCCGTGTGGAGGCGGGCCGCCTCCAGGCGCGGCAGCGAGCACTCCACCATCCGCAGCGTCCCGAAGCGCGCCTCGGGCAGCACCACCTCTCCGTCGAAACGGCAGCCGTGCAGCTCCACGTACGGCCCTATCGTCCCGCCCGCCAGGTTCAGCACGCCGGTGATCCGCACCCCGCGCAGCTTCAGCGCGGCCACCCGCCCGGACCGGGCCGGCGGCCCGGCGAGCAGCAGCAGCGCCACCACGTCGGCGCGGACGCTCCGCTCCTCACCCCACTCCCACTCCCGCTCCCTGAACGGGTCGTCCCGCTCCGCGATCCCCTCCGTGAGATCGCACGTCCTGCCGATCCGGAACGCCCGCCACACGGCCCGTTCCGGGCCCGTGAGGCCGTCCGGCATCCCGTCCTCGTGCGGCTCGGTCACTGCCGCCCCCTCGCTTTCCACGATCCGCTCCCACGACTCCGCCGACTCCGCCATGGGGGGATTCGTGGATTCGTACAGCCGTTCTTCCCGCTGTGTGACGGGCTGAACGCTAACGGTCAGGTGTGGCGACAAGACGCCACTGTGGCGTGTATCAGTCAGCGAATGGCATGTATCAGCTGTTGATACGGCCGACCGGCGTCGATGGGCCGTCTGCGAGAATTGACCCGTGATCTCTCGAATCGATCTGCGCGGTGAGACCCTGCCCGAGGGTTCCGCCCTGCGCGACCTGCTGCCCCGTGCCGAGTTCGACGTGGAAGCCGCCCTGGAGAAGGTGCGGCCGATCTGCGAGGACGTCCGGCATCATGGCGCGGCCGCGGTGATCGACTACGGGGAGAAATTCGACGGCGTCCGCGTCCCGGGCCTCCGCGTCCCCGCCGACGCGATCACCCGCGCCCTCGACGAGCTCGACCCGGCCGTCCGCGCCGCCCTCGAGGAGTCCATCCGGCGCGCCCGGCTCGTCCACCGCGAGCAGCGCCGCACCACCCACACCACCCAGGTCGTCCCCGGCGGCACGGTCACCGAGAAGTGGATCCCGGTCGAGCGCGTCGGGCTCTACGTGCCCGGCGGCCGCTCCGTCTACCCGTCCTCCGTCGTGATGAACGTCGTCCCGGCGCAGGAGGCCGGCGTCGAGGGCATCGCCATCGCCTCGCCGCCGCAGAAGGAGTTCGGCGGCCTGCCGCACCCGACGATCCTGGCCGCCTGCGCCCTGCTCGGCGTCGACGAGGTCTACGCCGCCGGCGGCGCCCAGGCCATCGCCATGTTCGCCTACGGCACCGAGGGAACGGCCGGCGAGCCGGGCTGCGCCCCCGTCAACCTGGTCACCGGCCCCGGCAACATCTACGTGGCCGCCGCCAAGCGCCTCCTCAAGGGCCGCATCGGCATCGACGCCGAGGCCGGCCCGACGGAGATCGCGATCCTCGCGGACTCCACCGCCGACCCCGTCCACGTCGCCGCCGACCTCATCAGCCAGGCCGAGCACGACCCGATGGCGGCCTCCGTCCTCGTCACCGACTCGGACGAGCTGGCCGCCGCCACCGAGGCCGAACTGAAGACCCAGGTCGCCGCCTCCAAGCACGTCGACGACCGGATCGTCCCGGCCCTCGCCGGCCGCCAGTCCGCGATCGTCCTCGTCCGCGACCTCGCCGACGGACTGAAGGTCGTCGACGCGTACGGCGCCGAGCACCTGGAGATCCAGACCGCCGACGCCGCCGCCGTCGCCGACCGGGTCCGCAACGCGGGCGCGATCTTCGTCGGCGCCTGGGCGCCGGTCTCGCTCGGCGACTACTGCGCCGGCTCCAACCACGTCCTGCCCACCGGCGGATGCGCCTGCCACTCCTCGGGCCTCTCCGTGCAGTCCTTCCTGCGCGGCGTGCACATCGTGGACTACACGCGCGACGCGCTCGCCGACGTCGCCCACCACGTGGTGACCCTCGCCGAGGCCGAGGACCTGCCGGCCCACGGCGCCGCGATCAAGGCACGATTCGGATGGAAGGTCCCCGAGAGCAAGTGAGCCAGAACGACAGCATCCGGATCGACGACCTGCCGGTCCGCGGCGAGCTGAAGGGCAAGTCCCCGTACGGCGCGCCCCAGCTCGACGTCCCCGTCCAGCTGAACACCAACGAGAACCCCTACCCGCTGCCCGAGCCCCTGGTGGCCCGGATCGCGGAGCGGGTCGCCGAGGCCGCCCGCGGCCTCAACCGCTACCCCGACCGGGACGCGGTCGAGCTGCGCACCGAGCTCGCCCGCTACCTCACCCGCACCGCGCACCACCCGGTCGCGGTGGAGAACGTGTGGGCGGCCAACGGCTCCAACGAGGTCCTCCAGCAGCTGCTGCAGACCTTCGGCGGCCCCGGCCGTACCGCGATCGGCTTCGAGCCCTCGTACTCGATGCACGCCCTGATCGCCCGCGGCACCGGCACCGGCTGGATCTCCGGCCCGCGCAAGGACGACTTCACCATCGACGTGGCGGCGGCCGAGAAGGCCATCGCCGAGCACCGGCCCGACGTCGTCTTCATCACCTCGCCCAACAACCCCACCGGCACCGCGGTCGACGCCGCCACCGTCCTCGCCCTCTACGAGGCGGCCCAGGCGGCCAAGCCCTCGATGGTCGTCGTGGACGAGGCGTACGTGGAGTTCAGCCACCGGGAGTCGCTGCTGCCGCTCCTGGCGGGCCGCCCCCACCTGGTGGTCTCCCGGACCATGTCCAAGGCGTTCGGCGCCGCCGGACTGCGCCTCGGCTACCTCGCCGCCCACCCGGCCGTGGTCGACGCCGTCCAGCTGGTCCGCCTCCCGTACCACCTCTCGGCCGTCACCCAGGCCACCGCGCTCGCCGCCCTGGAGCACACCGACACCCTCCTCGGGTACGTCGAGCAGCTCAAGGCCGAGCGCGACCGGCTCGTCTCCGAACTGCGGGCGATCGGCTACGAGGTCACCGAGTCCGACGCCAACTTCGTGCAGTTCGGGAAGTTCCCCGACGCGCACGCGGCCTGGCAGCGGATCCTCGACCGGGGCGTCCTGGTCCGGGACAACGGCGTACCGGGATGGCTGCGGGTCACCGCCGGCACCCCCGAAGAGAACGACGCGTTCCTCGACGCGGTCCGTGAATTGATGAAGGAGCAGGAACGATGAGCCGCGTAGGCCGCGTTGAGCGCACCACCAAGGAGACCTCCGTCGTCGTCGAGATCGACCTCGACGGCACCGGAAAGGTCGACGTGTCGACCGGGGTCGGCTTCTACGACCACATGCTCGACCAGCTCGGCCGGCACGGTCTGTTCGACCTGACCGTGAAGACCGACGGCGACCTGCACATCGACTCGCACCACACCATCGAGGACACCGCCCTCGCCCTCGGCGCCGCCTTCAAGCAGGCGCTCGGCGACAAGGTCGGCATCTACCGCTTCGGCAACTGCACCGTCCCGCTGGACGAGTCGCTCGCCCAGGTGACCGTCGACCTCTCCGGCCGCCCGTACCTCGTGCACACCGAGCCCGAGAACATGGCGCCGATGATCGGCTCGTACGACACGACGATGACCCGGCACATCTTCGAGTCCTTCGTCGCCCAGGCCCAGATCGCGCTGCACATCCACGTGCCGTACGGCCGCAACGCCCACCACATCGTGGAGTGCCAGTTCAAGGCCCTGGCCCGCGCGCTCCGCTACGCCGCCGAGCGCGACCCGCGCGCCGCCGGAATCCTCCCCTCCACGAAGGGCGCGCTCTAGTCGTGAACGGCCTCTCCACCATCCTCATCGTCGTCGGGCTCTTCCTGCTCGGCGGCATCTACTCCTTCGTCAAGCAGCAGATGCCCAAGGGCGTGATCGTGCTCGTCGCCCTCGGCGCCGCGATGTGCCTCGGCGCCGGCGTGCTGCGGCTGGACGTGTGGGCATGAGCGCGTCCCCGAAGAAGGTCGTCGTCTTCGACTACGGCTTCGGCAACGTCCGCTCGGCCGAGCGCGCGCTCGCCCGGGTCGGCGCGGACGTCGAGATCACCCGCGACTACGAGAAGGCGATGAACGCCGACGGGCTCCTCGTCCCCGGCGTCGGCGCCTTCTCCGCCTGCATGACGGGCCTCAAGGAGGCCCGCGGCGACTGGATCGTCGGCCGCCGGCTCTCCGGCGGCCGCCCCGTCATGGGCATCTGCGTCGGCATGCAGATCCTCTTCGCGCACGGCATCGAGCACGGCGTGGAGAGCGAGGGCCTCGACGAGTGGCCCGGTACGGTCGAGCCGTTGAACGCCCCCGTCGTCCCCCACATGGGCTGGAACACGGTCGACGCGCCCGCCGACAGCCAGCTGTTCGCCGGTCTCGACGCCGACGCCCGGTACTACTTCGTGCACTCCTACGCGGTGCGCGAGTGGACCCTGGAGGTCGGCAACAAGAACATCCGCGCCCCCAAGGTCAGCTGGGCCACCCACGGCGAGCCCTTCGTCGCGGCGGTGGAGAACGGCGCCCTGTGGGCGACCCAGTTCCACCCCGAGAAGTCCGGCGACGCCGGAGCCCAGCTCCTCACCAACTGGATCGGAACCCTGTGAGCACTCTCGAACTCCTCCCCGCCGTCGACGTCCGCGACGGCCAGGCCGTCCGGCTCGTCCACGGCGAGTCCGGCAGCGAGACCTCCTACGGCTCTCCGCTGGAGGCCGCCCTGGCCTGGCAGCGGGCCGGCGCCGAGTGGCTCCACCTGGTCGACCTGGACGCCGCCTTCGGCACCGGCGACAACCGCGACCTGGTCCGCCAGGTCACCGAGGCCATGGACATCAAGGTCGAGCTGTCCGGCGGCATCCGCGACGACGCCTCGCTGGCCGCCGCCCTCGCCACCGGCTGCACCCGCGTCAACCTCGGCACCGCCGCCCTGGAGACCCCGGAGTGGGTCGCCAAGGTCATCGCCGAGTTCGGCGACAAGATCGCCGTCGGCCTCGACGTGCGCGGCACCACCCTGCGCGGCCGCGGCTGGACCCGTGACGGCGGCGACCTGTACGAGACGCTGGCCCGCCTGGACTCCGAGGGCTGCGCGCGGTACGTCGTCACCGACATCGCCAAGGACGGCACGCTCCAGGGCCCCAACCTGGAGCTCCTGAAGAACGTCTGCGCGGCCACCGACAAGCCCGTCGTCGCCTCCGGCGGCGTCTCCTCCCTGGACGACCTGCGGGCCCTGTCCGGCCTCGTCCCGCTCGGCGTCGAGGGCGCGATCGTCGGCAAGGCGCTGTACGCCAAGGCCTTCACCCTCGAAGAGGCCATCGCCGCGGTGGCCGCCGTATGACCGATTCCGTACGCAAGGTCGTCACCGGCGCTCCCTGGGAGGAGCAGTTCGGCTACTCGCGCGCGGTGGAGCTGCCGAACGGCCTGGTCCTGGTCTCCGGCTGCACGTCGGTCGTCGACGGCCAGATCGCCGACGGCGGCCCGTACGACCAGGCGGTCAACTCCTTCAACGTCGCCTTCGGGGCGCTGAAGCAGCTGGGCCTGGGCGCGGAGCACGTCGTCCGGACCCGGACGTACATCACGCACGCCCGGGACGTGGAGGAGGTCGGCCGCGCCCACAAGGAGCTGTTCGACGGCGTCCGCCCCGCCGCGTCGATGATCATCGTCTCCGGCTTCGTCGACCCGCGCCTGGTCGTCGAGGTCGAGGTCGAGGCGTACCGGAGTGATGTCGCATGAGTCTCGCCGTACGCGTGATCCCCTGCCTGGACGTGGACAACGGCCGGGTCGTCAAGGGCGTCAACTTCCAGAACCTGCGGGACGCGGGCGACCCCGTCGAGATGGCCAAGCTGTACGACGCCGAGGGCGCCGACGAGCTGACCTTCCTCGACATCACCGCCTCCTCCGGCAACCGGGAGACCACCTACGACGTGGTGCGCCGCACCGCCGAGCAGGTCTTCATCCCGCTCACGGTCGGCGGCGGCGTCCGCTCGGCCGAGGACGTCGACAAGCTGCTGCGGGCGGGTGCCGACAAGGTGGGCGTCAACACCGCCGCAATCGAGCGCCCCGAGTTGATCCGCGAGATCGCGGAGCGCTTCGGCCGCCAGGTGCTCGTCCTGTCCGTGGACGCGCGCCGCACCGCCTCGGGCTCCTTCGAGGTGACGACGCACGGCGGCCGCAAGGGCACCGGCATCGACGCCGTCGAGTGGGCGCACCGGGCCGCCGAGCTGGGCGCGGGCGAGATCCTGCTCAACTCGATGGACGCGGACGGCACGAAGGACGGCTACGACACCGAGATGATCGCGGCGGTGCGCAAGCACGTCACGGTGCCGGTGATCGCCTCCGGCGGCGCCGGAAAGCTCGCCGACTTCGCGCCGGCCGTGGCGTCGGGGGCGGACGCGGTGCTCGCGGCCTCCGTCTTCCACTTCGGCGATCTGCGGATCTCGCAGGTCAAGGACGCGCTGCGGGAGGCGGGCCACCCGGTCCGCTGAGCAGTCGTCAGGAAGGGCCCCCGCGGGGGCCCTTCTTCTTGCCCGGATGTGCAGGATTATTTGCGCAACTTCTATTGCGCAAGATTTCTTTCGCATCTATGGTCGTGGACATGACCTCGCAGGAGAACCGCCGCATCGACGACCTGGGCACTCTGAAGGCGATCGCGCACCCCCTGCGCATGCGCCTCTACCGGGCCCTCTTCGTGGCCCGCACCGCCACCGCGTCCCAGCTCGCCGAGCAGGTCGACGAAGCCGTCTCGCTCGTCAGCTACCACCTGCGCAAGCTCGCCGAGCACGGCCTCATCGAGGAGGCCGAGACGCAGTCAGCCGACGGCCGCGAGCGCTGGTGGCAGCCCAGCTCGTACGGGCTGAGCATCCGCGACGAGGACGTCCGCGGGAACCCGGAGACGGCCGCCGCGAGCGACGCCGTCGGCCGCACCCTCAACGAACAGCGCGCCGAGCTCCACCGCCGCTTCATGGACGAGCGGCTCACCTGGTCCGACGAATGGCGCTCGGCCGCGATCAGCTCCGAATGGCTGCCGCGCCTCACCGCCGCCGAACTCGCCGCCCTCGGCACCGAACTCGACGCGCTCCTCCAGAAGTACGACCAGCGGGCCCGCGCCGCCGAGGCCGCCGGTGACACCGAGGGCCGCGAGAACGTCGCCGTCCACCTGCACGGCTTCCCCTACCGAGGCTGAGAGACGATGACCACGACCACGACCCCCGCCGCCGTCGCACCCGCCCGCCCCGCCCACCGCAACCGCCAGGTGCTGCGCTGGCTCGGCGCGTACACCGCCTCCACTCTCGGCGACAGCGTCTACTACCTCGGTCTCTCCTGGGCCGCCGTCAGCAGCGGCACCCCCGCCCAGGCCGGGCTCGTCATGACGGTCTCCGCCGTCCCCCGCGCCCTGCTCATGCTCTTCGGGGGAGTGATCGCCGACCGCCTCGGCCCCCGCCGCGTCGTCATCGTCTCCGACACCGTCCGCTGCCTGTCCACCCTCGGCCTCGCCGCGATCCTCTTCCTCGCCACGCCCGGACTGTGGGTGCTCGCCGTCGTCGCCCTCGTCTTCGGCACCGTCGACGCCGTCTTCCTGCCCGCCGTGGGCGCCCTGCCGCCCCGGATCGCCGACCGCGACCAGCTCGCCCGGGTCCAGGGCATGCGCGGCATCGGCTACCGCGCCGGCGCCGTCCTCGGCGCCCCGCTCGGCGGCCTCGCCGTCGCCCTCGGCGGCTCCGCGACCGCCTTCGCCGTCGCCGGCGTGCTCTTCGCGCTCTCCCTGCCCCTGCTCTGCACCCTCAAGCTGCGGTCACTCCCCGAGGAGAACGGCGAGAGCGGCGGCACCGCCCTGCGGGACCTCGCCGACGGCCTGCGCTACGTGCGCGGCCACCGCGTGCTCGGCCCGCTGATGATCGTCATACTCCTCGCCGACCTCGGCTTCGTCGGACCGCTCAACGTCGGCCTCGCACTCCTCGCCGAACAGCGCGGCTGGGAGGCCGCCGGCATGGGTTGGGTGCTCTTCGGCTTCGGCGCGGGCGCGGGCTCCGCCTCACTGCTCCTCACCGTGCGCGGGCGCGTCCCCCGGGCCGGCGCCGTGATGGGCTGGAGCATGACCCTCGGCGCCCTGTCGATCGGCGCCCTCGCCTTCGTACCGCAGCTGCCCCTCGCCGTACTCGTCGCCGGGAGCGTCGGCCTGCTCGCCGGACTCAACGGTGTGCTCTGCGGCGCACTCGTCCAGACCGAGTCCGACCCCGCCTACCTGGGCCGCGTCTCGGCGGTCGCCAGCCTCGGCAGCCTCGGTCTCGCCCCCCTGAGCTTCCCGCTCACCGGCGCCGCCATCGGCCTGTGGGGCCCCGGCCCGGTCTTCGTCGTCAGCGCCTCGGTCTGCGCCCTGTCAGGGGTCTTCGCCCTGCTGGTCCCCGCCCTCCGCAAGGCCGAACTGCCGAAGTAGCCGGAGGGTCCGGACAGGACCCCCGGCACGACCCGGAAGGTCAGGTCCTGAGCGGCGTCCTGTCCGGACAGGACCCAGGGGATGTCCTGCCGATCATGCCGGGCTCGACAAGACACCCCTAGAGCCCCAGCTGCTTCGTCTCCCGCAGCCGCTCGATCGCCTCCGGCTCCCCCTCAAGGGCCACCTTCGCCGAGTCCTGGCGCCCGTACAGGTACATCACCAGCTCGCCCGGCTCCCCGGACGCCGTCACCACTGGGGTGCCGCGGTGGGCCACGACCGTCTGGCCGTTCGGACGGCGCAGGACCAGACCCACCGGGGCCTTGCGGCCCAGCAGCCGGGCCATCCGCTCCAGACGGGACCAGAGGGCGTCGGCGAAGACCGGATCCAGCTCGCGCGCCGACCAGTCGGGCTGGGCCCGGCGCACGTCCTCCGCGTGCACGAAGAACTCGACGACGTTCGCCCCCTCGTCCACCTGCTTGATGGTGAACGGGGAGAACCGCGGCGGTCCCGTGCGGATGAGCTGGATCAGCTCCTCGTACGGCTTGTCGGCGAACTCCGCCTGCACCCGGTCCTGCCGCTCCCGCAGCGCCGGTACGAGGGAACCGGCCGCCGCGTCGGGCCTGCGCTCCCGCACCACCACATGGGCGGCGAGGTCCCGGGTCCGCCAGCCCTCGCAGAGCGTCGGCGCGTCCGGGCCCGCCGCCTCCAACAGATCCGCGAGCAGAAGCCGTTCACGTTTCGCATGGGTCGACATGCCCGCCAGCGTACGACCGGGGCAGCCGGTCCGCCCAGTGGACGCCCGGCCGGACACCGCCCCGGACCACGGCACAATGGCGCCATGAGCAGCAATCTCGACCCGGCCGTCTCCGCCCGGCTCAAGCGCAGCCCCGACGGGCTCGTGCCCGCCATCGCCCAGCAGTACGACACCGGCGAGGTGCTGATGCTCGGCTGGATGGACGACGAGGCCCTGCACCGCACCCTCACCACCGGCCGCGCCACCTACTGGTCCCGCAGCCGCCAGGAGTACTGGGTCAAGGGCGACACCTCCGGCCACGTCCAGCACGTCAAGGCCGTCGCCCTCGACTGCGACGCCGACACCCTCCTCGTCAAGGTCGACCAGATCGGGGCCGCCTGCCACACCGGCACCCGGACCTGCTTCGACACCGACGTGCTCCCCGTATCCCAGTAAGGTCTGGCGCCATGGATCTCGAGACGTTCCGCAAGCTGGCGGCCGACCGCCGCGTCATCCCCGTCAGCCGCAGGCTCCTCGCGGACGGCGACACCCCGGTCGGGCTCTACCGCAAGCTCGCCGCCGAACGCCCCGGCACCTTCCTCCTCGAATCCGCGGAGAACGGCCGCTCGTGGTCCCGCTACTCCTTCATCGGGGTCCGCAGCGACGCCACCCTGACCGTGCGGGACGGCGAGGCCCACTGGCTGGGCACCCCGCCCGTCGGCGTCCCCACCGACGGCGACCCCCTCGACGCGCTGCGCGCCACCGTCGAAGCCCTCCACACCCCCCGTGACCTCTCCTCCGGGATGCCCCCGTTCACCGGCGGCATGGTCGGCTACCTCGGCTACGACATCGTCCGCCGCCTGGAGAAGATCGGCGACTCCACCCGCGACGACCTGGAGCTCCCCGAGCTCACCATGCTCCTCACCAGCGACCTCGCGGTCCTCGACCACTGGGACGGCACGGTCCTCCTGATCGCCAACGCGATCAACCACAACGACCTGGAGACCGGCGTCGACGAGGCGTACGCGCACGCCGTCGCCCGCCTGGACGCCATGGAGGCCGACCTCGCCCGCCCGGTCGCCACCGCCCCCACGGCCCTGCCCGCCTCCGAACTGCCCGGGTTCTCCGCGCTCTGGGGCGGCACCGCCTACCAGGACGCCGTCGAGGACATCAAGGAGCGCATCCGGGCCGGCGAGGCCTTCCAGGTCGTGCCCTCACAGCGCTTCGAGACCCCGTGCACCGCCTCCGCGCTCGACGTCTACCGGGTCCTGCGGGCCACCAACCCCTCCCCGTACATGTACCTCTTCCGCTTCGAGAACGGCTTCGACGTCGTCGGATCCAGCCCCGAGGCCCTCGTCAAGGTCGAGGGCGGGCAGGCGATGGTCCACCCCATCGCCGGCACCCGGCACCGGGGCGCCACCCCGCAGGAGGACCACGACCTCGCCGAGGAACTGCTCGCCGACCCCAAGGAACGCGCCGAGCACCTCATGCTCGTCGACCTCGGCCGCAACGACCTCGGCCGGGTCTGCGCGCCCGGCTCCGTCGAGGTCGTCGACTTCATGTCGATCGAGCGCTACTCGCACGTCATGCACATCGTCTCCACCGTGACCGGCAAGGTCGCCGAAGGCCGGACCGCCTTCGACGTCCTCACCGCCTGCTTCCCCGCCGGCACGCTCTCCGGAGCCCCCAAGCCCCGCGCGATGCAGATCATCGAGGAGCTCGAACCCTCCCGGCGCGGCCTGTACGGCGGATGTGTCGGTTATCTCGATTTCGCCGGCGACGCGGACACCGCCATCGCCATCCGCACCGCCCTGCTCCGCGACGGCACCGCGTACGTGCAGGCCGGAGCGGGTGTCGTCGCCGACTCCGACCCCGTCGCCGAGGACAACGAGTGCCGCAACAAGGCCGCGGCCGTCCTCCGCGCCGTCCACACCGCCAACCGGATGAACGACAACTGAGCACGTAGGGGATAGTGGGGTACGTGAGTGCCGTACCCGTACCCCAGCCCCGGGCCGCCCGCGCGGCCGTCCCCACCGGCGGCCGCCGCAGCCTGGCCGCGGCCCTCCTCCTCGGCGCCCTCGGCGCCACCGTCGTCCTGCTGTCCGCCGGCCAGATCTGGGCCGAGGGCACCGCGTCCGTCGGCGGCGGCAGCGTCCCCGTCAAAGCCGACGGAAGCGCCGTCACCGGCGTGCCGACCGCCCTCGCGATCGTCGGCCTCGCCGCCCTCTTCGCCGTCTTCGCCGTGCGCCGCACCGGCCGCACCCTCGTCGCCGCGCTCCTCGCGCTCAGCGGCGCGGGCGCCGCGCTCGCCGCGGTCCTCGGCGCCTCCGACAGCACCGCCCTCGACGCCGAGGCCGCCCGCATCAGCGGCGACACCGCCGCCGCCGTGGCCGGCCTCACCCACACCGCGTGGCCGTACGTGACCGCCGCCGGCGCCGCCCTCATCCTGCTCGCCGGCCTCTTCGCCCTGCGCTTCGGCAAGAGCTGGCCCGCGATGGGCGGCCGCTACGAACGGTCCGGCACCCCGCGCGCCGGGCGCAAGGCACCCACCACCGACCCCGACCGGCCCGAGGACCTGTGGAAGGCCCTCGACCGCGGCGAGGACCCCACGCACGGAGGCTGACCGGAGGGCCGATCGCGACGCGTGATCGTCCCGGCACCCCCGATTCATCCTCGCGCGCCCACGTGCGGGACAATGAGCGCCGAGTGTCCGCGCACGCGAGACCTCACCATCGAGCAACTGCAACGAGGAGCAACTCATGGCGGGCAGCGCCCACGGACACACCCCGGCCGCCTGGACCGGTGTCATCATCTCCTTCATCGGCTTCTGCATCGCCGGCGTCTTCATGGTGGCCGCCAACCTGCCCGGTTTCTGGGCCGGCGTGGGTGTCATCGTCCTCGGCGGCATCGTCGGCGGCGCGATGAAGGTCGCGGGCCTCGGCATGCCGAAGGAGTCGGCGGCCGTCGCCGCCGCCCGCGAGGCCGCCACCGCGACCGCGCAGGCCCGTTCCTGACGCGACACGACGCACCCGAGGGTGCAGTCCGGCCGTGCCGGGCTGCGCCCTCGCGCGTCAGGGGCGAGAATCACCGGGTGGACACGCACCCGACGGCCGGAGCCGCGACCGACGCTTCCCCCACCCGACCGGGTGAATCCACCCCACCGGGAAACCCCGCCCCGCCCGCCCCCGCCGGACGGCCCGGAGGTCCGGGTGACGCCGGATCCGCATGGCCCGGGGGTCCGGGGGGTGCCGGATCGGCGGGGCCCGGGGGTCCGGGAGGTGTCGGATCGGCGTGGCCCGGGGGTCCGGGTGACGCCGGATCCGTGTGGTCCGGGGGTCCGGGAGGTGCCGTACCGCCGCCGCGGCCGCTCGTGCGGCGGCTGCTCGCGCCGGTCGGGACGCTCGCCGGGGTCGCCGCCGCGTTCGCGTACGTCGGGGCCGTCGACCCCAACGAACCCGGGCACTACCCCGTCTGCCCGCTGCTCCGCTTCACCGGCCTGTACTGCCCCGGGTGCGGCGGACTCCGTAGCGCCCACGCCTTCGTCACCGGCGACCTGCCGACCGCGCTCGGCGCGAACGCCCTGGCCGTCATCGGCTACGGGCTCTTCGCCGTCGTGATGGCCGTCTGGCTGATTCGTGCCACCCGCGCGGTGCCGATGCGCCTCGCGATCTCCCCGGTCTGGTGGTGGGGGATCGGGGCCGTCCTCGCCCTCTTCACCCTGGTCCGGAACCTTCCCTTCGGCTCCGCGCTGGCCCCCTGAGGCCCTTCACCGGCACTCGGGGACCCCCGACGGGAGTCCCAGCAGATGGGACGCCGCTCCGGCCGATGCGAGTCCGGGGCCGTCCTGCGGATAGGATCGAAGTGGCTGAACCTGTTTCCTCATCACCGTCCCGGAAGGGGGCCCCTCGCGTGAGTGTGCTCGACGAGATCATCGAAGGCGTGCGCGCCGACCTCGCAGAGCGACAGGCGCGGGTCACCCTCGACGAGCTCAAGGAGCGCGCCGCCAAGGCGCCGCAGGCCAAGGACGGCGTCGCCGCACTGCGCGGAGACGGCGTCACCGTGATCTGCGAAGTCAAGCGCTCCAGCCCGTCCAAGGGCGCACTCGCCGCGATCGCCGATCCGGCCGGACTCGCCGCGGACTACGAGGCGGGCGGCGCAGCCGTCATCTCCGTCCTCACCGAGCAGCGCCGCTTCGGCGGCTCCCTCGCCGACCTGGAGGCCGTCCGCGCCCGGGTCGACATCCCCGTCCTGCGCAAGGACTTCATCGTCACCGCGTACCAGCTCTGGGAGGCCCGGGCGTACGGAGCGGATCTCGCGCTCCTCATCGTCGCCGCCCTGGAGCAGGAGGCGCTGGTCTCCCTCATCGAGCGTGCCGAGTCCATCGGGCTGACCCCGCTGGTCGAGGTCCACGACGAGGACGAGGTCGAGCGCGCCGTCGAGGCGGGCGCCCGGATCATCGGCGTCAACGCGCGCAACCTCAAGACCCTCCAGGTCGACCGCTCCACCTTCGAGCGCGTCGCCCCCGAGATCCCGGCGCACATCGTCAAGGTCGCCGAGTCCGGCGTCCGCGGCCCGCACGACCTCATCGCCTACGCCAACGCCGGCGCCGACGCGGTCCTGGTCGGCGAGTCCCTCGTCACCGGCCGCGACCCGAAGGCCGCCGTCGCCGACCTGGTCGCCGCCGGCGCCCACCCGGCCCTCCGCCACGGCCGGAGCTGACCCCGCCATGACCCCCGTCCGCGCCACGCCGACCGCCCTGGGCCCCGCCCCGGGCGGCCCGGCCGTGCCCGCGGACGCCTCGGGCCGCCGCGGCCGGCTCCGTACCGCCGCGGCCCCCGTCTCCAAGCACGCCCCCTTGGCCAGGGGCTGCCGCCCGCGCGGCTGTCGCGCGCCCGCCCGCCGTGTCCACGGCCGCCGGGTCCGCTACGTCATCGGCTCCGAGCCGGGCCAGGTCAACGGCATGCGATGGCGCCCGCGCGCCCCGCGCACCTCTCCACACGACACCAGCCCCACCCGCCGCCCCTGACCCCACCCCCCGTACGGGCTTCGCCCACCACGGTGCGGGCTTTGCCCACCACGGTGCGGGCTTTGCCCACCACTGTGCGGGCCACGCCCACCACGGTGCGGGCCACGCCCACCACTGTGCGGGCCACGCCCACCACTGTGCGGGCCACGCCCACCACGGTGCGGGCCACGCCCACCACGGTGCGGGCCACGCCCACCACCGTGCGGGCCACGCCCACCACCGTGCGGGCCACGCCCACCACCGCGTGGGCCGAGCCCTCCGTCGTGCGGGCTGAGCCCCCCCGTGGGGGCCGCGCCCGCCGTCTGCCCACCCCCGTGTGGGCAATCGTCCCGCTGGGGCGGGACGGGTGGGCACACGGGACGGCGCCCTCGGCGGCGCCTCCGCCCCCTGCGCCTGGACCCGCACCAAAAGACGGGCCTTGCACCGGGTGCGGGGTCGGGCCCGGAAGCCTAGGCCCGGCAACGGGCCGTCCGTTGTGCCCACCCGTTCCGCCCCAGCGGAACGATTGCCCACAACGGGCAACGGGCGGCCACACCGGCCGGCGGGCACCCGCAACGGGCGGCCCCGACGGCCGACGGGCACCCGCAGGGCGCCCCCGACGGGTGGGCGCCACGACGGGTGGGGGGAAGGCGACCGTGTTGCCGTATGTGAGCGTGGCGCGCGCATAACGTGACCATCAACCCCACGTATCCCGGGGCACCCGCCCCGCGAGGAGCATCCGCATGTCGAGCGAGTTCTTCATTCCGGACCTGGAGGGCCAGGTCCCCACCGTCGAGGGCTACTTCGGCGAGTACGGCGGCAAGTTCATCCCGGAGGCCCTGGTCGCCGCCGTGGACGAGGTCGCCGTCGAGTACGACAAGGCGAAGGCGGACCCCGAGTTCGCCCGCGAACTCAACGACCTCATGGTCAACTACACGGGCCGTCCGAGCGCCCTCACCGAGGTGCCCCGGTTCGCCGAGCACGCGGGCGGCGCCCGGATCTTCCTCAAGCGCGAGGACCTGAACCACACCGGCTCGCACAAGATCAACAACGTGCTGGGCCAGGCACTGCTGACCAAGCGCATGGGCAAGACGCGGGTCATCGCCGAGACCGGCGCCGGCCAGCACGGCGTGGCCACGGCCACCGCCTGCGCCCTGTTCGGCCTCGACTGCACCATCTACATGGGCGAGGTCGACACCCAGCGCCAGGCCCTGAACGTGGCCCGGATGCGGATGCTCGGCGCCGAGGTCATCGCCGTGAAGTCCGGCAGCCGCACCCTCAAGGACGCCATCAACGAGGCCTTCCGGGACTGGGTCGCCAACGTCGACAGGACGCACTACCTGTTCGGCACCGTCGCCGGCCCGCACCCCTTCCCCGCCATGGTCCGCGACTTCCACCGGGTCATCGGCGTCGAGGCCCGCCGCCAGATCCTGGAGCGCGCCGGGCGGCTGCCCGACGCGGCCATCGCCTGCGTCGGCGGCGGCTCCAACGCCATCGGCCTCTTCCACGCCTTCGTCCCGGACGCGGGCGTGCGCCTGATCGGCTGCGAGCCGGCCGGCCACGGCGTCGAGACCGGCGAGCACGCGGCCACCCTCACCGCCGGCGAGCCCGGCATCCTGCACGGCTCGCGCTCGTACGTCCTCCAGGACGAGGAGGGCCAGATCACCGAGCCGTACTCGATCTCGGCCGGTCTCGACTACCCGGGCATCGGCCCCGAGCACGCGTACCTCAAGGACAGCGGGCGCGGCGAGTACCGCGCCGTCACGGACGACGCCGCCATGCAGGCGCTGCGGCTGCTCTCCCGTACGGAGGGCATCATCCCGGCCATCGAGTCGGCGCACGCCCTCGCGGGGGCCCTGGAGGTCGGCAAGGAGCTCGGCAAGGACGCCCTGCTCCTCGTGAACCTCTCGGGGCGCGGGGACAAGGACATGGACACGGCCGCCCGCTACTTCGGGCTGTACGACGGGGAGGGCTCGAAGTGACGACCGGAAACATCCAGCTGCTCGGTGACACCCTCGCCAAGGCGAAGGCCGAGGACCGCGCCGCGCTGATCGCCTATCTGCCGGCCGGGTTCCCGACCGTCGACGGCGGCATCGCGGCGATCAAGGCGGCCTTCGACGGCGGCGCCGACGTCGTCGAGGTCGGTCTGCCGCACAGCGACCCGGTCCTCGACGGGCCGGTCATCCAGACCGCCGACGACATCGCCCTGCGCGGCGGCGTCAAGATCGCCGACGTCATGCGGACGGTCCGCGAGGCCCACGAGGCCACCGGGAAGCCGGTCCTCGTCATGACCTACTGGAACCCGATCGACCGGTACGGCATCGAGCGCTTCACCGAGGAGCTCGCCGCGGCCGGCGGCGCGGGCTGCATCCTGCCCGACCTGCCGGTCCAGGAGTCCGCGGTCTGGCGCGAGCACGCCGACAAGCGCGGTCTCGCCACCGTGTTCGTCGTCGCGCCCAGCAGCAAGGACGAGCGCCTGGCCACCATCACGTCGGTCGGCTCGGGCTTCGTCTACGCCGCCTCGCTCATGGGGGTCACCGGCACCCGCGCGTCCGTCGGCGAGCAGGCCGCCGACCTGGTCCGCCGCACCCGGGCCACCTCCGGGCTGCCGGTCTGCGTCGGCCTCGGCGTCTCCAACGCCACCCAGGCGAAGGAGGTCGCCGGCTTCGCCGACGGCGTCATCGTCGGCTCCGCCTTCGTGCAGCGCATCCTCGACGCCGACGGCGACGAGGCCGCGGGGCTGGCCGCCGTAAGGGAACTGGCGGGCGAACTCGCCGAGGGTGTACGCCGCGTTTCGTAGCCCGTTCGGGTGGATCCGGGACCGGGGAGGCACGTACGCGCCTCCCCGGTTCGTTCCTGAGGCGTGAGCGAGAACAACCGTGGTGACGGTAACCGGAGCGCGCGGGAGCGCCTCCAGCAGCAGCGCGAGCGCGACAAGGCCCGCGAGAAGCAGCGGCGCGTCCTGATCGTGTCGGCGGCGGTGGTCGGGGTCCTCGGCCTCGCCGCGGTCGTCGGGGTGATCGCCGCGAACAGCGACAACGACGGCGGATCCGACAAGGCGGGCCCGGTGGTCGCGCCGACGGGATCGATCGAGGGCGACAAGCCCGCGATCCCCACGGGCACGACGGACGCCCCGTCCACGCTCGCGGTCTGGGAGGACTTCCGCTGCCCGGCGTGCGCCCAGTTCGAGACCGTCATGCGCGACACCATCCACGAGCTGGAGGCCTCCGGCGCGCTCAAGGCCGAGTACCACCTCGCCACCCTCATCGACGGGAACATGGGCGGCAGCGGCTCGCTGCGCGCGGCGAACGCGGCGGCGTGCGCCCAGGACGCGGGCAAGTTCACCGCGTACCACGACACGCTCTACTCGAACCAGCCGCCGGAGACGGACGACGCCTTCGGCAAGAACGACAAGCTGATCGAGCTGGCGGCGAAGGTCCCGGGGCTCGACACGCCCACCTTCCGCAGCTGCGTCCAGGACGGCACGCACGACAGCTGGGTCACGAAGTCGAACGAGGCCTTCCAGAAGGGCGGCTTCCGCGGCACCCCGTCCGTCCTCCTCAACGGCGAAGCGATCTTCCCGACCAAGGGGAACGAACAGATCTCCCCGGAGAACCTGAAGAAGTGGGTGGCCGAGGCCAACAAGGGCAAGAAGGCCGGCACGGCCTCGCCCTCGGCCGGCTGAGCCGCCTCCCGGCGGGGTTAGTTACCCATACGTTGCCGGGTGGGCTGCCGTCCCGCCCGCCCGGCAAGGTAGCGTCGGTCCTGCCATGGACCTTGCCTACATTCCCAGCCCGTCGACCGGCGTGATCCACCTCGGACCGATCCCGCTGCGCGGCTATGCCTTCTGCATCATCATCGGTGTCTTCGTCGCCGTCTGGTACGGCAACAAGCGCTGGATCGCCCGGGGCGGCACCGCCGGCACCGTGGCCGACATCGCCGTCTGGGCGGTGCCTTTCGGCCTCGTCGGCGGACGCCTGTACCACGTGATCACCGACTACCAGCTGTACTTCAGCGAGGGTGAGAACTGGGTCGACGCCTTCAAGATCTGGGAGGGCGGCCTCGGTATCTGGGGCGCGATCGCGCTCGGCGCCGTCGGTGCCTGGATCGGCTGCCGCCGCCGGGGCATCCCGCTGCCGGCCTACGCCGACGCCATCGCCCCCGGTATCGCCTTCGCCCAGGCCATCGGCCGCTGGGGCAACTGGTTCAACCAGGAGCTCTACGGCCGGCCGACCGACCTGCCCTGGGCCCTGAAGATCACCGAGGGCGCGAACCGCGAGGCCGGGCTCTACCACCCGACCTTCCTGTACGAATCGCTCTGGTGCGTCGGCGTCGGTTTCCTCGTCGTCTGGGCCGACCGCCGCTTCAAGCTCGGCCACGGGCGGGCCTTCGCGGTGTACGTGGCCGCGTACTGCGCCGGCCGGGTCTGGACCGAGTACCTGCGCGTCGACGAGGCGCACCACGTGCTCGGCCTGCGGCTGAACGTGTGGACGGCGATCGTCGTCTTCCTGCTCGCGGTGGTCTACCTCGTGGTCTCGTCGCGGATGCGGCCGGGGCGCGAGGAGATCGTGGAGCCGAAGGCGGCGGAGAAGGACGGGAAGCCCGGGACGGACGCGAAGTCCGCGGAGTCCGCTGAGTCCGGGGAGGGCGAGTCGGTGGACGGCGGGCCCGAGGACGCCGCCGCGGTAGCGGACGACGGCTCCGACTCCGGCTCCTCCGAGTCCTCCGACTCCCGCATCGACCTCGACAAGAACGAGGAAGCCGGTGCCGGCAACGGCGCCGGGTCGGCCGCCAAGGGCTGACCCTTCCCCTGCCGAGAGGGCCGCCGGAACCGAAAGGTTTCGGCGGCCCTCTCGCGTACGGGGTCAGGCCGTGCGGGAGGCGAGGGCGAGGACGCGGTGGGCGCCCTGCACCACCGCCGCGTCGACGAAGCGGCCGTCGGGGAGGGCCAGGGCGCCCTGGTCGGTGGCGGCCGCGGTGACGACCTCCCGGGCCGCGTCGACCTCCTCCGGGGTGGGCAGGTAGGCCCGCTCGATGACCGGGAGCTGACGGGGGTGGATCGCCGCCCGGCCGAGGAAGCCCATGGCCCGGCCCCGGGCGCAACCGGCGGCCAGGGCGTCCAGGTCGCCGATGTCGGGGTGGACCGACTGGGCCGGCGGCGGGAGGCCCGCGGCTCGGGCCGCGACCACCACCCGGCCGCGCGGCCAGTCGAGCCCGCTGTCCTCCCGTACCCCCAGGTCGGCACGGAGGTCGGCCTCGCCGAGCGCGATGCCGCGCACGGCCGGGTGGGCGGTGGCGATGGCGTACGCGTGCTCCACGGCGAGGGCGTTCTCCAGGAGCGGGTAGAGGGGGAGCCCGGGGGCGAGTCCGGCGATCCGGTGGATGTCAGTGGCGTGTGTCACCTTGGGTACACGGAGACCGCAGAGGCCGGGGAGGGGGGCCAGGGTGGGGATGTCGTGCGGGGAGTGGACACGGACGTGCACCGGGACGGGGTGGGCGTCGGCGAGCAGATCGGCCGTGGCGTCGAGGGCGTACGCCTTGCGGTGCGGGGCGACCGCGTCCTCCAGGTCGACGATGACGACGTCTGCGCCGGACGACAGGGCCTTGGCGACGACCTCGGGCCGGTCGCCGGGGGCGTACAGCCAGGTGAGGGGCGTACGGACGCGGGCGAGACCGTCGACCCCGGTCATGCCGCCGCTCATACCGCTCCCCGGTCGCGGAGGTCGTCGATCTCGGCGGGGGTGAGGCCGAGTTCGGTGAGGACGGTGGTGGTGTCGGCGCCGTGGGGACGGCCGGGCCAGCGGATGGCGCCGGGGGTCTCGGAGAGCCGGAAGAGGACGTTCTGCATCTTGATCGGGCCGAGTTCGGGGTCCTGCACCTCGGTGACCGTGCCGAGGGCCTGGTACTGCGGATCGGCGACGACGTCCCGGATGTCGTAGACCGGGGCGATGGCCGCCTCCGCCTTCTCGAAGGCCGCCATCGCCTCGTCGCGGGTGTGGCGGGCGATCCAGGAGCCGACCGCCTCGTCCAGGACGTCCGCGTGCGCGGCCCGGCCCGTGCCGTCGGCGAACCACGGCTCGTCGATCAGCTCCGGGCGGCCGACCAGGCGCAGCACCCGCTCGGCGATCGACTGGGCGGAGGTGGAGACGGCGACCCAGGAACCGTCGGCGGTCCGGTACGTGTTGCGCGGGGCGTTGTTGCGGGAGCGGTTGCCGGTCCGGGGCTGGACGTAACCGAGCTGGTCGTACCAGAGGGGGTGGGGTCCGATGACGGCGAGCATCGGCTCGATGATCGCCATGTCGACGACCTGGCCGCGGCCGGTCGTGGTCCTGGCGGTGAGCGCGGTCATCACGGCGTACGCGGTGGCGAGGGCGGCGATCGAGTCGGCCAGACCGAAGGGAGGCAGGGTGGGCGGGCCCTCGGGCTCGCCGGTGATGGCGGCGAAGCCGCTCATGGCCTCGGCGAGGGTGCCGAAGCCGGGCCGGTGGGCGTACGGGCCGAACTGGCCGAAGCCGGTGACCCGGGCGAGGACCAGCCGCGGGTTGACGGTGGAGAGCTCCTCCCAACCCAGACCCCAGCGTTCCAGGGTGCCGGGGCGGAAGTTCTCCACGATCACGTCCGCGTCGGCGGCGAGCGCGAGCAGGGTGTCGCGACCGCCGGGCGACGACAGGTCCAGGGTGATCGCCCGCTTGTTGCGGCCCAGGACCTTCCACCAGAGACCGACGCCGTCCTTGGCGGGGCCGTGCCCGCGGGACGGGTCGGGCTTGCGGGGGTGCTCGACCTTGACGACGTCGGCGCCGAAGTCGCCGAGCATCATGGCCGCGAGCGGCCCGGCGAAGAGGGTGGCGAGGTCCAGGACGCGCAGTCCCTGGAGCGGCGCCTGGGCGGGGGGAGCGGGGTTCGTCGGCGCGGTGGCCGGTGCGTGGACGGTCATGCGGAGTCGGCCTCCAGGGTGTCGGGGGAGAGGAACGCCGCCTCGATCTCGACGCGGTACGGCATCGACGTCGACGCGCCCTCGCGCTGGACGGAGAGCGCGGCGGCGGCCTGCGCCCAGGCGAGTGCCTCCGGGGCGGGGCGGCCCTCGCCGAGGGCGACCGCGAGGGCGCCGACGAAGGTGTCGCCGGCCGCCGTGGTGTCCACCGCCCTGACCCGGGGGGCGGGGACGGTGACCGGCTCGGCGTCGCGGGCCGCGTAGAGGCCGCCGGCCGCGCCCAGGGTGATCACCACCTCGGGGACGAGCCGCAGCAGCGCCTGGGCGGCCGCGCGCGGGTCGGTGAGTCCGGTGAGGGCGGCGGCCTCGTGCTCGTTGGGCACCAGCAGGTCGGTGACGGCGAGGAGTTCCGGAGGCAGCGGCTGGACGGGAGCGGGGGTGAGGATCGTGCGGACGCCGAGCCGGCGGGCGGTGACGGCGCCCTCGACGACCACGGGGAGGGGGAGTTCGAGCTGGAGGAGCAGGGTGTCGGCGGTGCCGATGAGGGCTTCGTCGCCGTGGGTGAGGGAGGTGACGGTGCCGTTGGCGCCGGGGACGACGACGATCGCGTTGCCGCCCTCGTCGTCGACGACGATGTGGGCCGTTCCGGAGGAGCCCTCGGCGGTGCGCAGGAGATCGGTGTCCACCGCGCAGTGTTCGAGCGTGGCGCGGAGCCGTGTCCCGAAGTCGTCCGCGCCGACCGCGCCGATCATCGCGACCTCGGCGCCCGCGCGCGCGGCGGCGACGGCCTGGTTGGCGCCCTTGCCGCCGGGGATCGTGCGGAACGAGCGGCCGGTGACCGTCTCGCCGAGGGCCGGGGCCCTCGGCACGAAGGCCACGAGGTCCATGTTCGTGCTGCCGAGCACGACGATGCTGGTCATGGGCGTACTGCCTCCGTGTGTGTCAGTTCGGCCAGAGTGTCGAAGCCGATGCCGTCGAAGGACGGGACCGACGTCGCCAGACGGTTCTTGAGGGGAGCGGTCCAGCGCTCCGGCAGCCGGTCGGGGTGCCCGGCGAGGAGACCGGCGACCGAACCGGCGGTCGCCCCGTTGGAATCGGTGTCCCAACCGCCCGACACCGCCGCGCAGACCGAGCGCGAGAAGTCGCCGTCGCCGTGGGTGAGGGCGGCGGCGACCAGGGCGGCGTTGGGGACGGCATGCACCCAGTGGTACCCGCCGAGCTCGGCGTGCAGGCGGTCCACGACGGCGTCGAAGTCGGGTGTGGCGCGGGCCGCCTCGATGCCGAGCCGGACGGCCGCGGCCAGCCGGGAGCGCGGCGGGATCACCGCCAGTCCGGTGGCGAGCGCCCGGTGGACGTCGGCGGTGCCGGTCGCCGCCGTGGCGAGTGTCGCCGCGACGAACATGGCGCCGTACACCCCGTTGGCCGTGTGGGTGAGCGCCGCGTCCCGGTACGCCTGCTCGGCCGCGGCGGACGGGTCGCCCGGATGCGTCCAGCCGTGCACGTCGGCCCGGATCTGGGCGCCGATCCACTCGCGGAACGGGTTGCGGTGGAGGGCGGTCAGCGGGGGTTCGATCCCGTCGAGGAGGTTGCGGTAGGCGACGCGCTCGGCCGTGAAGGTGCGGCCGGCGGGCAGCTCGTCGAGCCAGAGGCGCGCGACGTCGGCGGTGGTGAAGTCGCGCCCGTACCGCTGGAGGAGGAGCAGGTCGAGGAGGGGGTAGTTCAGGTCGTCGTCCTCCGGCATCCCGTCGATGTTCTCGGCGAGGGAGGTGGCGGCGGAGCGGCGGTTCCAGGGGTGGGCCGCGAGCAGCTCCCCGGGGACGCCGCGGGCGGTGAACCACGTGGTGAGGGGCCAGTTCCCGGCGGCCCGGGCGAGCGCCCGGATGGCGGGGAGGGGGAGCTTCTCGACGGGTTTGCCGAGGAGGCAGCCGGCGGCGCGGCCGAGCCAGGCGGCGTGCAGCCGCTGCAGGAGCCCGGTGTCCTCCCCGCCGGGCGTCGCCCCGCCGGGCTCCGTCCGGGGGGAGGCCGCTCCTCTTGCAGAAGCGGGGGCCGCAGCGGCGGTGATGTCGCCGAAGGCCGTGGGTTCCAGGGCCGACAGGGAGCCGGGAAGGGTCGCCAAGGCGTCCAGGATTTCCTCCGCCAGAGGACGGAGGTGCGGGCGGGGCGTCTCCGAGGCACCGGCCGACCTCGGGGCGGGCGGGCCGCCCGCGGCCGCCCAGCGGGCCGCGAGGGCGTGGGAGTCGCGGCCGTCCTCCGCCGCCTGCCGCAGCTCGTGGCCCACCAGGTCCTCGGGCTGGACCCAGGTCAGGCGCAGCGTCACCGGTCGGCGCTCGTCAGGGTCGCGAAGGCCGATTCGTGGGCCCGACGCAGCGCGGTGTCGCGGGCGAAGATCTCGCGGGCGACCGTGGTGAGGGCCGCCGCGGGGGCGTGCAGGTCGAGGCGGCTCGCCTCGGCCACCCGCTTCGCCCAGTCGGAGGGGACGGCGGACTCGCCGTGGAGCGCGCCGACGATCGCGCCGGCCATCGTGGCGATCGAGTCGCAGTCGCGGCCGTAGTTGACGGCGCCGAGGACCGTACGGCGGAAGTCGCCCTCGCCGACGAGCAGCATGCCCAGGGCGATCGGGAGTTCCTCGATGGAGTGGAGGCGGGAGGGGCGGCGGGCGCCGAGGGAGGGCGAGCGGTAGTCGGGGCCGACCGAGTCGAAGGGGGCGACCGCCCTGCGGAGGGGGGTGAGGGCGGATTCGAAGTCCGTGTGGCCGGCGGCGACTTCGGCGACCGCGTCGATCGCCGCGCGCGTTCCGTCCTTGGCGAGCGAGAGGGCCGCGCCGACCACCGAGGCCGGGGTGGCGCCCGGGGCGCAGGCCGCCGCGACCGCGGCGGCGAACACACCCGCCGCCTCCCGGCCGTACGAGGACTGGTGGGCGCCGGTGAGGTCGATCGCCTCGGCGTACGCGGCGGCGGGGTGGGCGGCGTTGACCAGCCCGACGGGCGCCATGTACATCGCGGCGCCGCAGTTGACGACGTTGCCGCCGCCGGCCTCGCGCGGGTCGACGTGGCCGTAGTGGAGCCGGGTCACGATCCACTTCTCGGCGAGGAAGATCCGCTGGAGGGGGAGCGCCTCGGCCTCCAGCTCGGGGATCCAGACGGGGGAGCCCATGAGTTCGGGCACGAGGTGGTCCGCGACCGCGTACGCGTCGAGGTGGCCGCGGACCTTCTCGTACACCCGGATCAGCGCGTGGGTCATCAAGGTGTCGTCGGTGACGTGCCCGTCGCCCTTGTGGTACGGGGCGATGGGGCGGGCGGTGCGCCAGTCGCCGCCGTTCCAGGGGCCGACGATCCCGGTGACGCGGCCGCCGTGGCGCTCCAGGATCTGTTCGGGGGTGTAGCCCTCGACGGGGCCGCCGAGCGCGTCGCCGACGGCGGCCCCGAGGAGGCTTCCGGTGATCCGGTCATCCAGAGGGGGTCCGACCGGCGCGGGCACGTCCTGTGTGGGTGTCATGCCGGAATTGTCCACCTGGGGCGGCCGGTTCCGTGGCTCCGAGCAGCCCGGCGAGTTCCACCAGGTCCGTACCCGCGAGCCGGGGCAGCGCACAGCCCGCCAGCGTCCGGCAGGCGTCCCGCCAACTCGACGGGACCGAACGGCCGCCGCCCAGCGCGCCGGTGAGCGCACCCGCGAGCGCCGGCGCCGAGTCGGCGACCCGGGAGAGGCAGGCGGCGGCCGGCACCGCCGCCGCCATCTCGCCCCGGGCGGCCGTCGCGAGGGCCAGGGCGACGGGCACGGTCTCGGCGGCCGCGATGCCGTAGCTGTAGACGTGGTCCACGATCTGGTGCTCCAGGAGAGGGACCAGTTCGAACGCCGAGCCGGCGGTCTCGGCCAGCTTCAGCGCGTGCCGGGCGTTGCGGCCGATCTCGGTGACCGGCGGGAGTTCGGCGAGCGCCGCCTCGACGGCCTCCTCCACCGTCGCCCCGCCCAGCGCCGCCGCGACCGCCGCCGCCGTCGCCCGCGCCCCGTGCACGCCGTCGCCGTCCTGCGTGTACCGGGCGTCGAACTCGGCGAGTTCGGCGGCGGCGCGCGGGTCGCCGGGGTGCACCACCGCGAGGACCGCGGCGCGGACGCAGGCCGCGTCGTCGAAGAAGTGCGGGTTGTCGTGGCCGGTCGCGGGCGGGCGCAGGCCGGTGGCGAGGTTCCCGAGACCCGCCCGGACCGAGATCCGGGCACGCAGGGGGAGTACGGCCGACTCGACCTCCGGCGCGCGGTCGGCCGCGGCGGCGACCTGGCCCGCGAGGGCGTTCCACGCCAGGTCGACGGCGGCCCGCAGCCGGCGCTCCGGGGGGAGGCCCGCGAACACCGGCCCCGCCGAGGCGAGCACCGCCTCCGCGGTGAACACCGCCCACTCGGCGTCGTCCGAGGGGCCGAGGCGGAGCGGCTCGGGCGGCTGGTTCAGGGCGATGGGGACCGGGAGGGTGGTCGTCGCGTTCTGCTCCGCGAAGGTGTCGAGTTCGCGCGTGAGACGGCGGGTCCACTCCGGCATCCGGGCGGCGCGGTGGCGCGCGGCGGGCCACCCCGCGGCGTCGCCTGCGGCGATACCGAGCAGCAGGCCCTCCACCGCGTCGCGCCCGGCCCGGTCGGGGGTCTCCGGCTGGTGCGCGCGCGGGCCGCCCCACGAGCCGGTGCCGCGGACGGGGGCGGCGGGCGGTGGGTCCTGCGGGGTGCCGGACAGAGGGCCGGGACCCGGCATCGGGGGCTGTGCCCACCCGTCCCGCCCTGCGGGACGATTGCCCACAGTGGGGGTGGCGAGGGCCGAGGCGGCGGGGGCGGGGGCGGCCGAGGCGGCGGGGGCGGGGGCGGTCGAGGTGGCGGTGTCGGCGGCCGAGGTCGAGGGCGCGGCAGAGGTGGCGGGGGCGGCCGAGGTCGAGGTGGCGGTGTCGGCGGCCGAGGTCGAGGGCGCGGCAGAGGTGGCGGGGGCGGCCGAGGTCGCGGCAGAGGCGGCGGGGGTGGGCGGGGTGGTGGGGGTTGGGGTGGTGGGGTTTGTGGTCATTGGGTGTCCGCCTCCGGGGTGAGTAGGTCGGCGATGTCGAGGACGTGGTAGCCGCGCATGGAGGGGAGGCAGCTGCCGGTGACGGGGGCGATGGCGGAGGCCCAGTCGTCGGGGATGGAGCGGAGGCCGCCGGACGCGCCGGCGAGGGCGCCCGCCACCGCCGCCGTGGTGTCGGCGTCGCGGCCCATGTTGACCGCCGTCAGGACCGCCGTGCGGAAGTCGCCGCGGGCGGCGGCGAAGGCGCCGAAGGCGAGGCCGACGGCCTCGGGGGCGAGGTCCGTCCAGGGGTAGCCGCCGATGACGACGGCGGAGCGGACCTGGCGTTCGCGGGTGAGCGGGTCGGGCTGGACGCGCTGGGCGGCGACGACGGCGCGGCGCAGGGAGCGGGCGGTCCAGGAGTCCATCGGGACGACGGAGAGGGCCGCCGCGATCACGGACGTGACGCCCGCGCCGCCCATCGCCGCCGCGACGCCCGCCGCGACGGCCTGGCCGCCGTAGATGCCCTCGCCGTCGTGGCTGACGCTGCCGTCGATGGCGACGAGGCGGGCGGCTTCCGCGGGGCGCCCGGCGGCGAAGACGCCGAAGGGGGCGGCGCGCATGGCGAGTCCGTCGCTCCAGGCGTGGCGGTGCTGCGCGGAGATGGGGGCGGCGAGGCCGCGGCGGAGGTTCTCCAGGGTGCCGCGCTCGGAGAAGCCCGCGCCGCGGAAGGGGCCTTCGTCGAGGTCGGCGATCCAGTGGTGCCAGGCCCGTTCGACGTGGTGGACGGTGAGGGCGGATCCGTGGCGGGCGAGGAGGAGGGCGGAGAAGATGGCGTACTCGGTGTCGTCGGTGCCGGCCGGGCTCTCCGTGACGAAGCCTTCGATGCGGCCCCAGCGGCGGCGGATCTCGGAGGGCCGCATGTTCTCGGCGGGCGCGCCGAGCGCGTCGCCGACGGCGAGGCCGAGGAGCGCCCCCCTCGCCCGTTCGCGCGTGTCGCATGCCGTGGTGGTCACCATCTCGCGGCCCCTTCCTCCGGTGGAGGCGCGCGGTCGGCGCCCCGATGCCTGGATCTGTGCCACCGCGGGCGGCGAACTCGCCGAAGAAACGTCTCTGTCACCCGGCTGACACCCCGCCAGAATGCGGGGCGCCCAGTGAGGGGGGCCTTAGTAAGTACGGCCTGCCTTGCTGGCGGACCCCTTACATCGCGCGTATTTTCGAGGATGTTGGGGGCGGCGGGTGCATCCCGGCCCGCCGAAACGAGGGGAGAGCCATGTCCATCATCGAAGCTCAGGCGCCGCTGCACGAGGCCCACCGCGACAACCACACCCACCGTGACGTGAACGGCGGTTGGCTCCGGCCGGCGGTGTTCGGGGCGATGGACGGCCTCGTCTCCAACCTCGCCCTGATGACCGGCGTCGCGGGCGGCTCGGTCTCCTCGCAGACCGTGATCATCACCGGCCTCGCCGGACTCGCGGCCGGCGCCTTCTCGATGGCCGCCGGCGAGTACACCTCCGTCGCCTCGCAGCGCGAGCTCGTCCAGGCGGAACTGGACGTCGAGCGCCGCCAGTTGCGCAAGCACCCGGTCGACGAGATGGAGGAGCTCGCCGCGCTCTACGTCTCCCGCGGCGTCGAGCCCGCGCTCGCCCGCGAGGTCGCCCTGCAGCTGTCGAAGGACCCCGAGCAGGCGCTGGAGATCCACGCCCGCGAGGAGCTCGGCATCGACCCGGACGACCTGCCGTCGCCGATGGTCGCCGCGGTCTCGTCCTTCGGCTCCTTCGCGCTCGGCGCGCTGCTCCCCGTCCTGCCGTACCTGCTCGGCGCGACCGCGCTGTGGCCGGCGGTGCTGCTCGCGCTCCTCGGCCTCTTCGCCTGCGGCGCCCTGGTGGCGCGGGTGACCGCCCGCGGCTGGCTGTTCAGCGGGATGCGCCAGCTCGTCCTGGGCGGGGCCGCCGCGGCCGTCACGTACGGGCTCGGCATGCTCTTCGGGGCGGCGCTGTAGCTCCGCACGCCGCGCCCGTGCGGATTCCGCGGCGGGTGGACCCCGTACCTGCGGCGGAACGGATTTCGCAGCCGTACAGAAGACCTGGAGGCCCCCTTGAGGGGCCTTTCGGTCTTTTCGGGGCGACTTTTCGGGACGTAGGCCATGGAACGGCTGTGACGTATCTCCCTGGTCCGATCCTTCGTCGCGATGAGACACTATGCGGGACGCCACATATGTAGCCGGTTACTCGGCGGTTTCGAACTCGTGACCAACGGGAATGAGGCATGAGCGTCACGGGGCAATGGAGCCCCCTAGGCAGGCAATGTCGCCCGCCCAGTGATGGACCGCCGGAGATCCGGAGATCCTCCGAATCCCTCGATCCGTCCCCCGCGGGACAGTCCCTGTTCCCGCACCCCACAGGTGAACCCACACCACCGCTCCGTATCGGCGGTGTCCGCATGCTGGAATGAGCTATCCACTTCGCGAGAAGCCAGCCATCATGTAACCTGCACGAAATTTCGCGGAGGGCCAACGTCGTCCCTCGGTATCTGCATATGCCACGACGACGACGGGAGAGCCGATGCGTTCCGACGCCTGGTCGCCCATGGACGGTCGCCCCGCTCCGCAGGGGATGTACGACCCCCGTAACGAACACGACGCCTGCGGTGTCGGGTTCGTGGCCACCCTCACCGGTGTAGCCAGCCACGCGCTGGTCGAGCAGGCGCTGACCGTACTGCGCAACCTCGAGCACCGCGGCGCCACCGGCTCCGAGCCCGACTCCGGTGACGGCGCCGGCATCCTGCTCCAGGTCCCGGACGCCTTCCTCCGCGAGGTCGCCGGATTCGAGCTCCCCGAGGCCGGCGCGTACGCCGTCGGCATCGCCTTCCTCCCCGAGGACGGCACCGACGAGACCGTCGCCACGATCGAGACGATCGCCGCCGAAGAGGACCTCACCGTCCTCGGCTGGCGCGAGGTCCCCGTCGCCCCCGAGCTGCTCGGCGCCTCCGCCCGCGCCACCATGCCGGTCTTCCGCCAGCTCTTCGTGGCCGACGGCGAGAGCACGGGCATCGCGCTGGACCGCAAGGCGTTCGTGCTGCGCAAGCGCGCCGAGCGCGAGGCCGCGACCTACTTCCCGTCGCTCTCCGCCCGCACCATCGTCTACAAGGGCATGCTGACCACCGGCCAGCTGGAGCCCTTCTTCCCGGACCTGTCGGACCGCCGCTGCGCCACCGCCGTGGCCCTGGTCCACTCCCGGTTCTCCACCAACACCTTCCCGAGCTGGCCGCTGGCCCACCCGTACCGCTTCGTCGCCCACAACGGTGAGATCAACACCGTCAAGGGCAACCGGAACTGGATGACCGCCCGCGAGGCCCAGCTCGACTCCACCGCCTTCGGCGAGGGCTCCCTGGAGCGGATCTTCCCGATCTGCACCCCGGACGCCTCCGACTCGGCCTCCTTCGACGAGGTCCTCGAGCTGCTCCACCTCGGCGGCCGCTCCCTGCCGCACGCGGTCCTCATGATGGTCCCGGAGGCGTGGGAGAACCACGAGACCATGGACCCGGCCCGCCGCGCCTTCTACCAGTACCACTCCACGATGATGGAGCCCTGGGACGGCCCGGCCTGCGTCACCTTCACCGACGGCGTCCAGGTCGGCGCGGTCCTCGACCGCAACGGCCTGCGCCCCGGCCGCTACTGGGTCACCGACGAGGGCCTCGTCGTCCTCTCCTCCGAGGTCGGCGTCCTCGACATCGACCCCGCCAAGGTCGTCCGCAAGGGCCGCCTCCAGCCCGGCAAGATGTTCCTCGTCGACACCGCCGAGCACCGCATCGTCGAGGACGACGAGATCAAGGCCGCCCTCGCCGCCGAGCACCCCTACGAGGAGTGGCTGGAGACCGGCGAGATCGAGCTCTCCGACCTCCCCGAGCGCGAGCACATCGTGCACACCCACGCCTCGGTCACCCGCCGCCAGCAGACCTTCGGCTACACCGAGGAAGAGCTCCGCCTCATCCTCGCGCCGATGGCCCGCACCGCCGGCGAGCCGCTCGGCTCCATGGGCACGGACTCGCCGATCGCGGCCCTCTCCGCCCGCCCGCGACTGCTCTTCGACTACTTCACGCAGCTGTTCGCGCAGGTCACGAACCCGCCGCTGGACGCCATCCGCGAAGAGCTCGTCACGAGCCTCCGCTCCTCCCTCGGCCCCGGCAGCAACCTGCTGGAGCCCACCTCCTCGTCGTGTCGCAGCGTCACCCTGCCCTTCCCGGTGATCGACAACGACGAGCTGGCCAAGCTCATCCACATCAACGCCGACGGCGACATGCCCGGCATGAAGGCCGCGACCCTCTCCGGCCTCTACCGGGTCTCCGGCGGCGGCGACGCCCTCGCCGCCCGCATCGACGCCATCTGCGCCGAGGCCGACACCGCCATCGAGGGCGGCGCCCGCCTCATCGTGCTCTCCGACCGGCACTCCGACGCCGAGCACGCGCCGATCCCCTCGCTGCTGCTCACCGCGGCCGTCCACCACCACCTCATCCGCACCAAGCAGCGCACCAAGGTGGGTCTGCTCGTCGAGGCCGGTGACGTCCGCGAGGTCCACCACGTCGCCCTGCTCATCGGCTACGGCGCCGCGGCGGTCAACCCGTACCTCGCCATGGAGTCCGTCGAGGACCTGGTCCGCGCCGGCACCTTCATCGAGGACCTGGAGCCCGAGCAGGCCATCCGGAACCTGATCTACGCGCTCGGCAAGGGCGTCCTCAAGGTCATGTCCAAGATGGGCATCTCCACCGTCGCCTCCTACCGCGGCGCCCAGGTCTTCGAGGCCGTCGGCCTCGACGAGACCTTCGTCGCCACCTACTTCAACGGCACGGCCACCAAGATCGGCGGCGCCGGCCTCGACGTCGTCGCCAAGGAGGTCGCCGCCCGCCACGCCAAGGCGTACCCCGTCTCCGGCGTCCCCTCGGCGCACCGCGCCCTGGAGATCGGCGGCGAGTACCAGTGGCGCCGCGAGGGCGAGCCGCACCTGTTCGACCCGGAGACCGTCTTCCGCCTGCAGCACGCCACGCGCAACAAGCGGTACGACATCTTCAAGAAGTACACGGAGCGGGTGAACGAGCAGTCCGAGCGCCTCATGACGCTCCGCGGCCTCTTCGGCTTCTCCTCGGAGCGGGAAGCGATCTCGATCGACGAGGTCGAGCCGGTCTCCGAGATCGTCAAGCGCTTCTCCACCGGCGCCATGTCGTACGGCTCCATCTCCCGCGAGGCGCACGAGACCCTCGCCATCGCCATGAACCAGCTGGGCGCCAAGTCCAACACCGGCGAGGGCGGCGAGGACCCGGACCGCCTCTACGACCCGGCACGCCGCTCCGCGATCAAGCAGGTCGCCTCCGGCCGCTTCGGCGTCACCAGCGAGTACCTGGTCAACGCCGACGACATCCAGATCAAGATGGCCCAGGGCGCCAAGCCCGGCGAGGGCGGCCAGCTGCCCGGCCACAAGGTCTACCCGTGGGTCGCCAAGACGCGTCACTCGACGCCCGGCGTCGGCCTCATCTCGCCGCCGCCGCACCACGACATCTACTCCATCGAGGACCTGGCCCAGCTGATCCACGACCTCAAGAACGCCAACCCGGTCGCCCGCATCCACGTGAAGCTGGTCTCCGAGGTCGGCGTCGGCACGGTCGCCGCCGGTGTCTCCAAGGCCCACGCTGACGTCGTCCTCATCTCCGGCCACGACGGCGGAACGGGCGCCTCGCCGCTCACCTCGCTCAAGCACGCCGGCGGTCCCTGGGAGCTCGGCCTCGCCGAGACCCAGCAGACGCTGCTGCTCAACGGCCTGCGCGACCGGATCGTCGTCCAGACCGACGGCCAGCTCAAGACCGGCCGCGACGTCGTCATCGCCGCGCTCCTCGGCGCCGAGGAGTTCGGTTTCGCGACCGCGCCGCTCGTCGTCTCCGGCTGCGTCATGATGCGCGTCTGCCACCTGGACACCTGCCCGGTCGGCATCGCCACCCAGAACCCGGTCCTGCGCGACCGCTTCTCCGGCAAGGCCGAGTTCGTCGTCAACTTCTTCGAGTTCATCGCCGAGGAGGTCCGCGAGATCCTCGCCGAGCTGGGCTTCCGCACCCTCGAAGAGGCCGTCGGCCACGCCGAGCTCCTCGACACCAGCCGCGCCGTCACGCACTGGAAGGCGCAGGGTCTCGACCTGGAGCCGCTCTTCTACGTGCCGGAACTGCCCGAGGGCGCGGTCCGCCACGCCCGGATCGAGCAGGACCACGGCCTGGAGAAGGCCCTCGACAACGAGCTGATCCAGCTCGCCGCCGAGGCCCTCAACGCGGCCACCGCCGAAGAGGCCCAGCCGGTCCGCGCCCAGGTCGCCATCCGCAACATCAACCGCACGGTCGGCACCATGCTCGGCCACCAGGTGACGAAGAAGTTCGGCGGCGCCGGCCTCCCGGCCGACACCATCGACATCACCTTCACCGGCTCCGCCGGCCAGTCGTTCGGCGCCTTCCTGCCGAGCGGCGTCACCCTCCGCCTGGAGGGCGACGCCAACGACTACGTCGGCAAGGGCCTCTCCGGCGGCCGCGTCGTCGTCCGCCCGGACCGCGGCGCCGACCACCTGGCCGAGTACTCGACCATCGCGGGCAACACCATCGGATACGGCGCGACCGGCGGCGAGCTCTTCCTCCGCGGCCGCACCGGCGAGCGCTTCTGCGTCCGCAACTCCGGCGCCCTCGTCGTCTCCGAGGGCGTGGGCGACCACGGCTGCGAGTACATGACCGGCGGTACGGCCGTCGTCCTCGGCGAGACCGGACGCAACTTCGCGGCCGGCATGTCCGGCGGCGTCGCCTACGTCGTCGACCTCGACCGGGACAACGTCAACTCCGGCAACCTGCAGGCGATCGAGGCCCTGTCGGACACCGACAAGGCGCAGCTGCACGACGTCGTGCGCCGCCACTTCGAGGAGACCGGCTCCACGGTCGCCGAGAAGCTCCTCGCCGACTGGGACGCCGCGGCGGCCCGGTTCAGCAAGATCATCCCCACCACGTACAAGGCAGTGCTCGCCGCCAAGGACGCCGCTGAGCTCGCAGGTCTCTCCGAGACCGAGACCACCGAGAAGATGATGGAGGCTGCGTCCCATGGCTGACCCCAAGGGCTTCCTGACCACCGGGCGTGAAGTCGCCCAGACCCGACCGGTGAGCGAGCGCGTCCGGGACTGGAACGAGGTCTACGTCCCCGGCTCCCTGCTGCCGATCATCAGCAAGCAGGCCGGCCGCTGCATGGACTGCGGCATCCCGTTCTGCCACAACGGCTGCCCCCTCGGGAACCTCATCCCCGAGTGGAACGACTACGCCTACCGCGAGGACTGGTCGGCGGCGCAGGAGCGACTGCACGCCACCAACAACTTCCCGGAGTTCACCGGCCGCCTGTGCCCGGCTCCGTGCGAGTCGGCGTGCGTGCTCGGCATCAACCAGCCGGCCGTCACCATCAAGAACGTCGAAGTCTCCATCATCGACAAGGCCTGGGACGCCAACGACGTCAAGCCGCAGGCGCCCGAGCGCCTCTCCGGCAAGACCGTCGCCGTCATCGGCTCCGGCCCGGCCGGTCTGGCCGCCGCCCAGCAGCTGACCCGGGCCGGCCACACCGTCGCCGTCTACGAGCGCGCGGACCGCATCGGCGGCCTCCTCCGGTACGGCATCCCCGAGTTCAAGATGGAGAAGCGGCACATCAACCGCCGCATCGAGCAGATGCGCGCGGAGGGCACCAAGTTCCGCACCGGCGTCGAGATCGGCCGCGACATGCCGGCCACGGCGCTGCGCAACCGGTACGACGCGGTCGTCATCGCCGCCGGCGCCACCACCGCCCGCGACCTGCCCGTCCCGGGCCGTGAGCTGGCCGGCATCCACCAGGCGATGGAGTACCTGCCGCTGGCCAACAAGGTCGTCGAGGGCGACTTCGTGGCCCCGCCGATCACCGCCGAGGGCAAGCACGTCGTCGTCATCGGCGGCGGCGACACCGGCGCCGACTGCGTCGGCACGGCCCACCGCCAGGGCGCGGCCTCGGTCACGCAGCTGGAGATCATGCCCAAGCCGGGCGAGGAGCGGAACCCCGGCCAGCCCTGGCCGACCTTCCCCATGCTCTACAAGGTCACCTCGGCGCACGAGGAGGGCGGCGAGCGGGTCTACTCCGTCTCCACCACCCACTTCGAGGGCGACGAGGACGGCAACGTCCAGTTCCTCCACCTCATCGAGGTCGAGTTCGTGGACGGCAAGCTCACCCAGAAGCCGGGCACCGAGCGCAGGATCCCCGCCCAGCTGGTCACGCTCGCCATGGGCTTCACCGGCACGGACGTGGAGAACGGCCTCGTCTCCCAGTTTGGTCTGGACCTCGACGAGCGGGGTAACATCGCCCGTGACGCGGACTTCGCCACCAACGTCGATGGCGTCTACGTCGCCGGTGACGCCGGCCGCGGCCAGTCCCTCATCGTGTGGGCCATCGCCGAGGGCCGCTCCGCCGCCCGTGGCGTGGACCGCTACCTGACCGGAGCCAGCTCCCTGCCGGCCCCGATCCGCCCGACGGACCGTTCCCTGATGGTCTGATCGGACCCCGAAAACGTCCCGTACAACGACGTACGGAACTGAGCGCGGCGCCCCCCGAATGTCCCCGACCGGACGACTGGGAGGGCGCCGATGCGCGTCCCGGCACCGGACGCGCGCCCCCGCGGACCCCTCCCGGCCCTCTAGCTCTTCCCGGGAAAGATCCACGTCAGCAGCGACGCCGTCGACACCGCCAGGACCCCCGCGAGGCCCATCCACCGCGCCCACCCCGTCATCCGCCGCACGGCCTTCGCCCGCCGCCTCTCGTACCGCAGCAGATCCTCGGCCCCCGACCGCAGCGTCCGGCCCGGCGACTCGTGCACGGCCGCCACCATCAGCCACGACGCGAGCAGGAGCAGCAGGAACGCCCCCGCGAGCAGTCCGATCACCCACCACCGCGGCCCGGTGGTCATCTTGCTCAGGTTCTCCTGCCCCTTGAGCACGAACACCACGGTCAGCAGCCCGGTGAGCGTGGCCAGGAAGTTCCGGTACCCCTCCGCCTGCTGAAGCGCCGCCCTCAGCTGCTCGGGCGGCGTCGCCATCGCCAGTACGCGCTCGTCGGCGTCCCGCAGCTCCGCGGGCGTGAACTCGTTCACCGCCCGTTCCCCCGCGGCCGCGCGATCCAGAACGACGCCCCGCACCCCAGCTCGACCCCCGCCGGCCGGTCCACATGCCACGTCTCACACGCACACCGCGCGTACCTCGGCGTCGCGTCCTCCGACCCCAGCCCCCGCGACGACCCCGGTCCCTTCGTCACGTACTGCACGTCCTCCCACACCCGCCTCGTCACACACCGGCACTCCGGACACTCACCCGACGCCTCCACCCGCCCCCCTCCCCGCGACTCCCACAGGAACGTGGTGACGGGCGAGGTCAACGGCCGGTCCGTGACGCGGTAGGGAACAACGGAACTCATGTGCGCGGGCCTCCAGTGGTGGTGGGAAAACGAGGCGCGTCAGACGCGGCTGCGAGGCGGTGGGCGGCTCGTCGGTGCGGGCCCACTCCGATGAGCAGCGCCCGCCTTCTTCCGGTCGCCTGCTCCTCGGCCGTGTCCGTCGCCGTGCCCACCCGCGCCCCCAACTCCCCTGCCTGGCCCCGCCGGACGTCCATGATTCCAGAACGGGGGTGCCGGACAGGGGTGGTTGGGGTGATGAGTGGTCGGTGACCTCGGTGGAGACGTGTCGTGAGCCGGCCTGATCGAAATGCTTCTAGCAGGCATGGGTGGAGGAGGGTGGAGCCGTAGACTGCCGTCCGTGGCGGAGGGAGGGGCGGTGACGGGGCTGCCGGCGACGAGCTGGGCGGTGCTCGGACTGCTTTCCTTCGGGCGGGAGTCGTCCGGCTGCGACGTCAGGAAGTGGGCGGGGCGGTCGCTCGGCCTCTTCTGCTGGAGCCTGTCGTTCAGCCAGGTCTAGGGCGAGCTCAAGCGGCTGGAGAACGCCGGCTACGCCACCTCGCGCCTGGTCCCCCCGGAGACGGGCACGCGCGACTCGCGCGTCTACCGGATCGCCGACGAGGTGTGGGCGTGCCCCCGGCTCACCGTCGTCTGGGCCGAGCGGTTCGCCACGGCCGAGCGCGACCTGGCCGACGCCATGCTCGCGGACATCGAGGAGTGGGAGAGGAAGCGTCCATGGCACTGAGCCTGCGGAAGGTCGAGGAGACCGCGCCCGCGCTCGTCAGCCTGTACAAGTCGGCGGGGGCGTCGCTCCAGCGGCACGGGATCGGCGGGCAGCGGGTCGCCGTGTACCTGGTGGTCGACTACTCGGGGTCGATGAAGCCGTACTACAACAACGGCAGCGTCCAGGCGCTGGCGGACCGGGTGCTGGGTCTGTCGGCGCACTTCGACGACGACGGCCGGGTGCCGGTGGTCTTCTTCTCGACCGACATCGACGCCGAGACCGACATCCGTCTCGACGCTCACGCGGGGAGCATCGACCGGATCGTCGCCGGGCTCGGGCACATGGGGAAGACGAGCTACCACCTCGCGATGGACGCCGTCATCGACCACTACCTGGACAGCGGTTCCACCGCGCCCGCGCTGGTCGTCTTCCAGACCGACGGGGGGCCGATCAACAAGCTGGCGGCGGAGCGGTACGTCTGCAAGGCGGCCCGGTTGCCGATCTTCTGGCAGTTCATCGGCTTCGGCGACCCGGGAAGCCGGCAGTTCGAGTTCCTGCGCAGGCTCGACGAGCTGGCCGTGCCGGCGAAGCGGCCCGTCGACAACGCGGGCTTCTTCCACGCGGGCCAGGATCCGAACCGGGTACCGGACGCGGAGTTGTACGACAGGATCGTCGGCGACTTCCCCGCGTGGCTGGCCGCGGCCCGCGCCCAGGGCATCGTCCGGTCATGAGCCCGATGCCGCCGCGACCTCCTCGTCGAGGCGGGCGAACCGCTCGTCGGTGACGGGCAGGGCGCCGGCCTGGTCGGCGAGCGGGACGGTCTCGTCGACGCGGTGGAGGCAGAGGAGGTCGATCCGCTCGGTACGGGGCCGGCGGAGGCGGTAATCCGCTGGCCCGCGCGGGTGGTTGAGGGCGATCATGTGGTCCATGACTTCTCTCGTGCGACACGTGACCATCGACTGCGCCGACGCCTACGCCCTGGCGACCTTCTGGGCGGGAGCGCTCGACTCCAAGGTCTCCGACGACGACCAGCCCGGTGACCCGGAGGCGCTCGTCGAATCGCCCGGCGCGAACATCCTCTTCATCCAGGTGCCCGAGCCGAAGGCGGTGAAGAACCGCGTCCACCTCGACCTCCAGCCGCAGGACCGCACGCGCGACGAGGAGGTCGAGCGGCTGCTCGCCCTCGGCGCGACGCTCTTCGAGGACCACCGGAACCCGGACGGCACCGGCTGGGCGACCCTCACGGACCCCGAGGGCAACGAGTTCTGCGTCGAGCGCAGCAAGGCGGAGCGCGCCGCCACGGCCTGACCGCCGATACGGGCCGGGCGGCGACCGGCCGAGCGCCGCCGCGACCGGCCGAGCGCTGCGACCGGTGACCGGTGGCCGGACGAGCGCCGCCGCGACCGCCCGAGCGCCGCGACCGGTGATCGGCCGAGTGTCGCCACGGTCTGAGCGCCGCTACGGGCCCCCGCGACCACCTGCGTATCGCGCTCTCCCGCCCGCCCGGAGTAATCCGGACAGGAGGTGACGGGTATCCGGTGTTTCCTGGACGTATGGGAGACACCGGAACCGGAACCACCTGGTCGGCATTCGAGGCCGCCGAACCCGAGTTCGCCGCGACCGTGCGGGAACGCTTCGGGCAGTTCACGCACCACGCCCTCGCCACCGTACGGAAGGACGGCTCGCCGCGGCTCAGCGGCATCGAGGCCGACTTCCGCTTCGGCGAGCTCTGGTTCGGCATGATGCCGAACTCCCGCAAGGCGCTCGACCTGCGCCGGGACCCCCGCTTCGCGCTGCTCGCCAACCCGGGCGCCGGCACCGGCATGGGCGGCGGGGACGTCCGCGTCTCCGGGCGTGCGGTCGAGGTGACCGACCCGGAGACCGTCGGGCGGTACGTGGCCGCCGCGGGCGCCCCCCAGCCCTTCCACCTCTTCCGGGTGGAGCCGGCCGAGATCGTCCGCACCTGGGTCGACGGCGACGAGATCGTCCTCCGCACCTGGGCGCCGGGACGCCCGTCCCGGACGATCCGGCGCGGCAACGACGACAGCCCGCCGCGCCAGGACGACTGAGCCGGGCCGGCGGCCGGGCGTCATGGCCCGGCGCGGGTGGGCCCAGAATGGGCACGTGCCGACGACCAAGAAGAAGAAGCAGGTGAACGCCGCCGCACCCGAGCGGCGCCGGGAACTCCTCGACACGGCGGCCGAGGTGTTCGCCGCCCAGGGGTACAACGCCACCACCGTCCGCAAGATCGCGGACGCCGCCGGGATGCTCGCCGGCAGCCTCTACTACCACTTCGACTCCAAGGAGTCGATGCTCGACGAGATCCTCTCCGGCTTCCTGAACGAGCTGTGGGAGGGCTACGACGCCGTCCTCGACGCCGGCCTCGGCCCCCGGGAGACCATCGAGGCCCTCGTCACCGAGTCCTTCCGCGAGATCGACCGGCACCGCGCCGCCGTCGCCATCTACCAGAAGGAGTCCCGGCACCTCACCGACCAGCCCCGCTTCCACTACCTCACCGACTCGCAGCGCCGCTTCGAGAAGGCCTGGCTCGGCACGCTGGAGCGCGGCGTCGCCGACGGGGTCTTCCGCGCCGACCTGGACGTCCGCCTCACCTACCGGTTCGTCCGCGACACCGTGTGGGTCGCCGCGTCCTGGTACCGGCCGGGCGGCCTGCACAGCCCCGAGGAGATCGCGCGGCAGTACCTGTCGATGGTTCTGGACGGGATCGCCGTACGGAACGCCTGACCGGACCCCCGTCCGCCCCGGCCGCGGCGGACCCCGGTCCGCCCGGCCGCGCTGTGAGGTCGCCCACGTCGGACCGGTCTGGGCTGGGCTGATCCGTCCGGGCATCGGGCGGGCGGGGCGGGAAGGTCCTGAGGCGCACTATTGTTCCGGTAGAGACATCCGGGGCTCGTTCAGCGTGTTCCGGGAGAGACAGCCGGGGCCCGTATCTCGTGTTCCGGGTAGAGCAGCCGGGGCCCGCGCCGTGCAGGTGCGGGCCCCGGCTGTGCCGCGAGCACCGGCCAGGAAGGCACGCATGACCCGCTCCGAACGCCCCAAGCGCAGCCCCCGCAGCACGCAGGCGAAGTCCACGTCGCAGCCGAAGGGAGCCCGCGGCGGCCGCCGTCCCACGGCGCCCCCGCCGCCGGCCGAGTTCACGCCGCCGGAGTCGGTGACGCCCGCGCTCCCCGCGGTGGCCTCCTTCGCCGACCTCGACATGCCCGAGGGCCTGCTGCGGATCCTCGGCGAGCAGGGCGTCACGGAGCCGTTCCCGATCCAGGCGGCGACGCTGCCGAACTCGCTGGCCGGCCGTGACGTGCTCGGCCGGGGGCGTACGGGCTCCGGCAAGACCCTCGCCTTCGGCCTCGCGCTCCTCGCCCGCACCGCGGGCCGCCGCGCCGAGCCGACCGCGCCCCTCGCGCTGGTCCTGGTGCCCACCCGCGAGCTCGCCCAGCAGGTGACCGACGCCCTCACGCCGTACGCCGGCGCGCTGCGGCTGCGGCTCACCACCGTCGTCGGCGGCATGTCGATCTCCCGGCAGTCGTCCGCGCTGCGGCGCGGTGCCGAGGTCCTCATCGCCACCCCGGGCCGCCTCCACGACCTCATCGAGCGGGGCGACTGCCGGCTCGACCAGGTCGCGATCACGGTCCTCGACGAGGCCGACCAGATGGCCGACATGGGCTTCCTGCCGCAGGTCACGAAGCTTCTGAAGCAGGTCGAGCCCGGCGGTCAGCGGCTGCTCTTCTCGGCCACCCTCGACCGGAACATCGACAAGCTCGTCAAGATGTTCCTCGACGACCCCGTCGTGCACTCCGTCGACCCGTCGGCCGGCGCGGTCACCACCATGGAGCACCACGTCCTGTACGTGGCCGACGAGACCGACAAGAAGGCCGTCACGCTGCGGATCGCGGCCCGCGACGGCCGGACGATCCTCTTCATGGACACCAAGCGGTCCGTGGACCGGCTGGTCAAGCGGCTCCTCGCCAACGGCGTCCGCGCCTCCGGCCTGCACGGCGGCCGCTCGCAGCCGCAGCGCAACCGGACCCTGGACCAGTTCAAGACCGGCCAGGTCACCACGCTGGTCGCGACGAACGTGGCGGCGCGCGGCATCCACGTCGACGACCTCGACATGGTCGTGAACGTCGACCCGCCGATCGACCACAAGGACTACCTGCACCGCGGCGGCCGCACGGCCCGCGCCGGCGAGTCCGGCAGCGTCTTCACCCTGGTCCTGCCCGAGCAGAAGCGCGACATGGGCCGGCTCATGTCGAACGCGGGCATCAGCCCCCGCACCGCGCAGATCAAGTCCAGCGACGAGCAGCTCGTCGAGCTGACCGGCGCCCGGGAGCCCTCGGGCGTCCCCGTCGTCATCGAGACCCCGCAGCCGACCCCGCCGCGCAACGCGGCGGGAACCGGCGGCGGCCGCCGCCGTCGCGGCGGTTCCGGCGGTGCGGCCGCGGGTGCGGGCCGCTCCTCCGGCTCCGGTACGGCCGCGGGCCGCGGC
>NZ_JBFPNH010000035.1:0-100105 GCF_040815545.1 Streptomyces sp. LMG1-1-1.1 | reverse complement strand
CAGATATAACGCGCCCTTCGCCCGCTGATCCCGACGCACCAACGGCGCGAACACCTCCGCCGCGAACTCCTCCACCCGGCCCCGCACCGCAGCAAGCTCCCCAGCCCTCATACAGCCAGCGAACTACCACCCACCCACCACGACAAGACCACCTAACAAAGCACTACTAGTCTCGCTCCATGGACGTGCTCAGCGATGTGATCACCGTGGCGCGGACCGGCCGGCCCCGGTCGGCGTACGTGCGGTGGCATGCCCCGTGGGGCCAGCGGTTCGCCGCCGTACCGGGCTCGGCAGGGTTCCAGGTGGTCCTGGAAGGTTCCTGCTGGCTGCTGCCCCATGACGGGGCGCCCCTCCGGCTGGACGCTGGTGACGTGCTGTTCCTCCCCCACGGGAGCGGGCACACCCTGGCCGACCATTTCGAGTCTGAGGTGGACGCCCCGACGTGCGCCCCCAACGACCTCGAGCTGACCGAGTCCTACGCGTCGGACACCGTCGACCCGACCGGCCGGAACGGACCGGTCACGGTCGTGCTCTGCGGCGCCTACCGACTCGACCCGTCCCAGGCCCACCCGTTCCTGCTGACCCTGCCGGAACTGATCCACCTCCCGGCCGACCCCACCCGCTATCCCGAACTCGACGCGGCTGTACGACTCCTGGCCGCCGAGGTCGGCAACCCACGCCTGGGCACGAGCGCGACCGTCCCCGCGCTCCTGGACACGCTTTTGATGTACATCCTCCGCATCTGGCTGGCTCGACAGCCCCAGGCCGAGCGTGCCACCGGATGGGCCGCGGCACTCAACGACCCCGCGCTCACCGCCGCCCTTCACGCCATCCACCGCGCCCCCGCGGAGCCGTGGACCGTGGCGAAGCTCGCCGCGGAAGCGGGTCTCTCCCGCGCGGCGTTCGCCCGGCGCTTCTCCGCCCTGACCGGTCAACCGCCCCTCGCCTACCTGACGTGGTGGCGGATGACCACGGCGGCCCGTCTCCTGCGTGCGACGGATGCGCCCCTGCGGGCCATCGCGACGCAGGTGGGCTACACCTCCGAGTTCGCCTTCGCCAACGCCTTCAAGCGGACCCACGGACGAGCCCCCGGCACGTACCGTCGGAAGGACTGAACGGGCGACGGGAAGGCCGAGCCCCTGCGGGCCCGTGCGCGACCGGGCACACGCAGGTGCGCGGACTGGGGAGGCATGCGTGTCGGATCACGAGCCACGGGTCGTCTACGGCGAGGCCCCTGATCAGGAGGTGCGCAGCCTGCGCGTACGCCGCTGTCTGCTGCGGACCGCACGAGACGAACCGGTCGCCGAGCTGGAGGCGGTCTCCTTCCGGATGCGGTTCGGGGCCGTGGCAGTGGCCGCGGAAGGCGTCGGCGGTGTGGAGACCCAGCCGGCGTTCCGGCGTCAGGGGCACATGGGCCGCCTCCTGCGGCGGGCCCTGGGCGGCATGGCGCGGAGGGTCGACGTGGCCTTCGTGTCCGAAGGGATCGAGGGGGTGTACGAGCGGTTCGGTTTCGTCGGGGCCGTCGCCGAGGGGCATCTGGTCGTCCCGGTGCGCAACGTCGAACGCGCGGCGGGAGCGGATCCGGACGCGGCCGACCCCGGCATCCGCAGTGCCAACCCGGCCGATCTGCCCGCGATGGTCGGCCTGTACAACACCGCGCACGCCCAGCGGCCCTGGACCCACGAGCGGCACCTGGGCTGGAACCGGCTCGTCCCCCAGACCACCTGGAAGCCGGGCTCGCACACGCTGGTCCTGCGGACCGGTCGCACGATCGCCGGATACGCCGTCCTGGAGGGCCGGGCCTTCGGCGACCCCTTGGGCACGCTGACCGTGGACGAGCTGGTGGCCGAGGACGCCCCCGCGACCCGCCGGTTACTCGCGGCTGTCGCCCGGCTGTGCTGGCAGCGTCGGCTGGGCCGCTTCACGGTTCGGGAACCGGCCGACAGCCTCACCGGACGAGTCGCCCGCCACATGGGCTGCGCCTACGAGCAGCTGTTCCCGCCGAGCGGCGGAATGATGGCGGCCGTCCTGAACCGCCCGTCCCTGGTGCGTACGGTCGAACCCGAACTGCGACGCCGGACGGGTGGACAGCGGCCGGACACGGACAGGCTCCTGGCCATCGAGGCGCTGTGCGGCGGCGACCTGTTCCCCGACGACCGCACGCTCATCCGGCTGCTTCTCGGCCACTGGTCGGCCGAGGACGCGTACGTGCACGGCGCGGTGGTCCCCGACCGGTACCGGGACCTCTGTGCGGCCTGGTTCCCCGGGGGCGGCAGCCGGGCACTGCCCGCTCCCTACGCTCACCGTCTGGACCGGTACTGAGGCGTACGTCGTACCCGGTCACCGATCGCGAGACGCCGGGCCGCCACGCGGCCAGTCGGCCAGTCGGCCCCTCAGCCCCTCAGCCCCTCAGCCCCTCAGCCACGCGACGGTGTCACACGGCTGGTCCTCCCGGCCCGTCCGGCAGCGCCGGGTGCGCGCCGACCCGGGCGATGCCCATCTCGTAGGCGAAGACGACCGCTTGGGCTCGGCTGCGGAGGTTCAGCTTGGCCATCAGCCGGTGGAGGTGGGTCTTGACGGTGGAATCGCTGACGCGCAGGTGCTCGGCGATCTCCTCGTTGGCGAGGCCCTGGGCGACGAGTCCGAGCACCTCGATCTCGCGTCCGGTGAGCAGGTTCGTGGCGTCGGTGCCGGGCCTGGTCTCTTGCCGGGGTTGCTGCTGCTCGCGGGTGACGTGCTTCTGGACGAGGCGACGGATGCGGGCCGGGGCGACCAGGAGGTCGGCGGACAGGGTGGCGTTGACGGCGCTGATGAGTTGCTCGGGTGGCATGTCCTTCAGGAGGAAGCCGCTGCAGCCGGCACGCAGGGCCGCGTACACGAACTCGTCCTCGTCGAAGGTGGTGAGGACGACGATGCGCGGGGTCGGGTCGAGGCCGAGGGCGAGGATGCGTTCGGCGGCGGCGAGGCCGTTGAGGCGGGGCATGTTGATGTCCATGAGGATCAGGTCGGGGCGGTGCTCGCGGGCCGCGGCGACGGCCTCCTCGCCGTCCGCCGCCTCCACGATCGGGCCCAGTCCGTCCACCGTGCGCAGCAGTGTGACGATGCCGGAGCGGATGAGGTGCTGGTCGTCCACCACCAGGATGCGGGCCACGGCGCTCCTCGGCCTTGGGTGTTGCTCACGTCATGGTCAGCCGCTGGTCCGATCCCGACCCAGGGTGACGTCCTCCTCCGGGGAGACATCCTGCTCCAGCGGGAGGCGGAGACACACCTGGAATCCGCCCCCTGGGCGTGGTGCGGCGGTCAGCGAGCCGTGCCAAATCTTCGCTCTTTCCCGCATTCCGATCAAGCCGTGCCCGGATCCGTGGACGTCGACGCCCCTTCTCGGGGCGCCATGCGGGGCCGCCGCCGAGGCCGGATCCGGCGTCCCCTCGTCCAGGACGGTCACACGCAGCTCCCCGTCCCGGTAGTCGACGGTGACGTCGGCGGCGTGCGCCGCGGAGTGTTTGACGACGTTGGCGAGTGCTGCCTCGACGACGCGGTAGGCGCACAGTTCGACTCCCGGGTGCAGCGGGCGTCGCCTGCCGGTGAAACGGACCGCGACGCGCAGCCCTGTCGCTTCCAGGTGTTCGGCGAGCGCGGGGATGCGGTCGATGTCGGCGCGCAGGTCGTCGGGGATCGGAGCCCACGGGTCCGTAGGGACGGACAGGCCTGTAGGGACGGACAGGCCTGTAGGGACGGACGGCTCCGTAGAGACGGATAGGCCTGCGGGGGCGGACGGGTCCGTAGGGACGGGCAGGCCTGTGGGGACGGGTGGGTCCCTTGGGGTGGACTGGTCCTCGGTGGCGCTCGGGTTCCCTGAACCTGACGGCGTGTACGGGTTTCCCGAACCGGCCCCGTACGCGCTCCCCGTACTCGTCGCGTCACCCGGATCGTACGTACGCAGGACGATCAGGAGGCGCCGCAGGTCGTCCAGGGTCTCCCGTCCGGCCGTGGCGGCGACGCCGAGGGCTTGATGGGCGGCTGCGGGGTCGGAGTGGAAGGTGTACTGGGCGAGGCCCGTCTGCAGGGTGACGATGGTCATGCGCTGGGAGATCGTGTCGTGCAGCTCGCGCGCGATCCGGAAGCGTTCTTCGAGCATGGCCCGCCGGGCCTCTTGGCGCTGCTGCTCGTCGAGGAGGAGGGTGAGTCGCCGCAACTCGGTGTTGCGCCGACCGAGTCGGCGCCACGCGAGTCCGAAGGCGCAGGCCACCGCTGGAACGAGCAACGCCTGCACGACCGTCACGGGCCAGGGCAGCCGGCCGCGCACACCGCTGAGGGCGGTGACCGCGGCGACCAGCACCACACCGCACGCGGCGATGCCGCGCCATTCCCGCGCGGCGACGATTCGGACGTGGTAGAAGACGGTCCCCAACTGGTCTTCCCTCAGGGTGAGTCGAACACGGTCACCGGCCTCCCCGGTGACAGGCCCCGCGTGTGTCGCCCGGCGGCTGCGACCACCGGCGCAGATACGCGCCGTTCGCCGCCGGTCATGGCCGGCGGCAGCGCACCCCCGTCGCCCGCTGCCGCCGGCCCCGCACCGTCGACGGCCCCCGTGCACGTCGACCCGTACCGAGCCTCAGCGCGGCGTGGCCGAGTGCGCCCCTGCCCGGTGCGCCGGCCGGCGGTTCGACCCGGGCTTCGCACCCTCGCCTACCTCGTCCGGCCGGTACGCCGACAGTAGAAGAGGGCGAACGCCGCGGGCATCCGGCAGCGGTCCGACACCTCCGTCGACTTCCGGAGTCGCAGGCCAGGCCGAGGTCAACCAGAGCGGCACCGAGACCGCGTGGCGGGCCGACGGCCGTCAACCTGGGGGTTACGGCGCGAGGTGGAGGAACCACGGGGATACGACAGAAGTCGGTGGGGAAGTTCAACCCCGTGTGGGACGTCAGGCCCCGCCGAGGACCGTATCTTCTGAGGTCACGACGTCCCGGAGGGCCACCGGCACCACGTCCGGCGGCAACCGTGGCGTGTCATCGACGCTCCGCTCGCAGCGACCTGACGGAGCGTCACCGAAGCCGGCGACGCGTTCCGCATCAGGGAGCTGCCGCCATGCATTCGTACACGGGGGAACCACCATGCGCACCACACGCGAAACCCTGAAGACCTGTGCCGTGGGAGCCGCGGCCATCGCCGCGCTGCTCTCGACCTCCGCCTGTGGCCCCGACGACGGGGCCGAAGGCGCGAAGACCCCGCCGTCCGCCGGCGCGAGCGCGAGCCCGACGACCGCGCACCCGACGACGGCGAGCCCGTCCAAGACACCCACCGGCTCGACCGCCTCCGCAACTCCGGGCAGCGGCGCCGGTGGTTCGCAGGGGGCGGGCAACGGGTCCGGGAAGTCCGGCGGTTCGGATGCCTCGGGAGGTGACGGAGGAGGCGACGTGGGAGGCGACGGTGTCCCCGGCACCCCGTGCACCGACGACACCTTCACGATCACCGCGTCGACCTCCCCGCACGACTCGCTCCAGCACGTGCTCCTCACCGCCACCAACACCGGCGACGAGCCCTGCGTCCTGGGCGGCTATCCCGCCGTGGTCTTCGAGGACGCCCGTCACGAGGCCACCGTCATGAAGTCCCAGTTGGAGGAGTTCCTGGTCCAGCCCGGCAAGAAGGCGTACGCGGGCGTCCGGCTCTTTCGGGTCGGCGCACCCACGACCGCGGTGAAGCGGATGGGTGTCAGCCTCTCCCCTGAGGGCTACGAGCAGAACGTCCCGCTGCCCGGCGGCGTCGGCTTCGTCAACATCGACGACGACCCCAAGGTCACGTACTGGACCGGCAGCGAGGACCTCGCCGTGAAGCAGTCGCTCGCCGAGTGACCTTCCCCGGCCTCGGGCGCCCGTACGACCCGAGGCCGCGAGAGACCCGCCTCGGCGGTGCTGACAGGGGCCGGTCAGGCGGACCCTTCCACGGAGCCCACCGCCGAGGCGGGCACCTCTGCCCGTGGCCGCACCCGCATGTGCAGGTCGCGGAGTTCGAGGGTCACCGCCGCGGCGAGGCGGCCTCGGTGGCCCGACACATGCTCCAGGCGCCATCGCGCGGCGATGGTCGCGAGGGCCAGAGTGGCCTCGACCATGCTGAACGAGTCACCGATGCACTTGCGCGCGCCCGCTGCGAACGGCAGGAAGGCGTGACGTGGCGGCTGGGGGTGCGCGGCCGACCAGCGATCGGGGGCGAACGTCTCGGGGTCGTGGTGGAGGTCGGACCGGTGGTGGATGAGGTAGGGGCTGTAGGCGACGCTCGTGCCGGCCGGTAGCCGGTACCCGCCGAGGTCCGTGTCGGCCGTGACCACACGGGTGAAGAACCAGCCCGGCGGTCGCAGCCGCAGGGTTTCGTTGATGACGCGCTCGGTCAGCTGCAGACGCGACAGGTCGTCGTACGTGGCCGGCGCGCCGCCCAACGCGTCGACCTCCTCGTACACCTGCCGCTCGACCTCGGGGTGGCGGGCCACCAGGTCCAGCGCCGAGGACAGCGTGGCGGCGGTGCTCTCGATACCGGCGAGGACGAAAGAGACGATCGTGTCGCTGATCTCCGCGCTGGTCATGCCGGGGCGGTCGTCCTCGGGGTCGTGCGCCGCCACCAGGGCCGAGAGCAGGTCTCCGTAGTCGGCGCCGTCAGCGCGGCGCGCGGCGATGATCCGTTCGACGGTGCCGTGCAGCCGGGCGCGGGCGGCGAGGTGGGCCCGATTGCCGGGGGTGGGCAGCCGATCCAGCGGCGGGATCAGGAACATGCGCTGGTAGAGGCTCTTGACCACCGTGGTCACGTCCTCGACCAGCCGCCCGTGCGCCGTCGCGGGCAGCGCGTCGGAGAACAACGTCGCGGTGATGATCCTGGAGCTGACCCTCATCATCTCCGCGGGCACGTCGAGCACCTGCCCGGGGCTCCAGGACTCGGCCGCCTCCTGGACGCAGGTGGTCATCGCCCGCGCGTAGTCCGGCATCCGCGCCTGGTGGAACGCGGGCTGGGACAGCCGCCTGAGCCGGCGATGCGCCTGATGCCGGCACGACACGACGCCGTCGCCGATCACCTCCCGCAAACGGTCGTACAGCGGACCGCCCTTGTCGAAGACGCGGTCGTCCAGCAGCGCTCGTCGGGTCAGTTCCGGATCGCAGATCACGATCATCGCGAGCGGGCCGAGCCGGATACGCACCAGATCACCGAAGGCGGGCAGCGCGTTCAAGAACGCCAGCGGATCCCGCAGCAGCGGCACGACGTGCCCGACAAGCGGCAGCGCACGGGGAGCGGTAGGGATCGAGCGGAAATCCTTCATGACGCGGTACGGCTCCTCTTGATGGGCCCCGTTGTCAGGCGACCCCTACCGAGAGTCCGTCCTGGTGGTGCTCCGGCAGCTGGGTAGGCCGCCAGACCGCCGAGTCGGGGCCGCCTCGGCCATGTCCCCACGCGTCGTATCTAGCGCAGCCCCACGACGCCATCCGCGTCCGGTCCGGAAAGGGGCAGGTCAGCGGCTGTCAGCCGGATGGCCTTCCGGTTGACGGCCGACGACTGACCGCTGACCGCTGACCGCTGACGACTGAGGGCTGACGGCTTCGCCGAGCGCGGCAATGGTTCGGGGTAGGTCAGGGCCGCCTACGTCGGCGTTTCGGCCACGCACCTGCCGGACGACGGCCCTCGTGCCGCAAGGGTCGGTGCACCCGGCACGAACGTGCCTTCGCTCCGTCTCGGGGTCGCACGCTCCGTCTGGGCTTCGCACGGCGTCCGAAAAACGTGTGTTCGACGGGCCTGTTCGTGTCGTTGAGCCTTCTGACACCCCGAACCAGCTCCCGCTTGGAGAACGCCGTGTACCCCCTTCCCGACCGTCTCACCTCGCCCACTCCTACGCCCGCTCCCACTCCCGCCGGGGCTCTCCGGCGGCCCCGCGCGGCTCACGTCGGCCCCGCTCCGAGGCCTCGTCGGGGCCGTCGGGGCGTCGGCGCGTTCCGTTCAGCACGTCCGGATACGGGGTGGGGGGCATGAAGGCGACCACGGAAGGCAAGACGTCGCAGCCAGCCGGAGCGGGGGCCGAATCGGCCTCCGAGCGGCTGCTGTTCGGGGGGCGGCTCGACTACGACAAGGGGTGGAGCCAGTACCGCGGGACCTGGGTGAAGCTCGGCATGTGGAGCATGGCCGTGAGCTTTCCCCGGCAGGTGGCCGTGGCCGTGCGGCTGGCGAGGCAGGCCGACCGGAGGGCCCTGTACACGGTGGCGGTCAGCGAGGTCGGCCGAGGGCTGGCGCAGGCCTTCACGCTGGTGGCGGTGAACACGCTGCTGGCCGAGCTGCTGGCGACGGGGGCTTTGGCCGACCGGTTGCGGGCGTCGATGCCGGCGCTGGTGGTCGTGTCGGTGATGTCGGTGCTTTCCTCGCTGCTGAAGTCGGCGTCGACCGCGTCGACGGGCGTACTGGAACCGAAGGTGCAGCGGGTCGCCACCGAGCGGTACCTGGGGCTTGTCGCCAAGGTGGAGATGGACGCGATCGAGGACGACGCGTTCCACAAGCTCATGGACTCGGCGCAGTGGGGCGCCGACGGGGCCCGGCGGATGGTGGGCTACTGCACGGCTGTGGTCTCCTCGGCGATCTCGCTCGTCGCGGCCGCGGGCGTACTGACGGTGCTGCACTGGGCTCTGCTGCCCCTGCTCGTGGCGATGGCGCTGCCGAGCGCGTGGGGGTCGCTGACGGTGGCGCGGGCGCGGTACACGAGCTGGCACCGGTTCGTCCAGCACGCGCGCGCCGCGCAACTGATCAGCCAGCTGCTCATCGATCAGCGGGCGGCCGGGGAGGTCAGGGTCCATGACGTGGGCCCGTTCCTGCTCGAGCACTTCCGGGGGATGGCGGAGACGAGCGAGCGGGAGCAGACACGGCTCGCGTGGGTGGCGGCCCGTACGGGTCTGCTGGCGGACGGGGCTCGTGGTGTGGCCACGGTGGCCGCGTACGGAGTGCTGGGGCTGCTGCTGTGGAACGGGCAGATGGCGCTCGCGGTCGGCGGCACCGCGGTGCTCGCGATCCGGGCCGGTTCGGCGAGCATCACGGACCTGGTGTTGCGGGTGACCGACATCCAGGAGGAGTCGCTGTTCGTCGCCGACCTGGAGCGGCTGTGCGTCGAGGCTGAGCGGCGGGCCATCCCGGAGACGGGCGTGGACGTGCCGGAGGACTTCGACGCGATCCGCTTCGAGAAGGTCGGCTTCACCTATCACGGTGCCGAAGGGCCGTCCCTGCGCGAGGTGGACCTGGTCATCCCGCGTGGCAGGACCGTCGCTCTGGTGGGCAAGAACGGATCGGGCAAATCCACTGTCTCGAAGCTCCTGTGCGGCCTGCACCTGCCGGCCGAGGGGCGCGTCATGTGGGGCGACGTCAGTGCCGCCGACGCGTGCCGGGCTCGGATCTTCACCCGGGTCGCGTTGGTCGCTCAGGACTTCCAGAGATGGCCGTTCACCGCCCGGGTCAACATCGGCATCGGCCGCAGCAGCGTCGCCATGGACGACGCGACCATCACGGCCGCCGCCGCGTACGCCGGCGCCGACGAGGTCGTCGACGGGCTCCCGCGCGGTCTGAGCACTCTCCTGGCCCGCGGCTACCGGGGCGGACAGGAGCTCTCCGGCGGACAGTGGCAGCGGATCGGCCTGGCGCGTGGGAAGGCCCGCGAGGGGCAGGTGCTGATCGTCGACGAGCCGACCAGCGCCCTCGACCCGGCCGCAGAGCAACGCGTCTTCGACCAGATCCATCGGCTGGCCGGGACCGGCCAGACCACCGTCCTGATCACCCACCGCCTCCACAGCGTGCGCCACGCCGACCTGATCTACGTACTCGACGAGGGCCGCGTCATCGAGCACGGCACGTTCGCCCAGCTCATGGACCCCGCCACGAGCCCGGGGGCGTTCAGGGAAGCGTACGAGCTGCAGGCCCGCCAGTTCACGGCCCCGTCGGTGCCGGCTCAGGGCGCCCCGGCGAAGGGCGCGTCGGTCGAGGCCGGCGGCCTCCTCGGGGAAGGGGAGGTGCCGTCATGACGCCCGTCTCCCCCGAGTCACGGATCTCCTTGGTCACGCTCCTCCTCGCCGCGGACTTCGCCGTCCTGCCCACTTCCGTCGTGGCGGGCCCGGCCGGTACCGACACACGGAACTACATCGCCAGGACCGAGTCGGGCCATCACTGGTTCGTGAAGACGTACACGCCCGACACCGACCTGGCGAAGGCGGAGGACGCCGCCGCCCTCAGCGAGCACGCGCGCGTGTGCGGGGTTCCGGTCGCCCCCGCCCTGTACACGGCGAACGGCAACCGCCTCATCGCCAGGCACCCGTGGTTGGCGATGTCCGTGACCAGGTTCATCCCCGATGCCGTCACGGCGGACGGGCGGCTCACCGGTCGCCGGTGGGAAGCGGTCGGCGAGGCCGTCGGGCGCCTGCACCGCGGCTTCGCCCGGCACGGGTTCGGCCCTCCGCTGCTCGGCCCGAGGGACAGGTCCGTCGACCTCGCCCGGAGCAAGGCCCGGCTGGAAGGACTCCTGTCCTGGTACGAGGCGGCTCCACCGGCCACCGCGTTCGAACGGTGGGCCGTTGCCACGACCCACGAGAAACTCGCGCGACTGCCGGAGGTGGAGCGGCTCCTGGAGAAGGTCCCGCGGGCGATGGTGTCGCAGCTGGTACACGGCGACCTGTCGGGCCCGAACGTGCTGCTCAAAGACGACGCCGTCGCCGCCCTCATCGACTTCCACCCGCCCGTACGACGGTCCCCCGTCTGGGAACTGGGCCGCCTGGCACTCGACCCCCGCACCGTGCTCACCCAGCCGGACTGGCCCGACGGTCTGGGCCGGCTCGCCGCCGGCTACCACCACCGCCACCCGACCGTCGGTGCGGAGGAGCTCGTGAGCCTGGTGCGGTTGACCGCCGCCGCCCTGGCGTCGTCCGTGTACCCGCTCAACACCGTCGCCTCCGGGCTCGGGCCCGACACTCCGTCCCTGGAGGCGTACGCGCGATCCCGTCACCAGGCGGCGGCAGTACTGCGCGAGCGGCTGGACGAGGCTGAGGAGACCTTGCGTGACCGCCTCGGTTAGGTGTTCCGCGCCCGCGCCACCCCTTGGTCTCCCGACGGCCGCCCCCACTGCCGGCGGTGTCGCATGCCCCTCCGCCCAGCCCTTCGACCGCCGCGCCGCCCCATGGTCTCCCGACGGCCGCCCCCACTGCCGGCGGTGTCGCATGCCCCTCCGCCCAGCCCTTCGACCGCCGCGCCGCCCCTTGGCTCTCCGACGACCGCCCCATCCGAGCGTCCACCATCGACCTTCGTGAGGTTCTGACGTGCCTCCTTCCCCCGCACCCATCCGCGACTTGGTCGCCACCTACCTCGACCGGAACCCCGGCGAACGAGACGGCCTGGCCGCTTTGGTCGCCGCCCTAGACGTTGCCTCGGACACCACCTCGGGTGCCGTCGCGGGTGCCGCCCTCGACGCCGCCGCGGGTGCGACTGTGGACGCCGCCGGCGATCCGAGCAGCCGCGCCACCCTCCCCGGACACATCACCTGTAGCGCCGTCGTGATCGACCCCGACGGGCGTGTCCTGCACGTGCGGCACAGAGGCACCGGGCTGCTGCTCGCGCCGGGCGGGCACGTCGAAGCCACCGATGAAACCCTTCTGGCCGCGTGCGTGCGGGAACTCCAAGAGGAGGCCGGGATCCCGGCCGGCGCCCTCGCCCTCACCCAGGGCTTCCGGGAGGCTCCGATCGACATCGACTTCCACACCATCGACGCCGCCCCCTCCAGAGGCGAGCCGGCGCACCAGCACTACGACTTCCGCTTCGTGTTCCAGCTCGCGGTCGACGGCGCACCGGAGCTCACGCTCCAGGCCGAGGAGGTCGACGGCGCGGCCTGGCTCCCCTTCGACCAGGTGTCCTCCCCCACCTTGCGGGCCAAACTCGTCGCCTCGGAGCTCGACGGCACCATCCGGCCGGTGAACGCCAGCGCACTCACCCACGACGGCAACGGTCGCTACCTGCTGCACCTCAGGGACGCGGCCGAACACCCCGCGCCCGCCCCCGCACCTTCACTCGCCCCCGGCCACGGCCCCGTCACACGGCCGGGTGTGGTCGCGCCGACGATGGCACCGCCCGGGACCGTGCCGCACATCGTCGGCGTCCACCTCTACCTGGAGCGCGACGGCCACGTCCTCCTGGGCCGCCGCCACCCCGATGCCGCCTACGCGGGTGGGCTCCTGCACACCCTGGCCGGCCACTGCGAGGCCGAATCAGCGACGGCCTGCCTGGTGCGTGAGGCGTACGAGGAAGCCGGGCTGGTGATCGACCCCGCCGACCTCGAACTCGTCCACACGGTCCACCTGGTGGAACCCGGAGGCGTACCGAGGCTCCAGCTCTTCTTCCGCGCCAGCCACTGGGAAGGCGTGCCGGCGATCCGCGAGCCGGACAAGTGCGTCGGCTGGCACTGGTGGAACGCCAAGGACCTGCCCGAGCCGGTCGTCCCCTACACGCGCGCCGCGATCGAAGGCATCCGGGCCGGTCGCCCCTACACCGAGCTGGGGTGGGTGCGTTGACCGACTTCGCCACCGTCGGCACCGCATACGCCGCTCACTCCCGTGCGGCGCGGGGCCGCCTCCGCCACGACCTCGTCGGCCGCCGCCTCCTGAGCGAGCTTCCCGCCGATCCCGTACGAGTCCTGGACGCCGGCTGCGGCGACGGCGAGATGACCCTCAGACTCGCCGCAGCCGGACACCACGTCACCGCTGCCGATCCGTCCGCCGACATGCTCGCCAGGACGGCCCGCCGCGTGACCGCCCGCCCCGAACTCGATCAGCGGGTACGGCTCCTCCAGGCCGGCATCGACGAACTGCCCACCACAGGTGAGCCCTTCGACGCGGTCTGCTGCCACGGCGTACTGATGTATCTGGCCGACACGCCCGGCTCGTTCGCCCGGCTGGCCGCGCTCGTAGGGGCCGGTGGCCTGCTCAGCGTCCTCACGAAGAACAGGTCCGCCATCGGCTTCCGCGAAGCCCTGCGCGGCGACTACCCTGCGGCGCGCCGTCTCATCGAACACGGCGCGGACACGAGCATCGGCAACCTCGGCCTCGTCACGCGAGGAGACACGGCCGACGAACTCGACCGGCTCGCAGCCGAGCATGACCTGACACCTCTGAGCTGGCAGGGCGTCCGGGTGTTCACCGACCACCACGACGACGACTGGGACCCCGCCCCCGGCACGTACGCGCAGGTCCTGGAGACCGAGTGGACCGCGTCGACCCGTGACCCGTACCGGCGACTCGGACGCCTCGTCCACACCCTGGCTCGCCGCGAACCAGCAGGGGCGACGCCGTGACGTGCACGACGCCGGTCACGGGTCGCCACAAGGAATGCCACACAACCAAGCAGCCGACAGGAGCTCCTCATGTCCCAGCAGCGGAACCCGCTTCCTGACCCCGTCGCCGACACCGCGATCCGGGCCGGCTGGCCCGCGGAGTTCGTCCGTCACCGCTCCGGCGACGGCTGCCCCATGTGTGCGAACGACTACACCGCCGACGACATCGGGTGGGGTGTGCTGCTCCGTCGCGGGGAGGTGGCGAACGCCTATCTGTGGCGCAGCGGGCGGGTGCGCGGCTACTGCGTACTCATCCATCGAGGTGGCCCGCACGTAGCCGAGCCCACCGACCTGTCCGAGGCCGAGGCCGCCGCGTACTGGCGCGACACCCTCGCGCTCGGCAGGGCCCTGACAGCCTTCTACGAGCCGGTGAAGATGAACTACTCCACCCTCGGCAACGTCGTCCCTCACCTGCACAGCCACGTCTGCCCCCGGTACGCGGGCGAATCCGATCCGGCTCCGGGCGGACCGCTGCCGTGGGAGTTCCTCGGCGGTGAGCGTCAGGACGAGGCGCAGCTGCTGGCTGACGCCTCCTCGCTACGGCTTCTGCTGGGGGACGCATGAGCGCCTGCGTGCGGGCCTTCCACCGGATGGCCGCGCCGGCCGGGCGTCCGGGCGGCAGCGAGTGAGCGGCGGGCGGCACACCGTACCGGTGGACGTGCACCTGATCGCCGTCCGTGAGGGCCATCAGGGCCCGGAAGTCCTGCTGTCCCGGCGGGCCGGTGACGTCTACGGGGCCGGTCTCTGGCATGCGCCGTCGGGCCACGTGGAGCGGGAGACCGTCGTCGCCGCCGTCGTGCGCGAGACCTGGGAGGAGACCGGTCTCGTCGTGGACCCGGCTGACGTACGTGCGGCCGTCACGGTGCACCACCGGCCGCCCGGCGGGCACGAACGAGTCGGCTTCTTCTTCGAGGCGCGCCACTGGCTGGGCACGCCACGGGTCGTCGAACCGGACAAGTGCGACGCGGTCGGGTGGTTCCCGCTCACCGCTCTGCCCGATCCGATGGTCGCCTACTGCCGGGCCGGACTCGATGCCTACGTGGCCGGTGCGCCGGTCGCCTTGCACTTCCAGGGCCCCGACGACGGGATCGCCTACGCCCCTGACCTCGACTGCCTCCACCTCGTCCCGGCCGCCGGGCCTGCGAAGCGGGGGGCTGAGCCGAAGGACAGGGCGGCACCGGAGCGGGCCCCAGAACGGGACCCGGAACGGGGGCAAGGGCAGGGGCAAGGGCAGGCGCGGGAACAGGAGCAGGGCTCGGAGCCGGCGCCGTACCCGGAGCCGGCGTCCTACCCGCGTCGGGAATCCGCTCCCCCGCCGGCGGTGCGCGCCTTCGCCGAGCGCGCCGTCGGCCGTATCGCCGCGTGGACGGACGTGTCCTGGGCTCGGGAGAACAGCCGTGTATGGCGGGCCGCGGGCACCGGCGGCGGCCTGTGGTTCGTCAAGGTCCACCAGAACCCCAAGTTCCACCGCAGGGAAACGGACGCCCTACGCGGATGGGTACCGGACCTGGGCGGCGCCGGGCCCCGCCTCGTGGCGGCCGACCCCGAGCTCCTGGCGGTCGTGGTGACGCCCGTCGAGGGGCGAGCCCTCCACGGTGCGCTCCTCGCCGCCGCCGAAGAGGCCGAGGTGTTGCGGTCGATCGGCGTGCTCGCCGCCCGTATCCACGCGAGTCCGCTCCCGCCGCAGCCCCGGCCCGATACGCCACCGACCGGTCCGTACGACGGGTTGGAACGCCACCTGGCAGCAGCCCGAACGCTGCTCGAACCGGGAGACGAGGAGTGCGTGCGCTCGGCCGTCGCAGCGGCTCAGGAACTGGCACCACTCGAACCGGTGGTGACCCATGGCGACTTCCAGTACCGCAACCTCCTCCTCGCCACTGACGGCACAGTGCGCTTCATCGACGTCGAGCGCAGCGAACCCCACCCGCGTGTCCGGGACTTCACTCGTCTCGCCGACCGTTTCGACGGCCGACCCGACCTCGCAGAGGTCTTCTTCGCGGGCTACGGTCGCCCGCTCACCGACGCCGAGGAAACCCATCTGGTCGCGGCCACGGCCCTGGACGCGGTCTCGGGCATTGCCTTCGGCACCCGCGTCGGCGACCCGGAGCTCGTCGAGCGCGGCCGCCGCACACTCGCCCGCCTCCGCGCGGGCATCTGCCGACCCTTCTCCAGCCGTCCACACGAGCAGGGCGGCTCCACAGGAGAACCCGACCTCGCGCGTACGACGAGATCCCCTCAGGTCACGGACAGGAGACCCCAATGACCGACACCCTCCCGCCCGACCCGATTCCCACGGGCCAAGGACAGAACTCACCGACGACCGAGTTCCTCCCGCCCGCCGAATACGCGGCGATGCTCCCGAAGGCAACCGTGTTCGGCGCGCTCTTCTTCACTGACATGGACGACTCACCCGTACAACTGCACGCGGTCTACAGCGCCGAGCACCCCTGGCAGCTGCCCGGCGGCACGGCAGAGGCCGGCGAGCGGCCGTGGGAGACCGCGGTGCGAGAGACCCGGGAGGAAACCGGGCTGCTGGTACCCGGCCCACCGCGCCTCCTCGCGGCCGTCTTCGGCCTGCCCAGCGAGTCATGGCCACTCGCGACCGCAGGTTTCGTCTTCGACGGGGGACGGCTCACCGACCGACAGATCGCGAACTTCACGCTCGCCCCCGAGGAACACGACGAGTTGCGCGTCCTCCCCCTGCCGGAGTGGCGGGCCCTCATGCCGGCGCGGGACTTCGCCCGCCTCACCGCCGCGGCCGAGGCTCGCCGAACCGGGGTGGCGGCCTACATCGGCGACTGGGACTGGCCGACCGAGCCGAGCACGCCCACGAACACGGACACGGACACGGACACCAGCGCCGCTGCCCGCACCGGCACCAGCACTGGCACCGGCACCGGCACCGGCACCGGCACCGGCAGCGAGGAGACGGCACGATGAGCACGACCGCATCGGCGGAGGACTGGAGCACGCACTACAGGTCGGGCCGCGACATCATGCCGCTGTCCGGCGCCGAGACGGCCATCGTGAGCGAACGGCTCGCCCCGGGGGCCGGTTCGGGGGAGCCGCGGGCGCTCGACGTCTGCTGCGGAACGGGCGAGGTGGCCCGGATGCTCGCTGACCTGGGTTACGCCGTCGACGCGGTCGACTACGCCCAGGGCGCCATCGACCGAGCGTCAGCCAAGCAGAGCGAGACGACCAGGACGACCGGACCGGCCGGGGCGGCTGGCGCGGCGGCGGCGACCGGACCGGCAGGACTGATCGGGGCGGCCGGACGGGCGGAGCTGACCGGAACGACCGAGCCGACTGGACGCCCCGGACCGTCCGGGCCGACCGGGCCCACCGACGCCACCGACGCCACTGAGGCCACTGAGGCCACTGAGGCCACTGAGGCCACGGTCACGTACCACTGCATCGACGTCGCCTCGGGCGACCTCGGCGCACTCGCGCCCGCTGATGGCTTCGACTTGATCACCATCCGGCGGTCGCTCGCGCACCTGGGCGACCGTACGAGGATCGTCGCGGAGCTCGCGTGCCTGTTGCGGCCCGGTGGGACCCTGTGCGTGATCACTCCCCATGCCGACCGGTTCCCGGACAGCCTCCGCGACATCTGCCTCGACGACTCCGAGATCTCGCTGCTCACCGACGGATGGGAGTACGTGGAACGGCTGGAGGCGGAGGACTGCACGGTCGTGCTGCTGCGGGGGCCCAGCGCGGTCCGGCCGACGGCGTACACGGAGAAGCCGCGGCCGAAGGCAGCGGCGATGGTCGGCGTCGCGGTCGTCGTGACGAACGCGCACGGCGACGTGCTGCTGGGCTGGAACCCCTCCCACGGCTGCTGGGAGCTGCCGGCCGGGAAGGTCGACCCCGGGGACGCCTTCGAGGCGACTGCCGTCCGTGAGCTGGCCGCGGAGACGGGCCTACGCGCCGTCGCTGAGAAGGTGGTGCTGCTGGGGACCCTGTGCGACGACACCCATGGCATGACACGGGTCACGGAGGTTGCGCGGCTCACCGACTTCGAGAGCGAACCACAGCCTCTGGAAGCCCAGTTGATCGCCCGATGGGAGTGGCATACGCCAAGCCACCTACCGGCTCTCCCCCAGCCGCTCTTCACCGCATCCGCACAGGCGCTGAACACCGTGTGGCCCGGTCTGTTGCCCGACCTCCCGCCCGCGCACTTCACTCCACGGCCCGACCCGACCGACCGCGAGCGGCCGCACTTCGGGGAGCCCCCGGCAGCGGTACGGCTGCGTCATCGGCTGGTCGAAGATCTCACCAAGGCCGGCTGGACGAGCTCCCCCACTCTGCGGGCGGCGTTCCGGAACGTACCGCGCCACGCCTTCCTGCCCGAGCACCCCCTGAACCGTGCCTACGCCAACGAAGCCGTCGTGACCGTGACCACCGACGAGGGCACATCCACGAGTTCCGTGTCCCAGCCCGAGATGCAGGCCCTCATGCTCGACCTCGGAGGCCTCCGCACCGGCGCCCACGCCCTGGAGATCGGCGGCGGCGGCTACAACGCCGCCCTCATGGCCGAACTCGTCGGCCCCACCGGCACCGTGACCTGTATCGAGTACGACCCGTACGTCTACCGGCGCACACTCCGCTTCCTCCAGGAAACGGGTTACGCGCACCGCCTCCGGGTCGTGCTCGGTGACGGCGCGCACGGCGCACCCTCCGATCTGGTCCCGTGCGGCGGCTTCGATACGATCCTGGTCACCGTCGCCTCCATCGACCTGCCCCCACCGTGGACCGCACAACTGGCCTCCCACGGACGCCTCGTGGTCCCCCTGCGCCTCGGCGGATACACCCGCTGCGTCGCCTTCGAGAAGCAAGGCCCTCTCCTCCGCTCCGTGCACGTCAGCCCATGCGGGTTCGTGCCGATGCAGGGCCTCGGCCGCTGGGACCACACCCCGGTCCCCCTCGGGCAGAGCGGTTACGGGATCCACTGGGAGGACACTCCTCCCACCCCGGTCGACGCCCTGGAACGCGCGCTCGCAGCCGATCCAGTGGAGCTGTGGACAGGAGTCACCGTGGCCGGAGACGAGCCGTACGACACACTCCAGCTGTGGCTGACCGTCACTCTCCCCGGGTTCTGCCGCCTGACAGGCCATCGCGATACCGGCCCCGTCCGCCTGCCGAAGCACCAGGACGCCGCAGCCATGGTGTCGGGCCGCTCCCTCGCCTGCATGACCCTCCGCCGCATCCAGCACGGCGAGACCGCCGACGAGTCCCTATGGGAATTCGGGGCCCAGGGCTTCGGCCCCGAGGCCAAAGCCCTCGCGGAAACCGTGGCCGCCGCCGTCCACGCCTGGGATCACTACTGCCGTGGCGAGGCCGCTGGACTCCGGGCCGGGGGCCCTGCCTTCCCCCGCCAGGACCCTTACCTACGCTCCGGAAACCACGACGCCCCCACCGAGGGCCATGACGCCCGCCCCCACGTCATGCCCGTGCTGACCGTCCTGCCGGCCGCGCTGCGCGACGACGATGACCATTCCCCTCACGGCTTCATCGACAAAGAACACTCCCGCATCGTCGTCACGTTCCCGAAGACGTCGCCCTGAGCCAGGCGCCGGGGACGGCCGAGTGCAAGGCTCGCAGCCGGCAAGCCAGCACCCACGCCGTCCACGGCCGGATCCCAGCCCCCCTGGCGCACCACGCTCCCGTGAGGGACCACGCGACGCGACCAGGCCACCGCACCACGCGGGAGATGATGGGCACGGAAAGACGAACGACGAGGTCAGGAGCATTCATGGCGAAGCGGGTCCACCAACCCCGTGAGGACGCCGAGTTCGATTTCATCCTGAGGATGAGCGGATCCCCGGTTCTCGCGTACTTCACCGGCACATGGCCCAAGGCCATCGAGCCCAGCCGCACGATGGACCTCGTCGTGGGGGGCATCGCCGACGAGTACGCGGACCGGCTGACGGCCGTCCGCATCGACATCACGCGCTGTCCGGACGCGACCCAGCGATACGGGATCACCGGGGCCCCCTCCTATGTACTGCTGAAGGAAGGCAAGCCGGTGGCCAGTGGGACGGGGCCCGCGAGCACGTCCGAGATCCGGGAACTCCTTGAATCACATCTCTGAGCTTTTCCAGCGCTCCACGTCAGGCGCCCCGAGGAGCAGGGCCCGCATGCCTCGCCCAGCAAACTCATAGCGCGCGTACACGTTCGGTCGCGGGTGGCGCCCTCAAACGTCGGCGTGCCTCGCCTCGGGACGGGCGCGTCACCCGTTCGGCGGACTGGCCGCGCGGGGGGCAGGTGGCGCTCGTAGCGTCGGCACCGGATGAGATACGCCATAGCACCTGGGAGAAGCCGATGACGGATGAGTCGATGGAGAAGCTGGCCACGGAGGCATGGCTCTACGGGTATCCGCTGGTCACGGCGGCCGTGACGAAACGCTCCATGACGGCCGTACCGGCGCGGGACGACGGGCGTCGGAAAGCCCCGGTCAACCAGTTCTGCTACATGCGCTCCACCCCGGATGCCTCCTTCACCGAGGTTGTCTCGCCGAACGCCGACACCCTGTACTCCAGTGCCTGGCTCGATCTGTCCGACCAGCCCCTGGTGCTGGCCCTGCCCGAGTTCGGTGACCGGTTCTGGATGGTCCCCGTCCTGGACGCCTGGTCCGATGTCTGTGCCGTCGTCGGTCGGCGCAAGAACGGCCCGTCCGCCGGCCCGTTCCTGATCGTCGGGCCGTCCTGGTCAGGGGCGACTCCGCCCGGCCTGACCCTGTTGAAGTCGCCCACCGCCGTGAACTGGATCATCGCCCGGTACGCGACCAGCGGCCCGTCGGACTTCCCGGCCGTCAACCGGCTTCAGGACGCCACGCGGCTGATTCCATTGTCGGAATGGACCGGCGACCCCGACGACTACACCCCTCCCACCGACGTCCCCGTCCCCGCCGGGGCCGCCACCACGACGCCGCCGGTCGACCAGGTCCACGCGCTCAGCGGCCGCGACTACTTCACCCTCCTCAACCAGATGATGGTCGACAACCCGCCCGACCCCGCCGACGCACCGATCCTGGGCCGCCTCGGCAAACTCGGCATCGCACCCGGCGCGCGCCTGGACGACCTGTCCGCCGAGGAGCTCGCCGCTCTGGACGCGGGCGCGCGGCGCGGTCCGGAGGCCCTGCGCGATCTGCTCGCCCGTGCGGAGTCCGCGAACGCCGGTGGTTGGACCGTGCACCGCGGCTTGGGGGATTACGGCACCGACTACACCAAGCGCGCGGTCATCACCCGGTACGGGTACGGAGCGAACCTGGACGCCGACGCCCTGTACCCGCACGCCACCACCGACGCCGACGGCCGGACCCTCGACGGTGCCCACACCTACGTGCTGCACTTCGACGCCGGTCAGACCCCGCCCGTCGACGGCTTCTGGTCCCTCACGATGATGAACGAGCGCCAGTTCTTCGCCGACAACCCGCTGAACCGGTACGCGATCGGGGACCGCAGCGGTATGCGGACCAACCCGGACGGCTCCCTGGACATCCACGTGCAGCACGAGAACCCGGGGCCCGACCGCGAACGCAACTGGCTCCCCTCACCCGCGGGCAGCTTCAACGTCTTCCTGCGCCTGTACTGGCCCCAGCCGCCCGCCCTCACCGGCGACTGGACCCCGCCGACGCTGCAGCGCACCAGCTGATTCCTCCAGGCCCTCCCAGGATGCGGCCCTGTGGCAGCGCCGCAGCAGTCCTCCTCCGTCACCCGGTAGAGTCAGGGCGACACAAGAGAAGAGCTCGCATGGACTTCCGCATCCCGCGGCTGCGACGCAAGCTGGCACGCATCCCGTACACGCCCGACCGAAGCCACTCCTTCGGCGAGGAACGGCACCGCTTCCGCCTCGGCCCCCGCCTGCCCGAGGCTCGGGTGGACACCTTTGAAGCCGAGCATGACGTAGAGCTCCCCCGGGCTTATCGAGACTTCCTCACCCACATGGGCGGCAGCGGCGCGTCTCCGTTCTACGGGCTGCTCCCGCTGGAAGACTGCGCCCTCTTCACGATGAAGCCCGCAGTTCCCGGCACAGGAACGAGGTCATTCAGTCGAGCCCATCGACACACGCGTGCCGGTGATCTCTTCCTGCACGTCATCGAACCCGGCTGCACCGATCTCGTCCTCGTGGGCGTGACCGGCCCTCTCACCGGGCGCGTGATCACCGGCAACGTCGACGGCTTCTGGGGCCCGAACGTCTCCTCGGCGCCCGACTTCCTCTCCTGGTACGAACGCTGGCTCGACCACATGGCCGCCGGGCGCGACAACCGAGCCCTGCACCTCACCTCACCGCAGCTCCACGCTCATCCGCGGCAGTACCGTCTCGCTCCGAAGCTCTGACGCTCCGGAGTTCTGCGGACTCACCGGACCTGGCGCAGCGGTGCGAGAGCACCCGAGAAACGTGCCCGAGAGACCGATCGGCCGAGTCCGATTCCGTCTCCCCGACGTCTCCCGACACCTCCCCGTGCCTGTCTCACCCGCGCATCCCCGACGGTGCGGAGCGGCGCAGAACTATCTTGCGCCCGGGAGGCACCTGCACTGGGGTGTCCCCCATGAAGAAGCGAAGTGTTGCGGCATTGACTGCGGCTCTGGCCGTGGCACCCCTTCTGGCGGCGGGTGTGCCGGGGCAGCGTGCGGTGGCGGCTGAACCCGGTACCGGTGGTTCCTCGTCCCGGGTCGAGGCGGGGCTCCTGGAGCGAGTGGACCTGGATACGGTGACGATCCCGGAGTTGCAGGCACGGATGAGGCGCGGGGATCTGACCTCGTCGCAGCTGACCATGGCGTACCTCCAGCGGATCAAGGCTGTCGACCCGACGATCAACGCGGTGCTGCGCACCAGCCCGACGGCCATGAGCCAGGCGGTGGCGAGTGATGTCAGGCATCGCCTCGGGAAGGTGCGTGGCCCGCTCGATGGCATCCCGGTCCTGCTGAAGGACAACGTGAACACGCGTGACATGCCGACGACGGCCGGGTCGCTGGCGTTGGCCGGAAGTCCGCCGGACGCGGACGCGGTGCTGGTGGGGAGATTGCGTGCGGCGGGGGCGGTGATCCTCGGCAAGGCCAACATGTCCGAGTGGGCCAACTTCCGCGCGGCGAAGCCGACGTCGGGTTGGTCGGCGGTGGGTGGTCAGACGCGTAACCCGTATGTTCTGGACCGTAATCCGTGCGGATCGTCCTCCGGTTCGGCTGCGGCGCTCGCGGCGTCGTTGGCGCAGGTCGCGATCGGCACCGAGACGGACGGCTCCATCGTGTGCCCGGCCGGAATGAACGGGGTCGTCGGCCACAAGCCCAGCCTCGGACTGGTCAGCCAGTACGGCGTCGTCCCGATCTCCGCCGATCAGGACACGGCCGGCCCCATGGCACGGAACGTCGTCGACACCGCGATCACCCTCTCCGTGATCAGCGGTCAGGACGCCACGGGCACCGGCGGCACGTTCGCTCTCCCGGAAGCGGTCACGCGCCCCTCCGGTCTCCGGGGCAAGCGGATCGGCCTGTGGCGGCTGCCCTCGCTCGGCGCCGACGTCGACGCCCTGATGACCCGTACCGCCGCACGCCTTCGTGCCGCCGGTGCCGAGGTCGTCGAGGTGACGCCGCCGTACCAGGCGAGGCTCGCCGAACTCGAGTTCCCGGCCCTCCTGAGCGAGTTCCACCGCGACATCGACACCTACCTCTCCTCCCGTAACGGGCCTCGCGACCTCGCCGAGCTGATCGAGTTCAACCGCACGCACTCGGTCGAACAGACCTGCTTCGCCGGCCAGGAGCTGTTCGAACTCGCCCTGGCCGCACCGTCGACCACGGACCCGGGCTACCAAGCCATGCGCGCCGAACTGAACGACCTCTCCAAGCGCTCCATCGACGAGACCATGGCCGCCCACCGCCTGGACGCCATCGCCTCCCCCGCCAACCCGCCCGCCTGGACCACCGACTGCGCTCGCGGCGACAACGACGTGATCCCCTCCTCCACCCCTGCCGCCGTCGCCGGCTACCCCTCCCTCTCCGTCCCCGCCGGCTTCGTAGGCGAACTGCCGGTCGGCCTCCTCCTCATGGCCGGCAACCACCAAGACGCCAAGCTCCTCTCCCTGGGCGCGGCAGTGGAACAGCGCCTGAACGCCTGGCGCGCCCCGAAGTACCTGCCCTCTTTGACGCCCTCCACGACTGACTGACCGGACAGCGTGCGAACGGGGCCGGGCCGCGTCCTCGGTCCGGTCCCGAGCGTGGGACCTGACGCTTGATGGCCCTCTACGCGCTGCCCGTCGCATCCGCCGGCCATGCAGGGCGTCGATGCCCAACGACATCCATGAGCTTTCCGCACCCGCGAGCGGGCACGGATGTGCTCGCGACGCGTGAACTCCCGGTAGGGGTTTCACGCCAGGCACGGCTCACGTCGACGGCCCGGCGGCCGACCTCAGGTCGGCTTGCGCCACACGGAGATGTGCTTCGCGGAGTCCTGGGTGAACGGCGCCCCGTCCCAGTCCGCGACGCGGCGCTCCCTCTCGAGACCGGCGATCCGTGCCATCAGGTCGAGCTCTGCCGGCCAGGCGTAGCGGTGCCGGGAGTCGTCGCGGCGGTAGCGGCCGTCGTCGCCGTCACGGGTGAGGTGGTGCGAGACGAGAATCTGCTCGACCAGGTCGAAGGTGTCGAAGCCGAGATGCTGCTCGGAGACGTCGAACGGCACCGCGACCTGGCCGGGTGGCAGGAACCGCAGCGGCGGCACGCCCAGCTCGATGACGAATCGGCCGCCGGGCGCCAGGTGGCGTGCGGCATTGCGGAAGCACTCGACCTGTTCGTCCTGCGTGAGCAGGTTCGTGATGGTGTTGTAGACGAGATAGACCAGGGAGAACTCGCCGGGGACGACGGTCGTGGCCATGTCCCCGATGACCACCGGAAGTGTGTCCTCGTCGACCTTGCGCCGCAGCACCGCTGCCATGTGCTCGGACAGTTCGATGCCCACGACCGGCACGCCGCGTTGCCGGAGCGGGACGCCCACTCGCCCAGTCCCGATGGCGAACTCCAGCGCCCGGCCGTCTCCGGCGAGCTCCGCGAGGAAGGCGAGTGTCGGTCCGAGAACGGCGTCCGACGAATTCTCGGTCTCCTCGGCGTCGTAGCGATCGGCGGTCTCACGGGTCCACAGCTCACTGCTCGTCACGGCTGGCACTTTGCCGGGTACCGAGCGGCTCTGTCGACGCATTTACCTTCCACGCACGCACTTACTTCCAGTGTGGCGAGATCGACCCGATGTACATCGACGACCCAGGATCGGCACTGGTTCGACCTGGGTGTCGGGCTGGAGTGGGCCGGTGAACGGCTTCAAGAGCGGATCTACGAGATCGACGGTGACGGCGGCGATGGTGACCGGGTCGACGGGCGTGAGGTCGACGGTGAGGATGGCACTGCGGCGCGGCTGACATCCTGAGGTCATGAGATCTGAAGACCAGCCCGTACGTCCCCTGCTGGTAGTCGACGGAGCGAATGTCGTGGGATCGGTGCCCGACGGCTGGTGGCGAGACCGGCGTGGGGCGGCCGAGCGCCTGCGTGACCGGCTTGCCGCAACGGGAGGTCCGGCCACGGGACCGTTCCCGGGACCGTACGAAGTGGTGCTCGTCGTCGAGGGCGGGGCCCGAGGTGTGGCCTCCGTGCCCGGCGTTCGGGTGGAGGAGGCTCCCGGCAGTGGTGACGACACGATCGCCGAGCTGGCTCGGAGCGCGAGCGGCCGCCCTTGTCTCGTCATCACGGCCGACCGCGAGCTTCGCCGGCGGGTGGAGGAGACGGGCGCTCGGTGCATGGGGCCCCGTAGTCTCCCCCAGGCCCCCGCATAGGTCTCGCGGCGCTCAGTGCCGGAACGAGGCGTGCGCTGTCGATCCGTGTGAGCGGAGATCATTCGTTCGTCCCCCGTCTTGAATGGAGAAGCCGCATGCATACCCGCACCACAACCGGGCCGGGCCTTCCCGATGCCGGCGTTCGGCTGCGCCCGGCGACGGCACAGGACGCCGACTTCCTGACTGCGATGCTGCTGGAGGCGTTCAACTGGGATGGGCCGCGATTCACCCGGGACGAGGTCTTGCGGAGCCCGCATCTCGCGCACTACATCACCGGGTGGCCCCGGCCCGGGGACTTCGGCGTGGTGGCCGAGGACGGCGCGGGCACGGCGGTCGGCGCCGTCTGGGCGAGGCGGTTTCCGGCGGACGATCCGGGTTACGGGCACGTGGACCCGGAGGTACCGGAGCTGACGGTGGGGGTCCTGCCGGGGCACCGGGGGCGCGGTGTGGGGAGCGCTCTGTTGGACGCGGTGGTGGACATGGCGTCGCGGCTGGGTGTCGAGCGGCTGAGTCTGAGTGTCGAGGATGGCAGCCGGGCCGTGGGGCTCTACCGCTCGCGAGGGTTCGTCAAGGTCGGGCGGGAGGGGCAGTCGGACACGTTGCTGCTCCGGGTCGGAGGAGAGAGCGGTCCGTAGTCGTCGGGAAGGTGCGGTGCGCCGTTGCCGGCCCCGCCGCCCTGGTGGGCGGCGGGGCCGGATGGGTCGCAGGGCCGGGGGCCGGTGGGTGGCGGGGCCCGGTGGGTCAGCCCGCCGCGCGGAAGGCCACGGTGAGCTTGCCGACGGCGCCGGCCGGGTCACCGCTGAGTAGCAGGTGGTCCGCTTCGGCGAAGGGCTTCGCGACGGGTTCCGAGAGGTTCTGGCCGATGTGCTTCTGGACGATCAGGCGGGCTCGGGCGACGAGGTGGCGGGCGGCGGCGGAGTCCCCGTGTCCGGCGGCCTGGAGGGCTCGGGCGGCGAGGCCGAGGGCCCGTAGGGCCGGCTCTCCGCCCTGTGGGGTGCTGCGGAGGGTGGTGAGGCCCCAGCCGTACGGGAACTGGGGGTCGTAGCGGGTGTCGCCGACGTTCAGCGGGAGTTGGTTCTCCGACTTGGGCCAGGTGACCGGGAGTTGTCCGGTGAAGGGGCGGCGGCCGTAGAGGACGTCGGCCACGCCGTCGCCTTCCGTCCCGGGCAGCCACGACGCCACGAGGGCGTCGATCGCGGGAAGGCGGTCGCCGATGAGCTGGGGCCGGCCGGAGACGACGAGTACCGCGCAGGGCATGGCGGCGCAGACCCGGTCGACGGCGGCCTTGTCGGCCGCGTCGAGTTCCAGGTCGTGGCCGTTGCCGACGTCGCCCATGCCTTCGGCGTAGGGCTTCTCGCCGACCACGACGACGCCGACGTCGTGTCCCGTGGTGGGGGCGGTGGCGTCCTTGGAGTAGGTGAGGGTGGTGGCGGGGTCGGCGGACTTCCGCATGGCCTCCAGGATGGTGGTGCCGGTGGTGGTCCGGCCCGAGGCGCCCTGCCAGGTGACGGTCCATCCGCCGGCCTGGTTGCCGAGGTCGTCCGCGTTGGAGCCGGCCACGTAGACGTTCTGGGTCGGCTTGAGGGGCAGTACGCCGCCGTCGTTCTTCAGGAGCACCTGGGAGGCGGCGGCGGCTTCCCGCGCCACCGCGCGGTGTTCGGCGGATCCGACGGATGCCAGGTGGGTGGTGTCCGCGTAGGGCTTCTCGAAGAGGCCGAGGCGGAACTTCTGGGTGAGGATGCGGGTGACGGCGTCGTCGATGCGGGCGGTGGGGATGCGGCCGGCTTCGGTCTCGGCGACCAGGGTGCGGGTGAAGTCCTGGTAGTTCGTCGGCACCATGATCATGTCCAGGCCGGCGTTGGCCGAGGTCCGGACGTCGCTCGGGTAGTCGCCGGGGATCTGGTCGATGGCCTGCCAGTCGCTGATGACGAAGCCGTCGAAGCCCATGCGGTCCTTGAGCACGCCGTTGATCATCTCGGCGTTGGCGTGCATCTTCACGGGGCCCTGCTCGTCGCCGAGGATGTCGAGTGAGGAGTACGAGGGCATGACCGTGCCCACGCCGTGCTTCACGGCCTCGGTGAACGGGGCGAGGTGGACGGCTTCCAGTTCCTCGCGGGTGACGCGGGTGACGCCCTGGTCGATCGTGTACGAGCCGGTCGTCGACGACCCGAAGGCGGTGCCGCCGTCGCCCACGAAGTGCTTGGCGGTGGCCAGGACCTTGTCGTTGCGGTCGAGGTCCCGTCCGTCGGGCGCGCCCTGCATCCCGTCGATCACGGTCTCCATGGCGGTGACGAGTGCCGGGTCCTCGCCGAAGGCCTCGTAGGAGCGCCCCCAGCGTTCGTCGCGGGTCACGCACAGGCAGGGCGCGAAGTCCCAGGGGACTCCGGTGGCCCGGACCTCCTTGGCGGTGACGGCTCCGGTGCGGGCGGCGAGGTCGGGGTCGCGTCCGGCGCCGATGCCGATGTTGTGCGGCATGATCGTCGATCCGGCGACGTTGTTGTGGCCGTGGACGGCGTCCACGCCGTAGATCAGCGGGATCTGCAGCCGGGTGGCCTGGGCGCGCAGCTGGTACGCGTCGACCATGCGGGCCCATGCCTCGGGCGTGTTGGGGGTGGGGACGGAGCCGCCGCCGGAGAGCAGGGAGCCCAGGCCGTAGCCGGCGATGTCGCCGGGCGAGCGGAGCGCGTTGCGTTCGGCTTGGGTCATCTGGCCGGCCTTCTCCTGGAGCGTCATCCGGGAGAGGAGGTCCGCGACGCGCTTCTTCACCGGCAGGCGCTTGTCGAGGTAGGGCAGTCCGTGGGCGTTGATGACGACGGCCGGGGTCTCGGCGGGCGCCTTCGCGCCGTCGACGGTCAGCTTGAGCGGGATCGTCTCCGCCATCTCGCCGGCCCGGTCCTTCAGGGTCTGCACGGTGATCGAGCGGGTCGTCCCGGACGGCGTTCCGGCGGGGAACTCCAGGGTCCCGGAGACCGGGGCGTAGTCCTTCCCCGGTTCGGCGGGGCCGCTGTCGTCCGTCGTGTACGCGACGGTGACGGGCTCGCCGGTCGGCGCGGAGCCGGTGGTCGCCACCGAGACGTCGATGCGGGCGGTGCCTCCCTCGGTGACGGGGTGGACCACGGCGCCGGTGACGACCCGGGTGTTCTGGGCGGGGTCGGCCTTCCCGTACAGCTCGACGCCGTCGAGGGCGAAGCGGCCTGGTGCGCCGGTCGGCAGCGTGAGCGCGTACCCCCACATGCGGTCGAGGCCGAGGACCTGGTCGATGCCGCCGACCGGCTGGTAGTCGGCGCGGTACTGGAATGCGGAGAAGGGGATCTCGACGAGGTGCCAGCCCTCCCAGTCGTCGGTGAAGGACGTCGTCCACAGCTCGGACGCCTCGCCGTTCGCTCCCCCGTCCTTGATCTCGAAGTTGATCCGCTTTCCGGAGCCCGGCGGCAGCGGGGCGGTGTTCTGGCCGTACCACCAGAAGCGGATGCCCTGGTGGGCGGTCCAGTCCTGGGCGGGCCGGTCGAAGGCGAAGTCGTGGGTGAATCCGCCCCAGCCGCTGATGTCGTAGCGGCCTTCGAGGACCTTCGCGCCCTCGGGGGCGTCGGCCCGCTCGGCGAGGGTGAGTGCGGGGTGGTCGTCGGTGTCGCTGCCCCAGGTGAACAGGCCTTCGGCGGGTGGTCCTTCGAAGGGAACCTCCCCTTCGAAGCGGTCGACGGCCTGGGGTGCCGGGTCTCCGTCCGCGCCGGGCGCGGCGGCGCTGGGCACGGCTCCGGCGAGCAGTCCGGCGAGGACTGCGGTGGCGGCGAGCGCGGCGGCGCTCGCCCTTCTGCGGTGGCGCTGGTGCGGCATGCGGGCTCCTCGGAAGTGCGGTTCGGGAGGCGGTGGCTGGTTCAGGACGGCTGGTGGGTCCACTTCTGGTTGGCGCCGCCGGTGCAGGTCCAGATCTGGGCGCGGGTGCCGTCGGCGGAGGAGTTGCCCGTGACGTCGAGGCACTTGTTCGCCGCCGTGTTGACGACGTCATGCGTCCCGGGGTCGTACGTCCAGCGTTGTGCGCCGGTCCCGTTGCAGGTGTAGAGCTGCACCTTGGTGCCGTCGGCGGTTCCGGCGGCGGAGACGTCGAGGCACTTCCCGAGGGCCCGGACGGTGCCGTCGGTGGCGAGGGTCCAGCGCTGGGCCGCGGTGCCGTTGCAGGTGTAGAGCTGGACCGGGGTGCCGTCCGCACTGGCCGCGCCGGCCACGTCGAGGCACTTGCCGGCCAGGCCGGCCATCGGGCCGGTGGGCGCGGTGCCGCCGGTCGTGCCCGCCCAGGTGAAGGTGGCGGTGGTACGGGCGGGCAGGGTGTACGTGAAGGACTGGCCGCCCCAGTCGACGCGCAGGGACTGGGCCGACGCGCCGCCGTTGTGGGCGATGAGCGCCTTCGAGCCGTCGGGGTTGCGCCAGGCCACGTTCGGGAGGCCGGCGTCGTCGGTCGACGCGATCCGGTAGGCGCCCGGCCGGACGAACTTCGTCAGGTGGCCGGTCGTGTAGTACTCGATCGTGTAGTCGACCTGCCCGGCGCGCGCGCCGCCGTTCTGGACGGTGATCAGGCCGGTACAGGTGCCGCAGCCGCCGTTGTGCGGGCCCATGTTCTGGTCGACGGCCAGGCTCCACTTCACCAGGCTGCTGCTCCAGTTGCGGGCGTAACCGACGATGTCCTTCAGGTCCTCGTTGTGCTGGTTCGTGATCCACGTACCGCCTGAGTGCTCGGTGCTGAACTGCCGGACCGACGGGTACTGGGTGTGGACCTGGCTGCCGACGGCCGGATCACCGGCGTAGCCGTGCCAGGCGATCCCTCCGAACAGAGGATCGTTCCGCACGCCGGCGTCGTCGAGGACCGCCGCGCCGAAGTTCGCGTAGTCGCCGTAGTTCCAGTCGTGCACGAGGACCTTCGTCGTGATGCCCGCGGCCCTGAAGGCCGGGTAGACGTGGTTCTTCGTGAACTCGACCAGCCCAGCCGGGTTCCAGCTCATGCCCGGATAGTTCATGGCCGTGGGATTGCCCGCCTGGCAGCAGTTCGGCTCGTTCTGGACGGACAGGTAGTCCACCTTGACCCCGGCCGCCTGGTAGCTCTGGACGTACTTGACCAGGTACTGGGCGTACAGCGGGTAGTACTCCCACTTCAGCCAGCCCATCTGGTCCATCCGACCGTTGTCCTTCATCCACCCGGGGGCGCTCCACGGCACCCCCTTCACCCGCAGGGCCGGGTTGAGCTGCTTCGCCTGCGTCGTGAGCAGCCGCACGTTCGTGTCGTACCCGTTCACTCCGAAGTCGGAGAGGTCGCAACAGGTGTCGTCGAGCGACACGTTCCCCGGCCTGGAGAGGTCCGATGCGCCGATCGGGTTACGGACGAAGGACAGCCCGATGCCCTCCGTCGGCGAGAACAGCTTGCGCATCACCTCGTCGCGCGTGGCGGCGCTGACCGCCCCACCCCGCAGGAGGTGCGCGGTCGTATCCGTCAGCGACGCCCCACCGCCCTCGAACTGCTGGTACGTGATGCCCTCGTCGACGCTGATGGTGTGGCTCGCGCTGCCACCGGCCGGCCCGAAAGCGGTCGCCGGCTGCGGGGCGAGCCCCCGGGTCACCGTACGGCCTCCAGCATCGGACGTACTGGTCAACCAGACGTCGACCCGCTCCCCCGCCGCCCGCGCGACACCGGGACCGCTCATGACCAGACCACTCGCAAGGAGCGCACCGCTCACCAGCGCGGCAAGTCGCCGGCGCCGCGCCCCGCCGCGCCGCTCGAACAACCAAGAACTGTAATGCACCTGACAGCCCCTTCGCTGTAGACCGCCCCACGTCGACGCCGCGGTCCGGCGGACCCGGACCTCTTCACGCACTGCGAGGTGGCAAGGCTTGCATCAAGGTGTGAAGTTATGGAGACGGGAGACGCCAGTCAACCCCTCATGCGCTCAAGTCCTGAACATTGGCGGCGGGTTCGGGGTGGGGATGGGGGGTGGGGATGGGGGGTGGGGGGATGGGGTGGGGGGGGTGGGGTGGGGAGCGGGGCGAGGGTGCGTCGATCCGGCGTGGGGGTGGGCCGACCCGGCGTGGGGGGGGTGGACCGATCCGGGACGGGGTGGACCGATCCGGGACGGGGTGGACCGATCCGGGACGGGGCGGGCCGAGATCCTCGCCGATACGTTCACCTGACTCGAGAAGATCTTTTCTTCATGCCACGCCCACTGTCACGATGTGCCCCATGACGCACCTCACCAAAGGCGCCAACGTCCCCGTCCCGACGGCCCCCCTCCGGATCGCCGTGGGCCGCCAGCAGGCACCCGGCGTACCGGCCGTGGAAGCCTCCGCCGTACTGCTCGACGCGACCGGCGCGGTGCGCGGCGACGCCGACATCGTCTTCCACGGGCAGCCCGCGCACCCGTCCGGCGCCGCGCGCCACGTCGGCACCGGTGAGGGCGCCGGCCAGTTGGCCGAATGGCTGGAACTGGACCTCCCGCGCATCGAACCGGCCGTCCAGCGCATCCTCATCGCCGGCTCCTGCGACGACGGCGTGTTCGGGCAGGTCCCCGGCCTCTACGCGCAGGTCACCTCCACCGACGGCACCATCCTGACCCACTACGACATCACGGACGCCTCCAGCGAGACCGCCTTCGTCCTCGGGGAGTTCTACCGACGCAACGGGGCCTGGAAGTTCCGCGCGGTCGGCCAGGGCTACGACTCCGGCCTGGCCGGACTGGCGACGGACTTCGGGGTCGTGGTGGCAGAGGCCCCGCCGGTGGCGGCACCGCAGCCCGCAACCCCGGCAGTGGTGACACCACCGATGGAGGGACCTGCGGCGCTGCTGGGGGTGAGCAAGTCGGGCGCGGCGACGGGAGGGGGGCCGGTGCCCCCGATGCCGATGCCGATGCCGGTACCCGTATCTGCGACAGCGCCTGCGCCTGCGCCCGCTGGGGCGATCCCTCTCCTGCCTGGGCCGGGCGTACCCGTACCCGGTGCGGTGCCCGTACAGCAGCCTTCACCCTTCGCCGTCCCGCCCGCCGCCCTCGCCACCCCAGCTGCCACGCCCTCCTGGGGAGCCGGCCTGTTCCACTTCGAACCGCTCGTCTTCAGCGGGAAGGGCGAGAAGACGGTCACGGTGGACCTGCCGTTCCCACAGGACTCGGCGCCGGTGATCCTCGAAGCCCGGGTCACGCAGTACCACTTCCTCAGCGTCCAGATCGTCGGCCGCTCCACGGACGTCTTCTGCACCGACCTGCCCGACTACTACGGCCGCGCCCTGCTCACTCCCCCGCGCAAGGGCGGCCCGCTCAAGCTGAAGGTGCGCCAGTCCGGCACCTGGCAACTCACACTCCTCCCCTTGACCGCCGCCCGCCCCATCGGCCCCGGAACCATCGAGGGCAGCGGCCGCGAGGTCTTCGTCCACACAGGCACCGCCGCCGACCTGAAAGTCCGCGCGAAGGACCCCCACAGCGGCTGGTTCCAACTGAACCAATACCAGGGCGACACCCCCGACGACCTACGACGCCCCGCCGAACAACTCGTCCACGCCTGGAACGGCCGCCGCGTCAAGGAGAACGTCCGCATCCCCGACGGCCCCCTCTTCCTCGCCATCGACAAGGGCCGCCACCACTGGGAACTCACCCTCGACCCACTGCCCCTCGCCTAGCGCTCACAGAGCGAGGACGGCAGCTACGCGAAAGCCGCCCCGCCGTGGTGGGTTCACTTCCTGAACCCACCACGAGCAGCCGTGCCTTGTTGCGGAAGTGGCGGCAGAGGAGATCCCGCAGTTCGTACAAACCTCCCGGTGTCCATGGGATCTCCCTCTCTGCTCGTACCGTCTCCGCGTGGACTCCGGGAAGGTGCCTATCCCGTGTGCTGCGCTGCGCTGTTCCTGGAGTGACGGGTGCTCGCTACCGGAACCCCCGCCATACCGCGGTCCCCTAGAGTCCCCGCATGCGACGAAGGACCGGAGTGATGGTGGTGGCTGGGGCAGCGGCGGTCCTGGGCTGGAGTGAGTGGCTGAACTGGCGTTGGTCCCGATCTCTCCTGGGGAAGGGTGCGGGTGAAAGTGAGGGCGATGTCGAGGCTGTCGTCGTACTCGGATATCGGAACCCTCAGGCGACGGTGAACTTCGTCAACCGTTGGCGTGTTCGTGCCGGACTTCGCTCCGCCGCCGCTGGAAGGTCGTGTGGGACTCGTGTGGTCTTCAGCGGTGGTGCGATCGGCGGTGCAGCGGCGGAGGCCCGCCTGATGGCCGACTACGCGACCTCGGTGCTCGCGTTCGACGGCACCGTCGCTCTCGAAGATCGGAGCGAGACGACGTGGGAGAACATCACGAACGTCATCCCACTCCTCGAAGACGCCGACCGCATCAAGATCGTCTCCCAGCCGGCCCACGCACTGAAGGCCCGCGCGTACTTGCGACGCCAGCGCCCTGATCTTGCCGAGCGGCTCGTACGAGCGGACGACTACCGCCTCGGCGAGTGGATCGCCGCCAAACCGCTACTCGCCCTGTACGGCCTCCGGACGCTCCGCGGTCTCACAGCAGACGAGCGGAGGATCTTGCTCTAGGGGGTTCTGGTGGGCCGTGGCGCGGGTGATGAGCCCGAGGTCAGTGCAGGTCCACCTGGAAGGCGTGACGGTGGTCGGCGGGGCAGGTGAAGATACGCAAGTCTCCCCACCGGCCGACGACAACCCCCGTCTCGTCATCGCTGGCCACGGTGAACAGGAGCGTCATGTCCGTGCCACAGTCACCGCAGGGAAAGATCGTGGGCTGGGTCAGGTGCCAGGTCGGCCAGCCGCCGAGTTTCCAGCCGGCAACGCGCGTGATGACGTCACCACCGTCGCCGGTCTCGCGGACCAGTTCCTCCAGCCGCGGACGGAGTCCTGCGGGCAGTTCCTCACGGAATGGGAAGTCGATCACGTGCTCAGCGGTGATGGCGCACGTCTGAGGCAGGTAGCAGTCCTCGTCATACCGCGAGGGAGACGGCGGGGTCCTCAAGTGGCTGATCACGTCATCGGCCCGACGCCATCGAACCTCGACCACAGGACTGCCGTCGGCCTGCTGCGCCGGAGGATCCCAGTGCTCATGGGGACACCAAAGGATCTGCAAGAGGTCGATGCCCGCAGGCCACCAGGGTCCCGGTGCGTCCCGCCGGAAGATCTGCGCGACCGGCACCATGGCCGTGGCAGGCACGCCGGCAGCGCTGCCCTCATCGGGAATCGAGCACGCGGGCCACGGCTCATCGATCGGCCACAGCAGCGGCCCGCCGATCGAACTGTCCCAGCAGTCCGGCTCTGCACGCTCGGGATGAAGCACGGCCGCGTCGCGCGCGTGAGGGGCGAGTTCGGGAAGCACAGCGAATATCGCATCGATCGACGGTCTGGGGGTGCGCGTCATCGTGCCTTCCGATCAGCTGGTCGTAGATCGCTCGCAGCGTATAGGCCCGTTGTGACAGCGGCCACCACTCGCGGATCAGCGAATCGCAATGAACGCGAGCAGATGCCCTGTCTCGGCTTCCTCGCCGAGCTCCTCCTTGCCGAGTGGGACGACCGGGCCCACCGCCGCTCAGAGGGCCGCGTCAAGCAGCCGGGTTCCCCCGCGACAAGTCGGTCGCTGCGCAATTTCTACTTCGACGCCAACTCGAACCTCGACCCGCCCGTGATCCACGCCCTCGCCAAAGCGAATGGATCAAGAACGCCTGCCCCTTTGCCTCATCGGGACTTCGGCACCGGCAAGTCCCACTTGCTGATCGCGCTGGGCACCGAGGCCGCGATGGCCGGCTACCGGGTCAAGTACGTCCTGGCGACGAAGCTCGCAAACGAGCTCGCCGAAGCCGCCGACGAGAACAGCTGACCAAGACCGTCGCCCACTACAGCCGCGTCGACCTGCTCTACATCCTCTACATCGACGAGCTCGGCTACATGGAAATCGACCGCCACGGCTCCGAACTCCTCCTCCCGGTCCTGACCCACCGCGAAGAGAAGAACAAGGTCCGCCATCGCCTCCAACGAGTCCCTTTCCGGCTGGACCAAAACCTTCCCCGACCCCCGCCTCTGCGCGAGCATCGTCGACTGCCTCACGTTCGGCGGCAACATCATCGAGACCGGCACGGACTCCTACCACCTCGCGACCCGCGCCCGAGCCGAACAGCAGGCAGCCGGCTGACGAACACGCCCAGCAGCACCGCGCAGGACGGTCAGCCAGAGAGCAACCGCCGCACCTCTTCGAGACGCGCACGCTGATCGTCGATCCAGCCAGTCGCCGGAATGAGGGGCACGCTGACCGTCACCTGTGAGGACGGACCGTCATGGACTGACACCACGATCACACCAGGTCTCACCGGCTTGATCTTGAACTGCACCGTTCGTCCCGAGTTCAGCCACGACACGAACCCATTCCCCGCGAGCACCCCCAAAGCCTCTTCCCAGGCATCGAGGTCATCGGACGTCACATAGACGGGGAAGCTGCCCTTGACTGTCTCGGTCTCCACGACGAACTCGCAGTCCAAGCCATCCCCGCCGGGGGAAGGCAACTCCAGCACCCGCAGGGAAACAACGTGACCGCTCGTTCCTGGCGGATCGGCCAAATAAATCAGCTCGCCCAGATCCTCTTCCACCACCGCACCTCTCTACCGGCCTCGAACGGAAGCATCATTCCTTAGCCCGCTGACACACACAGCGCCGAGGTGGACGTTACTGATTCTCGCCAACACTCCGCAGCCAGTTGATCACCTTCTGCTGCCGAAACTCCACGACCAACGTCCTGGCCGTCGAGCAGGTCTCACACATGATCGCGCGGCCGCGGAGCTGGGATGTAAGGTTGCGCCGCTTCGCCTGCCTTGAGGCCGATGGTGGCTCAATCACGAAGTAGCAACTGATGGAGAAGCGAGGATTGCTGGTGTCGGGTCAACGCACAGAGGTGGCGGACGCGCCGGTTTCGTTCGAACGGCCTCTGAGCCTGTTTCCCTACATCATCGGCCACAGTCAGGTCCTCTTCCGTGGCGAGCGGAACCCCGCCGCCGGACTGTCCACCACGGTGGAAGTCCTCTTCAAGGATGTGGGCTCACTCTCGGTACGTGATCACTACCGACGGCTGACCATTCGGCTGGCCTCCCAGATTGAAGAAGACCAGATCCGGGCCGCGGATGCTCGCCCCTGGCTCGACCGGCGTGCGTTCATCCTGGAGACCGACTCGGGCAGCAACGGCCACGTCGTGGCCGGCGCGATGTACTGGGGGAAGCGCTCCAAGCCCATCGGGTACAGCAGCTTCCTGATCCCCGACTACGACCTTCCGCGGCTTCATCACGACCGACCAGGCCCGTCTCAACTGGGCACCGTGTATGACCCGTTCCCCCGGCGCTGAGCTGGTACCGAGGCCTTGAGCTCGTCATAAGCCGGGGCGAAGTCACGGATGCGGCCTGGGAGCGGATGCCTCCCCTCCTGCCGCAGGTGCATGGCCGTGGGCGTCTGTGGTGGGATCGCCGCCAGGTGGTGAGCACGGGGTGTTGTGGCGGTTCGAGCCGACCGCACCGCGTCAAGGCCTGCCGCAGCGGTACGGCCCCTGACAGACCGTGTACGAGCGGTTTGCAACCCGGTGGGAGACGGACGGAACTTGGGTGAGGCTGCTGAAGCACGTCCAGGTCCGCGACGACGCGGTAGGCCGTGTGGGGTGGCCTGTGCCGTTGACTCCACGATTAACCGGGGTCACCAACATGCCGCCGGTGACCGCAAAACAGGGGCCGCGGGCGGGGCGCCCAGGAGGCCCCACCGACAGCCGCAGCCGGGGCGCGGGGCTGCGCCGCGAAGGAGTAGCGCTTCGGTGCGGAGTCAGTGAGCGTTTTCAGCTTCGCCACCCCAGGGTGACGCCGTGGCCCTCGCTTGAGTCCTGGAAACTCTTCGGCTGGGCCCGCCGGGCACAGTGGGTTGTCTGTGAAAAGTCGCGGGCGGGCACTTCGCTGAGGGGCCGACCTTGTGCTTCGGGGCGGAAGACGATCGTGGGGAGGGATGGAACACACGCTCGAAGTACCATCCCTGCAAGATTCTCCGGCCCTTACTTCCCAACCTCCGCAGTGGCGTAGTCGGACGGAGACATCCCTGTAGAGAGGACAGAGGGCAGAGGGCGATGAGTGTGACTGAGAGTTGGTCGCGTGTGATGAGTCTTCTTCGGGAGCACGCGCCGGCCGATCACGCGGATCTGCCGGGGCCCGCTACGGAGCAGATGCTCGCGGCAGCCGAAGAGCGGATGAGGATCTCCCTGCATGGGGACCTGCGGGCGTGGCTGCTGCAGAACAACCTGGATCTGCCGGAAGGAGATTTCGACGACGACGTGATGTGCTGTGGCTTCGATGGGTTCCCCGACGAGGGAAGCTTCTTTCTGGGTATCCGGGCGATGGAGAGGCTGTACGCGAACCGCTCCACATCCTGCGGATTCGACCCCCCGGACCAGCCGGACTACCCGTTCTGGCGTAACGAGTGGATCCCGTTCCTGTCGGACCAGGACGGCTGGAGGGGAAAGTTCATCGATGTGCGGGACGGGCGCGTCGGCAGCTGGTTCGTGGGTGAGATCACGGTCACGGGCGAGTACGAGTCGATGGCCCAGTACTTCGACTCCGTGGCGGAGACGCTGACGAGGATCGCCGATGGAAACTCCCCGGTCTGTCGGTTCACCGAAGGTCGGCTTGTCTGGTCGTGAGACGGTTCTCAACTGGATGACGGCCATTGCCAAGCCGCCCTCACCCTGGAACGGCAATGCGCCTCGTCAGCGTTGACGTTCCAGGGTGAGGGCGGCTGCGGCGATGGCCGTCATCCGGTTGGGGCTGCCGCGGGCCCGGCGGAGGGTCTGCCAGGGCTTGAGCCGCGCGATGCTTCGTTCGACCGTCTGATGGGTGTGGTGGCCCAGGGCCGGCACCGATGTAGGCGCGGTCGGCGAGCACGGGGACGCCCTGGCGTTCGCAGATCCGGATGACGCGGTGGGCGCGGGCCGCGGTCAGGTCGTGAGTGCGGCCGGGCAGCGCGGGTGAGATCCACAGCAGGCTGCCGGTGGGATCGGCCACGACCTGCACGTTCACGCCGTGACGGCGGTGCTTCTGGAAGAGGTCGGCCCGGCTGTCGCCGACCCGGTCGCACTCGGCGAGCGTCCCGTCCAGCAGGACGTGATCGGGATCCGTCTCGCGCAGGACCCGCAGCAGGCCGGGGGCTCGGCGGGACACGTCCTCGACGACGGCCTTGGCGTAGGCGTGGCGGTCCCGACGGATATGCCGAAGCCGGCGGCGATCTGCGCGAGCGTCTCGTGGCGGCGAAGGTAGACCAGGCCGACGAGAGCACGCTGGTGAGGCGGCAGCTTGCGGCGTCGGTCACCCTCACGGGTGACGATGAGCATGGATACCCACTCGACCAGAGCGTGCGGCAGGTCGAGTGCGGCAGGACGGGGAACCAACGAGGCACCTGCGCTGATGAATTGAGACATCGAGCACATCTCTCAACGGCACGGGAGCCTCGTGAGTTGCCGGACGCTGGCCCGTCACCCGATCAGTGGCCACTCTGAAAGAGCTCAGTGTCGGCCGTTACGTACGATTGGCACAGGGCCCGCGCGGCCGAGCCCTCCGAGCAGCCCTCGACGCGCAGCCAACGCTTCCTCCACTGGCCCTGCGTTGTCGTCCGCGCCGGTCGCTGTGCCCGACGACTCCGGCCTGGAGCTGATCGTGCTGTCCGCCGTCCTCGACAGTCCTGTCGGGGACGGGCTGCTGCGCGTAGTGGCAGCGGCTTCCGATCCTGAGGGGGCGGAGGCGATCGGATCGCGGGAGGGGGGTCAGGCGCTGATGCCGATGGCGGAGACGTAGGCGTAGGCGGCGTAGTCGGAGTCGAGGTCGGAGATGACGTCGTCCCAGATCTCGTCGATCAGGTGCTGGTTGCGGGTGGCCCAGGCGTCGACGAGGTCGCTCCAGATGTAGCGGACGGTGATGGACCGCTGGCTGATGTTGGGGCGCTGGTATTTGGCTTCGACGTGGCTCTGGTCGACGGGGTAGATCTCCATGCGGCTGCCGCGGCCGTCGTTGTCCAGGTGGCGTGTCAGCCAGCCGGATTTGATCAGGTTCTCGCGGCGGCGGGCCCAGTAGGCGGCGTCGATCCGCTCCCGGCTGGCGGTGGAGGGAGTGGCCTTGCCGCGGGCCCAGGAGCGCAGGGTGCGGGACGTGACTCCCTGATCGGACAGTGCGGAGCGGCCGGCTGGGCTGTCGAGGTAGCGCAGGCGGGCGGCGAGGCCGCGCTTCGAGGTGACAGGCGAGACGATGCCCGAGGCATGGACGACTCGGTTGAGTTCCAGGATCAGGGCCTCGCCGCCCTTCAGTCCACGGGCGTCGGCCTTTTGCCACTCGCCCCAGCGGGACCACAGGTCAGGAGATCCGGTCATCAGCGCTTACCTCCGAGCACGTAAGTCGACTTCTCCTTGACCTCGTTCAGGTCCCGGCCCTCCGGAAACACCGCGCGCCAGTCGCCCACGACGTGGAGTTCGTCCGTACCGGAGATCTCGACGACCTGGAGTCCGGCCTTGCGGGCCTTGTTGGCCTTCATCCAGAGATTGGCGAACGCCTTCGCCCGGATGATGTGCATCCAGTCAGGGCGGCGAATTTCACGGTTCGCACTGGATTCGCCGATGGTTGACACGAATTTAGAGTACATGGCCTTCACATAGGCCACGGTCAATTCGTCGTTCTCTGCGAGAGCGGTCTTCCGCGTTTCCGCCAGGGCGCGGCGCAGCTTCTCCAACAGCGCTTCCGAAGCGCCCGAGACGAGCGAGCGGTGCATCACGGGAGCCTCGGCCAGGCCCTGTCGGGCGCAGTCCAGCAACAGTCGGAGCGTGGACTCGCTCACCCACAACTCGCCCGGCTCCATACGGTTCCCCAGCGGGTTCGGCAGGTCCGCGTGCTCCCACGCGGCCGGGGTGACCAGGTGCACGCCGGCCTTCTTCGGGTCGTGCACACCGCTGGTGTCCTCCCGGAGCTGACCGATCGGCAACCACGCCTTGAGCGCCGACAAATAGGCGGCGTTCATGTCGAGCGCCGTCACCTCGATCCGCTCACCCCGCTTCGCCGCCGCGAGAAGCTCGGCATTGCGCCACTTCGGGCGGCCCTCCCAGATCTCGTCCGCACCCTTCTGCGACTTCTTCCTGAGGATTTCCTGCGTCGGCGGGAATTCGGAATGCTCGTAGCGCCCGCCGACCCTCGAAACCTTCAGCAGAGCCATCACGTCCGGGATCGCGGACTTGATCAGCGCGGCCTGCGCCGCGTCGACGTCACCTGCGTGCTCGTCGAGGACTTCTTGGACCCGTTCGGTGATCTGTTCCACCAGCGTGCCGGAGGCGTATCCGGGGGTGGTGGTCCGGCGGGACGTCGGGGTGGGGGCAGGCGTGGGGGTCGAGGTGGGTGTGGGGGCGGGGGCAGGCGTGGGGGTGGGGGTGTGGAGGGGGGTGGGCTGTGGCGTGCTCGCCGCGGCGATGGCGGCCGCACACTCGGCGGGGTCGAGGTGTTGGGGGTAGCCGTCGACGTCGTCCAAGGCGGGCTGGCCGCAGAGCACACACGGCTGGGGCTGGGGTTGAGGCTCAGGCTCGGGTTGGGGCTGAAGCTGAAGTTCAGGTTGAGGCTCCGGCTCCGGCTCCGGCTCCGGCTCCGGCTCCGGCTCCGGGGCATGCTCCTCCGTCGGCTGGGGCAGTGGGTGGCTGTCCCTCTGCTCGTCGGGAGGATACGGAGCGGCCGGCCTGGGCAGCTGCTCCGCGGGCGCGGAGGGCGACGGCACCGCCGCCGCCATGACCGCCGGTTCGCTGGACGGGCGCAGACTCGGCACCGCCCCGTGGAGAACGCCGACCGCGTGCGTGGGCCCGGCCAGGAGGTCGAGTACCTGTAGGCGGTAGTGGGCGGCGAGCAGGTCGATGTCCTCCAGCGACCAGTGCTGCTGGCCGCGCTGCTTGCGCGACACCTGCGCTTGGGACTGCCCGATCCCTGCGGCAAGGTCCTGCTGCCGCTCCCCCGTCCGCGACATCAGCGCGGACACCGTGAGCCTGAGGAGCTCCTCCGTACCCATCATGATGCAAACCTAGCAAGCCGCATACGGATATCGCATACGGCATGTAGGGATCGCTCGGTGAGTCCCTGGGTGCCTGCCCATCGGGCAGCCGGCGGGCGCGGGGTGGTGAGTAGGGTCGGGGTGCAGCGCCAGGGTTGAGCAGAGGAGAGTGAAAGTGTTCGTCAAGGTGTGCGGGCTCGGGACCACCGACGACATCGACGTGGCGGTCGAGGCGGGCGCGGACGCCGTCGGTCTGGTGATCAGCCGGACCAGCGTGCGCGGGCTCGAACGGGGTCGGGCGGTGCGGCTCGCCGCTCACGTGCCGCTGGCGGTTCTATCCGTTCTCGTGGTCAACGACACGCCTGCCGCCGAGGCGGCCCGTATCGCCGGTGAACTGGGTTTCGGGGCACTTCAGTTGCACGGCGCGGCGTACCGCGAGGAGGACTTCGCCGCAGCGGCCCGGGTCTTTCCGCAGCTGTGGCGGGCCACGTCGCTGAACGACCGGCCCGACACCCGCGTCGGTGCCTACGGCGAGGAAGTCCTCCTCCTCGACTCCCCCGACGCGGGTTCCGGCAAGCCGTGGGACCTGTCACTCCTCGAGACAGGCCGCCCCGAGGGCAAGTGGCTCCTCGCCGGCGGGCTCGCCCCGGAGAACGTCGGCGAGGCCATCGGCCGGGCCCGCCCGTGGGGAGTCGACGTCTCCAGCGGTGTCGAGTCCTCTCGGGGCGTCAAGGACCACCAGCGGATTCGAGCGTTCGTCGCCGCCGCGAAGCAGGCCGCCTCGCTGGAGGCCTGACCCCGGCCAGGGACGGCCGAGCCGCCCCAACGGGCCGGACCGCCCCTGCGTTACCGGCCCACCGGCGGCAGGCACCACGCAGCAGGAGACTGGCCGGCCTCACTGCTCCCGGCGTTTGGCCGGTCCGGGCCATCAGTTCCGTACGTGAGCGGGATCCCGTACGGAAGGGGTGGCACCTGGCTCGTCACTCTTGCCAGGCGACTGGCGCCTCTTGCCCGGTGCCTCGCGGCTCGCACCTCGTGGCTCGTGCCTCCCGGCTCGCGGCGTCCGCGGCGCGCGCCTCGCGGCACGGATCAAGCCGTCCGGACAGGCCAGGGGACGTCGGTTTCCACGGCGGCGGTGTAGTCGATGCCGGGGACGGAGAACCCGTAGAGGCGGCGGACTTCGTCGCTGAACCATTCGAGGTCGGCGAGTTCGGCGATGGTGCCGCTGGTGGAGGTGGACCAGCGTTCGGCGACGGCGTTCTGGACGGTGGGGTCGAGTTCCCACGTGTCGAGACGGACGCGGCCCTCGTCGTCGAGGTCGAGGGGGCGGGCGCCGGTCAGCTGGTCCCACAGCTGTACCAGCTGGCCGATCGGAGCGACCATCGCATCACCGAGGACGCCGCGCAACAGTCCGACGTAGAGGGCGATGCCGGGGATGGCGGTGGACGACTGGGTGACGGCGGCGGCGTTCACCGACGTGACGGCCCGGCCGCCCAGGGTCTTGCCGAGCCGCTCGTCCAGCGTGCGCGCGGTGGCTTCCAGGTGGGACTTCGCGGCGCCGATGGTGCCCTGGCGGTAGATCGCCGCGGTGAGCGGCGAGCCGATGTACGACAGGGCCGCGGTAGTGAAGCCGTCGGCCAGCAGGGAGCGGTCCGCCAGGAAGGTGATCCACCGCTCCCAGTCGGCACCGCCCATCACCGCCACGGTCTGCTCGATGTCGTCGCCCTCGGCCGGCTCGGTGGTGACCTCCTTCACCTCCGGGGCGCCGTCCTGGTCGAAGACGAGCGTCTTGGTGGTGTACGGCGCGCCGACCGGCTTGAGAACCGAGGCGTACACATCACCGGTTTCCGGATCGGTACGGCGCGGTGCGGCCACCGAGTAGATCAGGTAGTCGAGTCGTCCCCCGAACCGCTCGACGAGCAGCTCGGCAACCTCCTCCTTCATCGCGTCGCTGAACGCGTCCCCATTCAGGAAGATCATGTCCCGCCCGTGCTCCTCCGCTAGCCGAGCGGTCGCGGCGGTGCGATACCACCCGGCCGTGCCGGTCCGCCGCGCGGGCGCCTTCTCGAAGCACACGCCGATGCCCCGGATGCCGACACGCGCCAGACCCGCGATCGTCGCCGCCAGGCCGTACCCGGCAGACGACCCGATGACCAGCGCCACGGGCCCCTCCCGGTCGGCCTCACCCGACGCCGGGACGGCCTGCCACATGTCGTCCACCACCTTCCGGCAGCCGCCGGGATGGGAGTCGAGGAACAGGAATCCCCTGCTCTTGGGCTCGATGACGCGTTCGTTCACGGTGAGGTGTCCCCAGTGTTGTCGCAACGGCGAGTGCACGGCGACTGCTCCAGCCACCGCGTCCTGCCAGTCTGCGGTCGTACGGATGAACGTAGTGATCTTGACCGGCACAACGATGCCCTACCGCGCTTGGAGGGTTTCCACTAGGACGTCAACTCATTTGGTCGGTCTGTGCGACGATTCGTCGGCCACTGGGAGGCCATGAGCGGGGGCGAGGGCCGATGGAGTACGTCAGTCTCGATGCGCAGGTCGGCGACCCGTCAGGGGTCTTGGACCCAGCTCGCTACTTGAGCCACCTACCCTCGATCCGACTACGACGACCGGGCGGGTGTCGGCGTCGATGACGACCTGGTGGTGGGTGGAGTACCGATAGCTCTTCGACCGCTCGGCAATGTAGTGGTCACGAGGGGACCACAGAGCCGTCCACGTTGAGCACGGCATCCTTGGCAATCCGCTTGCGGGACTGGAGCGCCACGATCGGCCCGAGGTGGTCGATGATGCGGTCCGCCGCCGACTCCTACACCCCGAGCAGCGGCGCGAGCTGGCGCATAGTCAGGTTCGTACGCCAATGCCTCGTCCAGCCGTGCCCGGTCCTCCAGCGGAAGACTCCTCGGCCTGCCCTTGCGGACCGCGTCCGCAACCGCGCGCTCAGCCCGGAGAACGGAGTTCTCCAGCAGGGCCCGGACTCCGTGATCACACCTTCGCTGCGTGATCATTCCACTGCTTCAGGTTCGCCCTGCTCGAACGCGATGCGGCAGCGTTCCACCCTGGTCGGCGACCTGCTCCATGAACCAGCACATGACCTCGTAGGGGACAACGCGATCGTCAGGGCTGTAGATGCGGACGGTGGGTTGCAGATTCGGGTCCTCGTCTGGGACAAGTGCTACCAAGAAGGCAGCGCCGGGCAAGTGGGTCACCGAGGCGTTGGGGTTCTCGGCCCCCTTGGTCGACGCGGGCACAGCCTCGCTCAGCTCCACGGCCCAGGCATCGTCGGGCAAGGCGTAGTGGAAGAGGACGGCGTAGTGACGGCCTGCGTGTTCTCGCAGCTCCCATGGCATGTCAGCAGGCTGCCACAGCTGCTGTGCTGGAGGCTCGCCGGTATCCCGCTCTCGCATGGGTGCGTCCGGCCAGCGTTTGCGGGACGACCCTCAGGCCGTCGCCTCTGAGTCACGTTCACCGCGGCCGCTTCCGCAGGCCCGATCATGTCCTGCGCTCCGTCTGACCGGCACACCACGCAGCCGTTTGCCTCGGCACATGCTCAAGCAGTGGCGCGGACTGGCCACCCGCCCCGGCGAGACCGCCGCCACCCACCTCATCGGACGCTGACCGGTTTCGGTGACGGCGTCTCGGCGGCGGATGGTGACTGTTTTGTAGAGCATGTCGCTGACGACCCACTCACGTCCTTCGGGCCACTTCGCCTCTTCTTGAGACCGACAGCCTCGACGAATGCGGGATTCCAGGCGCCCTTGCCTGTCATTATGACCTCGTTCGGGGTCTGGCGGTACTCATGAAGCCGGTTGTCAGGTTTCTCTGCGGGCTCGCCCCAGTCGACCGACTTCACTTCGGCCCAGGTGAGCCACGTAGTGCTGTGAAAGCCGTCCTCGCCGTACTACTTGGTCAGCTGCGCGAACCGCGTGGTCACGCCCGCTGAGGCGTCCGCGGGCCAGCCCCGGTTGGCGGCCAGCGGGGAAGTTGAGTAGCTGCGGTTGCTGGGTTGAAGGTGCCGTTGCGGCAGGTTCTACGGTCGCGAGCAGGGCCGGAGACGCCGGCCTGGCGACACGTGTGGGAGTCGTGATGGACTGGCCGATTGAGGAGGTGGCTCGGATGTCGGGGGTTACGGCCCGGACGTCGGGCGGCGCGCCGCTTCGATGAGCCAGGCCGATGCCGACGCGGCGCACCGTGAGCGCACCGCGCAGATGATCCGGCTGGCCGAGTGCATGGCCGCGGGGCTTGCGTCCGACGCCGATCCCGTCCAGGCCGAGATCGACAGCCAGTACCGGACGCTGACCGAAATGTGTGCGGTGTCCGCCGAGGACTATCGGGCTATCGGGCGCGGTGTTGTCGATAACGAGACGTGGCGGAACGCCTACGAGGCCATTGCCCCGGGGCTCGCCGCCTACCAGCGGGACGCCATCGAGGCGTACGTCGCCACCCTGCTCGGATGAGAGGAGGAGCGGCCGCCGTCGCGGGAGGACCGCGAGGGCGGCTGCACCGCATGGTGAAGAATCGCCGGCGCCGCATGTCGCATGTCGCATGTCGCATGTCGGAAGCGGTCGAAATGTAGTGAATAAAGCCATGAGGCCATCCTGTGACCCACGTCACGACTTCGGTTTTCGTCTTTGCGTTATTACCGTGCCTGGCTGAGGCTCTCCCGTGTGCAAGGAACTCCACCAGGCAAGTGAAGGACGGACAGCGTGCAGCGGACCATGGGTTTTGAGCAGCTGACGGATGCGGAGCTGATACGGGGGGCGCAGTATGGCGCTCCTTGGGTGCGTGAGCGCCTCGCGGCCGCGTATCAGCCGCTCGTCCAGGCGCTGGCGGCTCGTGCGCTGGAGGGGAGGGCCGGTGCGGAGGGGGCTGTGCTGGGCGTGGTGCGGGACACGCTGGGGCGCGTGGAGTACGGGTTGGGCAGTGCGGTGTCCGCGGAGGGGCTGCGTCCCTGGATCGTCGCGGTCGCGGTGGAGAGCACGCTCGCTCACGCGGCTTCCGTCCAGGTGTATCCGGGTCTCGCCGCGGTGGCGGGGGGCGGTTTCGCAGAGGCGCTGTGGTGGCTGGACGTCGAGGATGCGCTGATCGCGGCGCTGTCGTCGTTGGAGCAGGAGGGGTGGCTGAGCAGGTTCGAGACGGCTGCGGCGCTGAGCTGGTCCCCGTATGACACCGAGATGCGGATGGAGGCGGTACGCGGGCGCGTGGACGCGGCCCGGTCGGTGACCGCGGCGCTGGTCCGGGAGCCCCGCTGCCCCGTCCTGGCCCGGGAGGCAGCCGCCTGGGACGGGCGGCCGGGTGCGCTCTGGCGCGACCAGCTGGCCAGGCACACCGCGCAGTGCGGTCATTGCGCCACCGGAAGGTTCGCGGGTGCGCCCTCCCGCGGTCCGGCAGCGGGTGTGGCCGCGGTGCCGACCGTTCACGATGCCCTTAATACCCGCAATGCCCCTGATGCCGCTAATACCTTTGATGCCTTTGATGTTGATGTTGATGTCACCGCGGCCTTTGTGCTGCTCCCCCAGGACGGCGATTCCTCCGCTCATGCGGAGCGGGGTGTCGGTGGTGGGGCGGCGGGTGGGCGTGGGACGCGTGCGGCTCGGCGGCGGCGGCGTCAGGCCGACGAACGTACGCGTCGTCGGGCCGCTGTCGCAGCCGGGATCGCCGTCGCCGCAGTGACCGCGGGGGCTTTCTCGCTTCAGTCGGGGAGCGATGGGGAGGACCGGCTTGAGGCGAACCGGGCGGCTGCCCCGGACCTCGCCCTTCCCCTGGCGAACGACCCGGGCACGCTGACCGCCGGGCCGTCCACGACCTCCGCGTCGCCTTCGGCATCCGCGTCGGCATCCGCCACCGCGACCCCGGGCGCCCCCAAGAAGGCCACGCCCAGCAAGAGTGCCCGTTCCACCACCACGCCGGCATCGCGGCGCCCCACGACCCCGGCCGCCACGACGTCCGCGCCGTCGAAGAGTGCCGCGCCGACGGGCGGGACGGACACCGGTACCGGGGGCGGCGGGCGGCAGGACACCGGCCAGGCTACGGCGGCCGATCAGGTGATCGCGCTGGTGAATGCCGAGCGGGCCAAGGCCGGCTGTGGGCCGCTCACTGCCAACGCGACGCTGACGAAGGCGGCCCAGGGGCACTCCGACGACATGGCGGCAAGGGACTTCTTCGACCACACCAACCCTGACGGCAAGGGCCCCGGGGATCGGGTGACAGCCGCGGGCTACCCGTGGTCGACGTACGGCGAGAACATCGCGATGGGGCAGCAGACACCGGAGCAGGTCATGGACGCCTGGATGAACAGCTCGGGCCACCGCGCGAACATCCTCAACTGTGACTTCAAGGAGATCGGCGTAGGGATCCACACCTCGGGCGGTCCTTATTGGACCCAGGTCTTCGGCGCTCGCTGACCTTCGGGTACCTCCTTCCCCGAGCATGCCCGGCGTGCGGTGCGCAACGCACGTCAGGGCGTGTCGCCCGAATGGTGGAAGCGGCACACGATGCCGGGGCCTGGAGTTCGGGGTTCGCCGGGGCGTGGGTCGTACAAGGAGCGTCCGCCGGGCCACTGCCCCAGCTCGGTGGCCAGTGCGGCGCCGTCCTCGACCTCCTCGGGCCGCCAGCCGGTGATGTCGAGGAGCAGGCCGTCCAGGGGCCCGCCTATGAGCACGGCGTAGCTCTGCCCGGGGGTCGGGCCCGGGTCCGGGTCGTCGTGGTCGTGGCCGTACACCCGGCCGCGTAGCAGCTGCTCATCGCCGTTCATTCCTCCAGCTTTCCAGCCGCCACTGACAACGCAGGTCGGGCAGGGCGGCCGAGGTCCCTCCTGAGGCCGGACGGTATGTCCGTCGGTGGTGCCGTTGCCGTTGACTGTGGGGGCCGTGGTGCCGTTGCCGTTGACTGTGGGGGCCATGGTGCCGTTGCCGCTGGCTGTGAAGGCGGTGGTGTGGTTGGCGGTGAGCAGGGTGGTGCCTTGACCGTGAGCGCGGCGACGGCGGCGGGGGCTAGCTGCTGCGTGCACCCGACCCCGCAGGCGGAAAATAGGTCGATCGGCCGCGGCCTGCCGGTCTAAGGTCTGCGGCGTGGCGACGAAACTCAATCAGATCATCGCAGTGGAGAAGGGCGTCAAGTCCCGGGCGCACCAGGACCTGACGGCGGCTCATCACGGCTTGCAGAAGCCCGCGTTGCTTGCCGGCATCTCGCGCACCTACCAGCCGAAGGACGAGGAGGGTGAGCAGCTGCCGCCCGAGTCGACGCTGGTGCAGGTGAAGGCCGAGGACGTACTGCGGGACACCGCAAGGGCGTTGACGCGTCTGTTCGATGTGACGGCCACGAAGGACTGGGCGAACTGTGAGGCGCGCGCGGATGTCGTGGTGGACGGGCGTGTGCTCGTGGGGCAGGTGCCGGTCGCCTATCTGCTGTTCCTGGAGAAGCAGTTGACGGACGTGAGTACGTTCGTCCGGAAGCTTCCGGTGCTGGATGCCGCGGAGTCGTGGACGCAGGACCCGTCGACCGATGCGTGGAAGACGGAGGTCGTGCGCACGGTGCGTACGAAGAAGGTGCCGCGGAACCACGTGAAGGCGGAGGCGACGGACAAGCATCCGGCGCAGGTCGAGGTCTATTACGAGGACGTGCCGGTCGGGTACTGGACGACGGTGAAGTTCTCGGGTGCGCTGCCCGCGCGGCGGGTCAACGAGCTGCTGGCGCGGGTGGAGAAGTTGCAGCAGGCGGTGAAGTTCGCCCGTGAGGAGGCGAACAGTGCCGAGGTCACCGACCAGCGGGTCGGCGACGCCGTCTTCGGCTACCTCTTCGGGTAGCGGGGACACCATGAACTCCCCGGCCACAGAACACGGCCGGGGTGCGCGAGGAGCGCAAAGCTGAAGCTGAGCCTTGTCGTGACATCCGCGGTTCCAGTGGAGGTTCGAGTCCTCCTCCCGGCACTTCGCGCCGGGATGGCCCAACCAGGCAGAGGCAGACCGCGGTCAATCTCAGACTATTGCTCCAGACTCAGCATGCGCCGCTCATCGCCGGATCGACCGGGCCCGGGCCCTGGTGCGTCGAAATGCCAGTTCGAATCTGGTCCGCCGAGCTCGATCGGCGGTGGTCCAATGGCAGGACGCGACGCAATGACGAATGACCCGGGTCCTCAAGTGTGCCGGCGTGTGATGGGGAGCGGCATCGACAGGGTCCGGGGGCAGGCTACGCCCTCGGACCCGCTCCTTTTTCCGCGTGGGGCGGCTTGCGTCAGCTCGGTTGTGCGGTGGGCATGACGGTGAGCTGCTGGATGTTCACGCGGGGCGGGAGGCTCGCGGTGAAGCCGACGGTGTGGGCGATGTCGGCGGGGGTGAGCCACTCCATGGACTCCTTGGAGCTCTCCAACCACGCGAGGGCGCCTTCGTCGGTGACGTGGCTCTGGAGCTCGGTGGTGACGATGCCCGGTTCGATCGCGGAGACGCGGACGTTCTTGGTGCCCAGTTCCGCGCGCAGGTGGCGGGAGAGGTGGGTGACGTACGCCTTGGTCGCGGAGTAGACGGCGAAGTTCGGGAAGATGTTCTGGGCCGCGATCGACGACGTGTTGATGAGGTCCGCGACGCCTCGCTCGCCGGCCGCCTTGACCAGCTGCGGGGTGAAGGCGCCGATGGCGTTCATCAGACCGGTGATGTTGAGGTCGATCTGGTGCTGCCACTGGTCGGCGGCCAGCTCTTCGACGGGGGCCGGCAGCATGACGCCCGCGTTGTTGAACAGGAGGTCGGCACCGCCGAATTCGACCGCGACCCGGTCCGCCGCCCCGCGCACGGCCGTCGTGTCCGTCACGTCGACCGCGAGGGCCAGGGCTTCCCCACCGTTCTTCTCGATCCTGGCGACGAGCTCGTGAAGGCGGTCCGCGCGCCGGGCCAGGACGACGACCCTGGCGCCCAGGTCGGCGAGGTGTTCGGCCGTGGCTTCGCCGATGCCGCTGGAGGCACCGGTGACGACCGCGACGCGGCCGGCGAGGGGGTGGGAGGACGTGTACGTGGTCATGATGACGCCTTTCGAGGTGCGTAAGTGAACAGTGGATGACTGGGTACGAGGGGGGCGGCGCCGTGCGGTTTCCCTCGGCGCCTTCTCAAGAACACCACCCGCGGATGCCGCGTGGAGCGCCGTAGAGGGCCCTGACCAGGCCGGTACTGCCGAGGCTGGTACCGGCAGTACCACCCGCGCCGCCGTCTCGGCCGCAGTCGCCCGGCACACTGGGGGCATGGATGATCGTGGTCGCGAGCTAGCCGATTTCCTGCGTACCCGCCGTGCCCGGGTGACACCCGGGCAGGCGGGGCTGCCCGATGACGGGCGGGTGCGCCGTGTGCCCGGGCTGCGCCGTGACGAGGTCGCCCGGCTGGCCGGGGTCAGTACCGAGTACTACACCCGCCTCGAACAGGGCCGGGCGCAGAACCCCTCCCCCGAGGTCGTCCAAGCCCTCGCCGACACGCTGCGCCTCGACCCCTCCGAGCGTGAGCACCTGACCGACCTGTTCGCCCGGCCCGCGCCGGGCCGCCGGGCTCCGGCAGGGCCTCAGCGGGTGAGGCCTGGGCTGCACTTGATGCTGCAGACGCTCGACCACGTACCCGCGTTCGTCATCGGTCGGCGCACCGACGTGCTGGCATCCAACCGACTGGCCCGAGCGGTCCTCACCGACTTCGACGCACTGCCCGCTCCGCGCCGCAACCTGGCCCTGTACTACCTCCTTGCCCCCGAGGCACGCGAGCGCGTGGGCGACTGGGAGCGGATCGCCGCCGAGACGGTCGCGATCCTGCGCCTGGAGGCCGGCCGCAACACGAACGACCGCAGACTGGCCGATCTCGTCGGCGAACTCACCCTCAAGTCACCGGAGTTCTCCGGCTGGTGGAACGACCACCGGGTGCTGCGCCGCACCCACGGTGCGAAGCACTACCGCCACCCGCTCGTCGGCGACCTGCACTTCTCCTACGAATCCTTCCAGGTGCCCGGCGACTCCGACCAGACCCTTTGCGTCTACGGCGTCGAGCCGGGTTCCGACACCGCTCAGGCCCTGCGTCTGCTCAGCAGTTGGGATGCACCCGAGCCTGCGGCACGGACGTCACCCTCGACGCCGACGCCGACGCCGACGCCGACGCCGACGCCAACGTCGGAACCGGGAGCGTAGGCACACTCCCGTGGGGAGTTCTTCCGTGGTGGTCAGCCGAGCTGGTGGGCGAGCTCGCTGATGTTGCCCTCGGGGCCGCGGAGGTAGGCGAGCCGATAGACGTCCTTGCACTTCGGTGTCCCTGTGCGTGTGCGCGGGCGCTTCGGGTTACGCCGGGCGCGTCCCGTGTTACGCCGGGCGCGCCCTTCGAGGGGTGATGAGCGCTGTGCGCTCGCTGAATCAAGTGAATATGACAGGTGGTGTGTTGATGCGGTTATGCCGATGGGCACGTACCCCCCAGCGGTTCTCACCGTTGAGAGGGACACGCAATGACGAGCCATATGAGGGAAGTCGAGCTGGAAGGCCTTCTGCGCCGAGCGCTGCGGGCCACGGGTACGGGTGCGCGTTGGACGGCCGAGGCGGACGAGATGTGGTGCCGGGTCGCGGCCACCGGGTCGCGGACGCGACGCGAGCAGGGGTGGAAGTTACATGTGTCGGCGACGGCCGCGTCCGCGCCGGCGGTTCTCGACAAGGCCCTAGAGGTGCTGCTGCGCGGGGATTCGGGGTTCAAGTTCGCCCGCTCCCTTGAGCAGGTCAGTGCGCTCAACTCCCGTGGCACGCCTCGGGGCAGCTCGGGGAAGTTCATCACCGTCTATCCGTGTTCCGATGCCGAGGCGGCCGTTCTCGCCCGGCAGCTGCACGAGGTGACGGAGGGGATGCCGGGGCCGAGGATCCTGTCCGACCAGCCGTACGCCGTGCACAGCCTGGTCCATTACCGCTACGGGTCGTTCGTCGGCCGGCGGCGGCTGTCTGACGACGGCCTGCTGGTGTGGTTCATCGAGGACCCGGACGGCAATCCCGTGGAGGACAAGCGGACGGGCCAGTACGCGCCGCCTCCCTGGGCGGTCTCTCCCTTCCCCGCCGCGGCGCCCGCCCCCTCGCGTAACCGTGCGGCGGGCAAGGGCGGGGTGGTGCTCGGCGGCCGGTTCGCCGTGCAGGAGGCGATCCGGCACACGAACAAGGGCGGTGTGTACCGGGGCAGCGATGTCGGTACGGGTGCTCGCGTGGTCATCAAGGAGGCCAGGCCCCACGTGGAGGCGGACGCCTCCGGGTGCGACGTGCGCGACTGGCTGCGGGCCGAGGCCCGGATGCTGGAGACGCTGAAGGGCTGGGGGCTGGCTCCGGAACCGCTGGCGCTGTTCGAGCACGCCGGGCACCTGTTCCTCGCCCAGGACGAGATCCCGGGGGTGACGCTCCGGACCTGGGTGGCCGAGCACTTCCGCGACGCGGGCTTCGAACGCTACCGCGCGGACGCGCTCCTCCAGGCGGCGCGGCTGGTGGACCTGGTCGAGGCGGCGCACGCCCGCGGCTGCGTGCTGAGGGATTTCACGCCGGCGAACGTGATGGTCCGCCCCGACGGTGAACTCCGCCTCATCGACCTCGAACTCGCCGTCCACTCCGACGACTCAGCCCTGCCGACCCGCGTCGGAACACCCGGTTTCAGCGCCCCCGAGCGCCTCGCCGACGCCCCCGTGTCCGCCACGGCCGACTACTACAGTCTCGGCGCCACCGTGTGCTTCGTCCTGGCCGGAAAGGTGCCGAACCTCCTGCCGGAGGAGCCCGCCGGCGAGGCCGTCGAACTGCGGCTCGCCACATGGCTCGCGGCCTGCGCCGGGCCGCTGGATCTGCCGGACGGTGTGGCGGAGACGATCCTCGGGCTTATGAGGGACGACCCCGCCGAGCGGTGGGATCCCGCCAGAGCGCGCGAGGCCCTCCGGGCGGCGACGCGCGGACGGCGGACGTCTCGGGCCTTCACCCGCCCCGTATCAGAGGACGGGGCGCGCGAGGGAGTGGCGCGAGTGGCGGCGACGCGAGACGGAGGGGCACGGGACGCATCGGCACGGGACGCATCGGCACGGAACGCCGGCGGGCCCGCCGCAGCGGGGCCGGCCGTGGTGAGGCCGGGTCCGGTGGGGCTGGACATGACGGGGCCTGACGCCGTGGGGCCTGACGTCCCGAGACCTGACATCGTGGGGCCCGACATCATGGGGCCCGACATCATGGGGCCTGTCGTGGCCGGGCTCGTGGACCATCTGATCGGCTCGATGACTCCGGCCGACGACCGGCGGTTGTGGCCCGTGTCGACGATGGCCGGGGAGAGCGACCCGTGCACCGTGCAGCAGGGCGCGGCCGGCGTGCTGGCCGTCGTGACGCGGTGTTTCGAAGTCACGGGCGATACGCGTCTGCCCGGGGTGATCTCGACGGCGGGCCGCTGGATCGCGGACCGCGTCGATACCCGCTCGACGCGGCCCGGCCTGCACTTCGGCGGTCGCGGGACGGCGTGGGCGCTGTACGACGCGGGCCGTGCGATCGACGACCGCGCGCTGACGGAACGTGCGCTGGCCCTGGCTCTGACGCCGCAGGAGGCGACGCCCCATCACGACGTCACCCACGGCTCCGCGGGGAGCGGGCTGGGGGCGCTCCATCTGTGGCAGCGCACCGGGGAGGCGCGTTGGGCGGAGCTCGCCGTCGACGCGGCCGACCGGTTGGCCGCGGCCGTGCGGCACGGGCCGGACGGGGTGGGATGGCCGGTGCCCGGTCAGGCCGGCGGACCGGAATCCGGCTCGCCGCCGGGTGCCCCTTCGGGGGGCGGCTCGCCGGGACGGGCCTCCGCGCAGGCCGATTCCGCCGGAGAGGGCAAGCGGTATCTCGGCTTCGCGCACGGAACGGCCGGCATCGGCTGCTTCCTCCTCGGCGCGGCGGGCCTCTCGCTGCGCCCGGAGCACAGGGAACTGGCCGTGCGGGTGGGTGAGGAGCTGCTGGCGAGCGCCGTGCTGTCCGGCGAGGCGGCGCAGTGGCCGGCCCAGGCAGGTGACGTACCGACGGCCCCGTACTGGTGCCATGGTGCTGCGGGTATCGGCGGCTTCCTCGTCCGGCTGTGGCAGGCGACCGGGGACGACAGGTTCGGTGACCTCGCCCGCCGCAGTACGCGTGCCGTCGTCGAGCGTGCCTCTCGCGCTCCGCTCACCCAGTGCCACGGCCTCGCGGGCAACGGGGACTTTCTCCTCGACATGGCCGATGCCACCGGTGATCCCGTCTACCGCTCGATGGCCGGGGATCTGGCCCGCCTGATCGTCTGCGAGAAGACCGACCGTGACGGCCACGTGGTCTTCCCCAACGAGTACGGGGACGTATCGACCAGCTGGAGCGACGGGTCCGCCGGGATCCTCGCCTTCCTCCTGCGGCTCCGCCATCCCGGGACCTCCCGGCACTGGATGGTCCAGCCGCCCTCCTGAGCCCGCGGGCCCCTCCCCGAGGTGCCTCTCGCCTCCCCACGGGTACGGGCACGGCCCGGGCCCGCTGGAATGACGTATCCGCTCCGGAATCCCGGTCTTCGCCCGCGGATCCGTCCCCTCGACCCCCGGCACTGGATGGTCCATGTGCCGGTGTGCGCGGCAGCACGCCTGTCGCCACCTCACAGAAGAAGGAGAAACCCCATGGAGAACCACGACATCGAACTGCTCGCCCAGCTCCACGCCCTGCCGGAGACGGACCCGGTCGGCGTCGACGGAGCGCCGTTCGCCGCCACCTGCGAGTGCGTCGGCCTCCTGACGCTCCTCAACACGGTCTGTATCGGAATCAGCTGCGCGTAGGACGTGCGGCACCATCCGGCCGGCGGTCAGACCCGGGACGACCGCCGGCCGGACACCCACCCGCTCGACAGCGCGGCCGCCTGGCGGCCGCGCCTCCACCGCACACACCCCGCCTGATCTCGGGCGTGCCGCCCGCGGCACATCGGACGCGCGTCGCGACTCTCGCGTACGCCCGGTGGCCGCGGTCGGCGAACCCGTGGACGAGGGCCAGGAGACGAGGACCGGACCCCATGCAGCCACCCGCCGGCGACGCCGAGCTCACCCCAGCGGCCCTCCTGACAGCCGCCCCCACGGGCGAGCGCACCGCCCGGCACCCGCCGGGGCCCGCGTACGCCATCAGCACCCGCGCTCTGGGCAAGAGCTACCCGGGGCCGGAGGGCACCGTCACCCAGGCCGTGCGCGGCCTGGACCTGGACGTGGCGCGGGGGGAGACGTTCGCGTTCCTCGGGCCCAACGGCGCCGGGAAGTCCACCACGATCGCGTTGCTGTGCGCCCTGGCCCGCCCCACCTCCGGCCACGCCACGGTGGCCGGAGCCGATGTGCTCGCCGAGCCCCATCAGGTACGACGACGGGTCGGGATGCTCTTCCAGCACAGTGCCGTGGACGGTGACCTGACGGCCGAGCAGAACCTGTTCATCCACGCGCGGCTGTACGGGATGTCGCGGCGTCACGCCCGCGGACGCGTCACCGAGGTGCTGGAGACGGCCGGACTGGGCGACCGGCGCCGCTCCCCCGTACGCACCCTGTCCGGGGGCATGCGGCGTCGTCTGGAGATCGCGCGCCAGCTGCTGCACGCCCCGGGCGTGCTGTTCCTTGACGAACCGACCACCGGTCTCGACCCGCACGCCCGGGCCGAGGTCTGGCAGCACCTGCGCACCCTCCGCGAGCGGCACGGCAGCACGCTCTTCGTCACCACCCACTACCTGGAGGAGGCGGAGAATTGTGATCGCCTCGCCATCATCGACCGCGGCCGTCTGGTGGCCCAGGGCACTCCGCTCGCGCTGAAGACCGCGATCGGGGACGACCGGGTCGTCCTGCGCACCGGCGACGACGCGAAGGCCCGCGACGTCGTGCGTTCGCTCGCGCCGCTCGATCGCGATGTCACCGCGGACGCGGGCGGGGGCGTCTGCCTGCGGGTGCCTGCCGGCAGCTCCTGGATCCCCCGCCTGTGCGCGGCGCTCACCTCGCACGGCATCGCCGTCCACTCCGCCACCGCCACCGCGCCCACGCTCGACGACGTGTTCTTCCACCACACGGGCCGCAGTCTGGACGTCACGCAACCCGGCCGGACGGCCCTCCCTCCCACGGTGCCGGACGGCTCTGCGGATTCCGGCGGTGGCCGATGACCGCCTTCGGTGGGAACGCCTCCGCCACGACCGATGCCGGTGGTCCCACCGATGGTTTCGTCGCCGTGGGAGGTCTCGGCGCTCCCGGCTACGGACGGGCCGCGCGGCTGCGGCACGAGCTGCGCGCGGTCCACGCCCTGGTCCACCGCGATCTGCTGCGCCTGGCCGGCCAGCGCACCCACACCGCGCTGATGCTGCTCCAGCCCGCGCTGTACCTCGTCATCCTCGGGGGCGGGCTGGCCTCGCTCATCCCCCGGTCCCAACTGGGCGTCGGTTACCAGGCGTTCCTCTTCCCCGGCATGCTGATGATGACGGTGCAGACACCGGCCATCATGGTCGGCGTCCGCCTGATCACCGACCGGCAGAGCGGCTACCTGCGCGAGCTCCTGATGGCCCCGGTGCACCGGTCGACACTCCTGCTCGGAAACTGCGCGGGAGGCACGCTGGTCGCCACGGTCCAGGGGGCCCTGCTCCTCACCCTGGCCGGCGTGGCCGGCCTGCCCTACGATCCGCTGCTCCTCGCGCTGCTCCTCGCCTGCATGATCCTGGCCTCGTTCACCATCACGGCCCTGGCCGTCGCGCTGGCCGTCAGCCTTGACCGGGCGGAGACCTTCCACACGCTCCTCGGCCTGGTGATGATGCCGCTCCTCTTCCTCTCGGGCGGCTTCTTCCCCCTCACCGCCCTCCCCGACTGGGCCCACACCCTCGCCGCCGCCAACCCCCTCGCCTACGCCGTGGACCTCCTTCGCCGCTGCATCACCCTGCGCGTGCCCGACCACACGGCCACCGCAGGTCTGGCGTGGGACGGTCACCCGCCGCCCCTGCTCCTCGAAGCCGTACTCCTTTTGACGGGTGGCGTGCTCGCCCTGCTGTGGGCCACCCGCCGCTTCAACCGGCCCGAGTGACCGGGTTCGGGGGCCAGGCGAGCGGGGGGGCGGTCGGTCGACTGACGCACCTCGTGGGCGCGGCGGAGCTACCGGAGGTGTGCCGCCGGTGAGTACCGCTGTTCCGCTCTCGGGGGGCGGAGCGTCTCCACGCTCCAGGCCTCCGCGCCGCGAGAAGGCCCCCGGAGTGTTGCGCCGGGGGCCTTCTCGTACGTTCTCAGCCGTCAGGCGCGTCCGCCGAACTGCCAGTTGTGGACCTCGATCGTGGCGTACCGGTCCTGGCTCAGGAGGGCGCGGGCCGTGTCCGGGTCCGGGGCCCGGACCAGTGCGGCCGTGCCGAGCCAGGTGGTTCCGTCGTCGGCCAGCAGCGGACCGTAGGCGATCAGGTCGTCCGGGAGGGACGGGAGTGAGAGGTCGGCGGCCTGCCCCTCGCCGAGGCCGATGACCAGGTAGCGGTTGCCGCCGGTCCGGCCGCCGGGGAAGTCCCACATGGTGCGCCCCAGCAGGTTGCGCCACCGGCGTATCAGCACGTCCCGGTAGACGCCGGCCTGGTAGTTGGGCTCGTCGAAGGCGAACGCGCGGGCGGCGGCGGAGTCGGGCAGGTCGACGATGTGCACGCTGCCGGTGACGAGGGTTCCGTCGTCGGAGAAGGTCGGGCCCCGGGCGATCAGTTCCTTCGCGTAGCCGTCCATGTAGGCCCAGTGGTCTGCGAGGAGTTCGTCGCGCAGGGGGAGGGAACCGGGCCGGTCGCGGTGGTAGCAGAGGAATTCCATGCCTGATGATCTCTTCGCGGGGGTGTCCTGGTCGAGCGGATTCGGTGGCGGTGTGCCCTCGGCCCCGGAGGGCGGCTCCGCGGTCAGGGGACCATCGGGCCGGAGACCGCGCTGTCGACGGCGGTGTACGTCACTCCGTGGTCGGCCAGGACCTCGGCGACGACGCCGCCGGTGATGGTGAGGGCCAGGAGGATGTGTTCGTCCCCGATCTCGCGGTCCTTGCGGGACAAGGCCACGCGGAGGGACTTCTCCAGGACGGTCTTGGCCTCCCGGGAGAAGGACTGGCGGCCCGACCACCGGCCGGAGTCCTTGTGGTCGGCCGCGAGGGCGCCGGCGCCGTGGGTCTCCTCGACGCGCGCCACGATCGCGCCGACGTCGATGCCGAGGTCCGCGAGGGCCTTCGTGTCGGCGCGGGAGAGTCCTGCCCGGCGCCGGGCGTCGGCGAGCGCGGCGACGAGGGAGGAGCGGCGGTCCGGCGGGCAGAGCTTCCGGAGTGCGACGGCGGCCCGGGTGTCGTCCCGGTCGAGGAGGGCGAGGAGCAGGTGCTCCTTGGTGACGACTTTGCCGCCGTCGCGCTCCGCATGCTCGACCGCGCCCTTGACGACGGCACGTGCGGCTTTGGTGAACCGTTCGAACATCACTGCCTCCCGTACTTCTTGTGGACGGCCTGTCGGCTGACTCCCAGTTCGGCCGCGATTTCCTGCCACGACCAGCCCTGGTTGCGCGCACTGCGCACTTGAACGGCTTCCAGCTGTTCGAGCAGTCGCCGCAGCGCGGAGACGGCTCGCAGCCCGACCCGGGGGTCGCGGTCGCCCGCTCGCGCGGCGAGATCGGTCGCATCGGTCATGACGTCAACTTACGTTGACAAGGCGTGTTGTGTCAACCTCGGTTGACATCGACCCTCGCGTTCCCGCACTCCCCGCCACAAGACCCCGCGCGAGGACGTCAGGCGCCGCCGGCCGGCAGGATCTCCACGCCGAGCGCCTTGAGGCGCACGAGGACCGGGTCGCGGGGGTCGGCGTCGGTGATCAGCCCACTGATGCCCTCCCAGGGCAGGACGCGGAAGCGCGACGCCGTGCCGATCTTCTCGGAGGAGGCGAGGATGTACGTCTCCGCCGCCCGCGCGGCCAGGGCGCGCTTCATCGCCGCTTCCTCGCCGTCGCCCGTGGTCAGTCCCGCCTCGGGGTGCACGCCGGTGACGCCGAGGAGGCAGAGGTCGGCGGAGACGTTCTGCGCCGCTTCGACGGCCGCGGCGCCGCAGGTGACAGCCGAGTGCTTGAAGACGCGGCCGCCGAGCAGGAAGAGCTCCGCCCGCGGGTGGTCGAGGAGTGCCGCGGCGATCGTCGGGCTGTGCGTGACGACCGTGCAGGCGAGGTCCTTCGGGAGCGCGTGGGCGACGGCGAGCGCGGTGGTTCCGCCGTCGAGGATGACCGCGCCACCGGGGGGCACGAGTCCGGCCGCCACCGAGGCGACCCGCTGCTTCCCGTCCGGGGCGACGGCCTGCCGGGCCGCGTAGTCGACCACCGCGGGCGATACGGGCAGCGCGCCGCCGTAGACCCGTTGACAGAGGCCCTCGGCGGCGAGATCGCGCAGATCGCGTCGCACGCTGTCCTCGGAGATGCCCAGTTCGGCGGCGACGTCCTTGGCGACGATCTTGCCCTCGCGGGCGAGCAGAGCGAGCAGGTGGTCGCGCCGTTCGGCAGCCAGCATTCGCGTTCTCTCCTGTTCTTGCACGTTTCTGCATGTATCGTAGCGCGTCATGACCGACAAGCCGATGCTCATCCTCATCGCCGGGCCCTACCGCTCCGGAACCGACGGCGACCCGCGGGCCATGGCCGCGAACCTCGCCCGCCTCGAAGCGGCGGCGTGGCCGGTGTTCGCCGCCGGCCACGTCCCCGTGATCGGCGAGTGGATCGCCCTGCCCGTCCTGCGCTCGGCCGGCGCGGGGCCCACCGACGTGCTCGCCGACCAGGTGCTCTACCCGACCGCGCAGCGCCTGCTCGCCCACTGCGACGCCGTGTTGCGGCTGCCCGGCGAGTCGACTGGAGCCGATCAGGACGTCGCCACGGCCCTCGCCCGCGGCCTGCCCGTCTACCACGACGTGGCCGAGCTTCCCCGTCGCGCCCCGCAGGAGGCCGCGTGAACGCCCGGCCCGGCATCGACTCCCCCGACCACCGCGGCCGCACCGGCCTCGACCGCGCCGGGCGCGACCTGGACGGCAACCCCGACGTCGTGGTCCGCGACGTGGAGCTCACGTCCCAGGGGTGGCACGTCCTGCGGCGCACCACCTTCGACTACCGGCGCCGCGACGGACGCTGGGTCACCCAGCAGCGCGAGACGTACGACCGCGGCAACGGCGCGGTGGTCCTGCCGTACGACGCGGAGCGCGGACGCGTCCTGCTCACCCGCCAGTTCCGCTACCCGGCCTACGTGAACGGCCACCCGGACGGCATGCTCGTCGAGGCCGCGGCCGGGCTGCTCGACGGCGACGACCCGCTCTCCGCCATCCGCCGCGAGAGCGCCGAGGAGCTCGGCGTCACGCTGGGCCCGCTCACCCACGTCCTGGACGCCTACATGAGTCCCGGCTCGGTCACCGAGCGCCTGCACTTCTACGCGGCCCCCTACACGCCGGCCGACCTCAGCGGCGACGGCGGCGGCCTCGAAGAGGAGGGCGAGGACATCGACGTGCTCGAACTGCCCTTCCCCGACGCCCTCGCCATGTGCCACGACGGCCGCATCGCCGACGGCAAGACCATCCTGCTGCTCCAGTGGGCCGCCTTGAACGGGCCTTTCGCGCCGGGGCCGGGCACCGACTGACGCCCGCACCCCCGGGGTCGCTAACCTGACCCGGAATCAGAACAACTTTCTGGAACTCTGTTCTGGAAAAGGGTCGTTCACACCGCCACGGGGGAACCGGATGTCGCAGTCGCAAGAGCCCTGGTACAGGCACAAACCACCGCCCTGGCCCGTGCAGGACAACCCGTACGCGTCCGAGGGCTACGGGCCACCGCCGCCGGGGCCGCGCCGGCGCCGGTGGCCGGCCGCGGCGGCGGGCCTCGTACTCCTGCTGCTCGCCGGCGCCGGTGTGTACCTGGTGCAACGGGGCGGTGGGGAGGACGGGACGTCGCCGCCCGTCGCGGAGGGGACGACGCGCCCTCCGGGGACGGCGCCCACTCCCTCGCCGACGAAGCCCGCGGCGCGGCCCTCGCACATCCCCACCACCGAGGAGATCGCGCGAGGGCGCCGTTCCGGCGAGGCGAGCGGCTGGATCGTCGACGACAGGACCGACCTGCCCCGCCGGAGCATCGGGCTCGAAGATCTGTGGATCGTGGGTGACACCGCCGTCCAAGCCGTCTACAAGAAGGTCGTCGCCCACCGGCTCAGTGACGGCGCCGAGCTGTGGAGCGTCACGCTCCCGACTCCCGTCTGCGAGACGCCGGTCAACCCGACACCCGACGGCAAGGTCGTGATCGTCCTCAAGAACGTCGAGGCCTGGACCGGCACCCGGTGCAACCAGCTCCAGATGATCGATCTGCGCACCGGGAAGGCCGGCTGGCACGAGCAACTGGCCGAGACGGGGTCCGGGGACGACACGATCATGGTGGACAGCGCGGTGGGCGGCGACACCTTCGCGATCGTCCAGAGCCTGAAGGCCACCGCGTACAAGGTGGTGGACGGGGCCAAGCTGTACGACATCCCCATGGAGAACCCCGGCAAGTGCTACCCCGGCAGGGTGGCGGGCGGCAAACGGCTGCTCGTCGTCGCGGACTGCGCGATCACCGCGAGGGAGAAGTCGTACAGCCAGCTCCGGGAGATCGATCCGGTGACGGGCAAGGTCCGGTGGCGCTACCGGACCGAGCCGGGCCGGCTGATCGGCCAGGTGCTCTCCGCCGACCCGCTCGTGATCACCACCGTGCGCAAGGAGACGAGCGGAGCGGACTGGCGGGTCGTCGCCCTCGGGCCCGACGGCCGCGCCCGCACGACCATCGACCCCCGGGCGAAGGGATTCACCCACTGCGGGGACTCCGTGAACACCAGCGACAACGCGCAGGCGTGCCGCGAGGCCGTCGTCGGGTCGGGCCTCGTGCTCCTGGGTGGGACGGACCGCGTCGGCGCCTACGACCTCGCCACCGGGAAGCTGGTCTGGGGCGTGAAGTCGGAGGGGACCTCGTACGGGTACTTCCCCCTGCGCGCCGGACCGGGCAAGACGGGATTCGTCTACCAGGTGGGCACGCTGAGTGCCCCCGGTCGCGTCTTCCGCGTCGGCCCGGGCGGCGTGGACACGATCAAGGACGTGCTGAAGCTGCCCGCGTCCACGGCGCGGGTCGAGTTCGGGATGGGAGTCGTCGGGTCGAACGCCTACGTGGGTGACCGGCTCGTGCTCACGCCCTCGGGCATGAGCGGCGACGACGCCCAGCACGAGCCCCGCATGCTCTCGTTCGCTCCCTGACCCCGCCTCAGGGCGCGGCGGGGAGCCCGACCGTGACGACGAGACCGCCGGCGGGGCGGGGTTCGAGGTCGAGGGTTCCGTCGTGGGCGCGGACGATGCTGTGCACGAGGGCCAGGCCGAGTCCGACGCCGGGGTGCTCGTCGGTGCGTGCGCGTTCCGTTCCGCGCTGGAAGGGCTCGGTGAGGGTCGGCACCAGGTCCGGTGGGAGCCGGCGGCCCGTGTTCTCCACCCGCAGCACACTCGTGGTGCCGTGGGCCTCGGTGTGGACCGTCACGGTGCCGCCGCTGGGAAGGTTGTGGACGATGGCGTTCTGGACGAGGTTCGTCGCCATCCGCAGCAGGAGTTCCGCGGAGCCGCTGGTTCGTGCCGCTCTCCTGATTGGGGTCGCTCCGCCGGTGACGTCGAGCGTGATCCCCCGCTGCTCGGCGAGCGGAAGCAGGGTCTCGGCGGCCTCTTCGGCGACGAGGGAGAGGTCGACGCTCTCGCGGGTGAAGGTACCGCGGTCGCTGCGGCTGAGCAGCAGGAGGGCCTCGGTGAGGTCGATCGCCCGGGTGTTGACGACCTGCAGGCGCTCGATGAGTTCGCCCCGGTCGCGGCTGGGGTCCTTGCGGGCGACGTCAAGGAGCGTCCGCGAGATCGCCAGCGGGGTGCGCAGTTCGTGCGAGGCGTTCGCGGCGAACCTCCGCTGCTCGGCGACGTGCGATTCGAGCCGTCCGAGCATGCTGTCGAACACGTCGGCGAGTTCACGGAACTCGTCCTGCCGGCCTTCCATGCGGATCCGGTGGGACAGCGACCCTTCCCCTGCCATCCGTGCCGCATCCCTGATCCGCGTGAGGGGTGCGAGCATCCGGCCGGCGAGGATCCACCCCCCGAGGAGCCCGAACACGAGCAGGAACGCCATCGCCACCGCGGCGGCGGGCGCGAAGCTACGCACGAGGAGGTAGCGGTTGGGCGAGGTCCAGAGGAGGCCCTGGGAGTTGTCGGGGACGTAGCGCAGGATGAAGACCCACACCACGACCAGCAGAAGCGCGCCGGCGAGGGCGAGGAATCCGGCGTAGCTGAGGGTGAGCTTGAGCCGGACGCTGAGCCCGGGGCGTCTACGCACGCGTGTCGCCGGCGCCGCTGGTTCCGGGGTCCGGGAGGTCCCCGCCCGAGGTGTCTCCGCCAGGGATGTCTCCGGCCGGGATGTCTCCGCCCGGGGCGTCTCCGCCCGGGGTGTCGGTGCCGCCGCCGGTGTCGATCCGGTAGCCGACGCCGGGGACGGTGGTGATGAGGCGGGGTTCGCCGAGCCGTTTGCGCAGCGCGGAGACGGTGATGCGTACGGCGTTGGTGAGGGGGTCGGCGTTCTCGTCCCAGGCGCGTTCGAGGAGTTCCTCGGCGCTGACGACCCCGCCCTCGGCGGCGACGAGGACTTCCAGGACGGCGAACTGCTTGCGGGTGAGGGCGACGTAGCGTCCGTCGCGGAAGACCTCACGACGGAAGGGGTCGAGCCGCAGGCCCGCGATCTCGTGGACCGGGGGTCGGGCGTACGCGCGTCTGCGGTCGAGTGCCCTGAGCCGCAGGACGAGCTCGCGCAGGTCGAACGGTTTGGTGAGGTAGTCGTCGGCGCCGAGCTCGAACCCGGACGCCTTGTCGTCGATGCGGTCGGCGGCGGTGAGCATGAGGATCGGGATGCCGCTGCCGGAGGCGACGATGCGCCGGGCGACCTCGTCGCCGGAGGGGCCCGGGATGTCGCGGTCGAGCACCGCGAGGTCGTACGAATGGACGCTCAGCAGCTCCAGGGCGGAGTCCCCGTCACCGGCGATGTCGGCGGCGATGGCCTCCAGCCGCAGACCGTCACGGACGGCTTCGGCCAGGTAGGGCTCGTCCTCCACGATCAGTACACGCATGCCCGAAGCCTAAGCAGCACGACATATCGCCACCGTATGCGGCGGCGTGCGCGAGGAGGTGTCGCCCGCCGGCGCCCGCCGACGCCCGCCCCCTCGGGCCGCCTCAGCCCGCCGGTTCCGGCACGGGGCGGTGCCGGTCCGGCCGCGGTGCCTCCGCCGCGGTGCGCCACCAGCGTCGCGACGCCAACGCGGCCAGTACGGCGCCGGCGGCGTTGACCAGCACGTCGTCCACGGAGGACACCCGGTCGAGCCTCAGCACGTACTGCGCGGTCTCGACCAGCGCCGAGCAGCCCGCCCCGAGCGCCAGGATCCTCGGCAGGGACGCCAGCGCCGCCCACCTCATCGGGGCGAAGAACCCCAGCGCCGCGAAGACCAGCAGGTTGCCGGCGATGCCCAGCGACCCCATCGTGACCAGGTCCCTCAGCGGCACCAGGGACACCCGGGCGGGGACGGTGCCCGCCCCGCCGCCCGGCATCATCGTCAGCCACAGGAACGGCACCGTCCCGTGGACCATGCCCACCTCGGCGAGCGACAGCCGCCACGCCGACGCGACTCCGCCGGCACGCCGACGGCGCGCGAGCGCCCACGCCACGAGTACGGCCAAGGGCACCGTGACCAGCGTCATGAGCACCACGCCGTTGAACGTGTCGTAGCACCCGTGCCACCGCCCGGCCATGCATCGCGGAGCGGACATCAGCAGCGGCCCCCGCACGGCGGACAGGGCGCCCGCCAGGACGAGGACCGCCACGCCGATGAGCACGATCCCGCGCGTGCGGCCGGGCGGCGACGGGGGTGGGTTGTGGTTCATGCTCCTATGGAAGACGACGGGCCGTTGCGGTGGCGTATGCGGTTTCCGATACGCCCGCGATACGCCGACCGCCGGCCCGGCGAGGCCGTCAGGGGGTACGCCGCACCCGGGACACCGCCCGTGCGCCGAGGATCGTGCTCGTCAGACCCACCAGGATGGCCACATAGGCCCCGCCGAGCCCGTTGCCGGTGCCGAGACCCCCGTCGGCCGTGGCCGCGACCACTACGCCGAGGGTCAGGGCGACCAGCCCGGCCCCCAAGGCCGTCCTGGCCCCGAGGGGTCCGACGGCGACACCGAAGCGGCCGGTGGGACGGGACACGGCCAGCCAGCCGATGACCGCGCCCGCCAGTCCCAGCAGCGCGCCCACGGAGGATCCGGCGCGCCCGGGGCCGAAGTCGTAGACGGCGGCGGCGAGCGGCTGGGCCGAGGCGTGGGCGCTTGCGGGTACGGCGAGTGCGACGCCGGCGACCCACACGGTGGCGACGGCGGCGAGCAGACGGTGGGCGGGCAGACGGTGGGCGGGCAGTCGAGCGGACATGGAGGGCTCCTCTTCTCGGGACGGGTCGCCGTCGTGGTGCGGGACGGGTCGCCGTCGCGTTTCTGGACGGGTCGCCGTCGCGGTTCGGGACGGATCGCCGTCACGTTTTCGGGACTCGTCGCCGTCGCGTTATCGGGACTCGTCGCCGTCGCGTTCGCGGGACTCGTCGTCGTCGCGTCCGGGGACGGTTCGTCGTGACCCGAGCATGTCCGCCGGGGGCGCCTCCGGTCGTCCGCCGGACGCGGACACTTCGCGCTGCCGCCGACGCGGCACGCGGCTACCGCGGACGTCGCATTCCGCGGGGAACTACTGCGTGCGTGGTAGTCGGTGGCTCGTCTCCGAGGCGGACTCGCTCGGGGCGGCGGGCGGTTAGGGTGCCCGCATGAGTGCAGGTGCGGCCCGTCTGAGGGCCCGGTTCGGTGACGGGGTCGTCGCGGTGGGCCTGGCGGCGACGCTTGTCGTCACCGGGCTATCGCAGCAGGGGTCCGCCTCGGGCGGGCGGGCCGTCCTGGGGTACGCGCTGCTCGCGGTCGGCGGGCTCGCGCTGGCCGCGCGGAGGCGGGTTCCGGTCGCCGTGCTGGGGGCCACGGGCGCGTGCGCCGTCGGGTACCAGGCGGCGGGCTTCGACGTGCCGGCCGTGGCGTACCTCTTCGCCGTGTACGCGGCCGTACGGGCCGGCCATCGCACGGTCGCGGTGGTGGTGAGCGTCGTCGTACTGGCGCTGCTGCCGCTCGCGGCCCTCGCCTCGGGATCGCATGACACGGGCGAGGCGTTCGCGCAGGCGCGCGGCGCCCTGGAGATCGCCTGGCTCGTCGCGGCGGGCGCCGCGGGAGAGGCGCTGCGGCAGGCGGAGCAGCGGGCGGACGAGGCCGAGCGGACCCGGGAGGAGACCGCGCGGCGCCGTGCGGACGAGGAGCGGCTGCGCATCGCACGGGAGCTGCACGACTCGCTCACCCATCAGATCTCGGTCATCAAGGTCCAGGCGGAGGTCGCCGTGCACGTGGCCCGCAAGCGGGGCGAGGACGTGCCGTCGTCGCTCCTCGCGATCCAGGAGGCAGGACGCGAGGCGAGCCGGGAGCTGCGTGCCACGCTCGAGGCCCTGCGCGACGACGACACGACCCCGCCGCGCGGGCTCGACGACGTCCCGGAGCTGGTGCGACGGGCCCGTACGTTCGGCCTGGACGCGACGCTGACCGTCGAGGGGGCGCACCGCGACGTGTCGGTCGCGGTGGACCGGACCGTGTACCGGATCGTGCAGGAGTCGCTGACGAACGTCGCCCGCCACGCGGACGCCACCACGGCGTCGGTCCGGATCGACTGCCGTCCGGACGCCCTCGTGATCGCCGTGGTCGACGACGGCAGGGCCGCGTCCGGTCCCGCCCCGATGCCGGGCCTCGGGTTGCTCGGCATGCGCGAACGCGTCACCGCCCTGGGCGGCCGGCTGTGTGCCGCACCGCGTGACGGTGGCGGCTTCGCCGTCCGGGCCGAGCTCCCCGTGGAGCGGACGTCGTGATCCGTGTGCTGCTGGTCGACGACCAGCCCCTCCTCCGCAGCGGGTTCCGCGCGCTCCTCGATCTCGAGGACGACATCGAGGTGGTGGCCGAGGCCTCGGACGGCGGTGAGGGCGTGGAGCTGGCCAGGAAGTACCTGCCCGATGTGGCGCTCGTCGACATCCAGATGCCGACCGTGGACGGCATCGAGGCGACCCGGCGCATCGCGGCGGACCCGGACCTGGCCGGGGTGCATGTCGTCATCCTGACGAACTACAGCTTCGACGAGTACGTCTTCCACTCGTTGCGGGCCGGTGCCGCCGGGTTCCTCGTCAAGGACGTCATGCCGGAGGACTTCCTGCACGCCGTGCGCGTCGCCGCCCGTGGCGACGCGCTCCTCGCCCCGTCGATCACCCGCAGGCTCATCGACCGGTACGTCAGCCGGCCCGTCCCCACGGGTGCGGGCGCTGAGCTGCGGGAGTTGACGAGTCGCGAACGCGAGGCCGTCGTCCTGGTGGCCCAGGGCCTGTCCAACGACGAGATCGCCGACCGCATGGTCATCAGCCCGCTGACCGCGAAGACCCATGTCAACCGGGCGATGACCAAACTCCGGGCCCGCGACCGGGCCCAACTCGTTATCCTGGCCTACGAGTCGGGCCTGGTGGTCCCACACGGCTCCTGACCGGGGCGAGAGGGTGGGGACGTGCGGCCCTCCGTGGGCGGAGGGGCACGCGGTCGGGCTCAGGCCTCGCGGGAGCCTTCGTGGGCGGAGGGGCACGCGGTCGGGCTCAGGCCTCGCGGGAGCCTTCGTGGGCGGAAGGGCACGCGGTCGGCTCAGGCCTCGCGGGAGCCTTCGTACATGGCCTCGACGAGGTGGGCGTACTCGTTCTCGACGAAGGGCCGCTTGACCTTGAGGCTGGGGGTGAGCTCGCCGTGTTCGACGTCGAGGTCGCGGGGAAGGACGGAGAACTTCTTGATGGTCTGCCACCGCTGGAGGTCGCCGTTGACGCGCTGGACGAAGCCGTCGATCAGGGCGTGCACGTCCGGGGAGGAGACGACCTCGGCGTAGTCGCGGCCCGCCTGGCCGTGGGACTCCGCCCAGGGCATGATCGCGGTTTCGTCGAGGGTGATCAGGGCGGTGCAGTAGTTGCGGCCGTTGCCGATGACCAGGATGTTGCTGACGTACGGGCAGACGGCCTTGAAGCGGCCTTCGATCTCGGTGGGGGCCACGTACTTGCCGCCCGAGGTCTTGAAGAGGTCCTTCTTGCGGTCGGTGATGCGGACGAAGCCGTCCTTGTCGACGTCGCCGATGTCGCCGGTGCGGAACCAGCCGTCGGCCTCCAGCACTTCGGCGGTCTTGTCCGGGAGGTTGTGGTAGCCGCGCATGATGCCGGGGCCCCGCAGGAGGATCTCTCCGTCCTCGGCGATGCGGACCTCGGTGCCGGGGAGGGTCCTGCCGACCGTACCGACCCGGAAGTCGTCGGCGGGGTTGACGGTGCAGGCGGCGCTGGTCTCGGTCAGTCCGTAGCCTTCGAGTACGGGCACGCCCGCGCCGGCGAAGAAGTAGCCGATGTCGGGGGCGAGTGCGGCGCTGCCCGAGGCGCTGCCGCGGAGCCGGCCCCCGAAGGCCGCACGGATCTTGCCGTAGACGAGCCTGTCGGCCACCGCGTGCTGCACGGAGAGCCACAGGGGCACCGTGCGACGCCCGGTCGCGACCATCCGTTCCTGCCCGGTCCTGGCGTGGTCGCGGGCGACCTTCGCCGCCCACAGGAAGATCTTGTACGTGGCCCCGCCCTCCGCCCTCGCCTTGGCCGCGATGCCGTTGTACACCTTCTCGAAGACCCTCGGCGCGGACGCCATCACGGTGGGCCGGACGACGGGCAGGTTGGTGATGATGCGGTCGATCCGCCCGTCGACGGCCATCACGTGACCGGACGTGATCTGACCGGATATCAGGGCCTTGCCGAAGACGTGGGACAGCGGAAGCCACAGGAACTGCACGTCGTCGGGGCGTACGAGGCCGGTGGCCTCCTGCGCGAGGCCCTGGTAGGACCAGCAGTCGTGCACCAGCCGCACGCCCTTCGGGCGGCCGGTGGTTCCGGAGGTGTAGATCAGGGTGGCGAGCTGCTCCGGCTCGATGGCCTGGACCGTCGCCTCGATCGCGTCCGGGTGTTCCCGCAGGTGCGCCTCGCCGCGCCTCTCCAGCTCGGCCAGGGTGAGTGTCGTCAGGCCCTCGGTGCGGGGCGGGTCGGCGTCGGCGTCGGCGTCGGCGTCGTTCTCACTGTGGGTGTCGGGGTCGGGGTCGGGGTCGAAGAGGATCACGTAGTCGAGTCCGGGCAGGCGGTCCTTGTGCTCGGCCACCTTGGCCAGCTGCGCGGCGTCCTCGACGAAGATCGCCCGGCTGCCGGAGTCCGCGAGGATGTACGCCGTCTCGTCGGCGTTGGTGCTCGGGTACACGGCGGTCGCGGCGCCTCCCGCGCACATCACCCCCATGTCGGCCAGGATCCACTCGACACGCGTCGAGGAGGAGATGGCCACCCGCTCCTCGGGCCGCAGCCCCAGCGCCAGCAGGCCGGCCGCGATGGCCTTCACCCGCTCCGCGGTCTGAGCCCACGTCAGCGACCGCCACTCCTCGGCGCCGTGCGCCCCTGGGCCGCCCGCCACGGGGTAGCGGTACGCCTCCCGGTCGGGTGTGGACCCGACCCTGGAGAGGAAGAGGTGCGCCACCGAGTGCGGGCGGCTTTCCAGCGGATACTGCGCGGAACTCATGTCGACCTCCGGGCCCGGTGCGCCCATCACAGATGCGTTAACTGGCAGGTAACTTGCGCGCAGTGGTGAGGCTAAGGGGCGAACCCCCCTGCCGGTAAGGGGATCCGGGCGGGAAAGTGCGCCGCGGGGACGGCCGTCGCCGTCCGGACTCCACCGCGCCCGGGCCCCACCGCGCCCGAGTCGCCGTGGTCACGGAGCTCTGGCCGGAACCGTCACCGTCCGGGAGGCGTGTCCTGAGGAGCAGCGCGCCGACCGGCCGCGCGGGCCGGACATCGGAGGGGGAAACGATCATGCGGGCCAGGAAGGCGTGCGCCGGGGTGCTCGTGGTGCTGTCGCTGGCGACCGTGGTGGGGTGTGCCCAGGAGCGGCGGCCCGAGGCGCGTCCGGAGAAGGCGCCGCCGAAGGTGCGGCACGACGAGGGGCCCATCGCCTCGTCGCTGCCGCAGCTCGGTGACGTGGAGAGCGTCGAGTGGACGTACGAGCCGCTGGGGGTGGCCGATCCGAGGGTGCCCGGGCCCACCGACCGCGAGCTGAGGGGGTTCGCCCGCCTGACGGAGGCCGACGTACGACGGCTCACGAAGCAGTACGCGTGGACCGAGGGGGCCGAACCTCCGCCGACGCCCCCGCCGGGCGCCGGCGCGGGCACCAGGTGGCGGACCAGTACGGAGTTCGAGGCGGCGGCGGGTTCGGGGGCGTCGGCGGAGGCCGCGGAGTTCCGGTTGGACACCGCCGGCCGGGTGATCGTCTTCCGGCTCCTCAATCCCTCGTGAGCCGGACGGCGGCGATCCGCCGGAAAAGATCCGGGCGGCGATGTCGAGAAGGCGTGGCCCGCTCCGTCCCCGGTGTGAAGGCGACCAGAATGGGTCGCACGAGCACCGAGGAGAAGACGATGGCCAAGTACCTGCTGCTCAAGCACTACCGCGGCGCCCCGGCAGCGGTGAACGACGTACCCATGGAGCAGTGGACGCCGGAGGAGATCTCGGCCCACGTGCAGTACATGCGGGACTTCGCGACCCGGCTCGAGGGGACCGGCGAGTTCGTCGACGGCCAGGCGCTCGCCCCCGAGGGGACGTTCGTCCGGTACGACGGCGAGGGACGCCCGCCGGTCACCGACGGCCCGTTCGCCGAGACCAAGGACCTCATCGCGGGGTGGATGGTGATCGACGTCGACGGCTACGAGCGCGCCGTCGAGCTGGCCGGGGAGCTCTCGGCCGCTCCCGGGGCGGGCGGGAAGCCGATCCACGAATGGCTGGAGCTGCGTCCGTTCCTGACCGAGCCCCCCACCGTCACGGAGTGACCCCACCGATGGACGAGGCCCTGCTCCGCACCCTCACGCCGGTCGTCCTGGCGATCCTCGTCCGCCGCGGAGCCGATTTCGCGGCGGCCGAGGACGCGGTGCAGGACGCCCTGGTCGAGGCCGTACGCGTCTGGCCGGCCGGCGCTCCGCAGGACCCGAAGGGCTGGCTGGTCACCGTCGCCTGGCGCAAGTTCCTCGACGCCGCCCGGGCGGACACCGCACGCCGCCGGCGCGAGGAGCGGGTGGACGAGGAGCCGGGGCCCGGGCCCGTGCCGTCGGTGGACGACACCCTGCGGCTCTACTTCCTGTGCGCCCACCCGTCGCTGACGCCGTCGTCGGCGGTCGCGCTCACCCTGCGCGCCGTCGGCGGGCTCACCACCCGCCAGATCGCCCGGGCCTACCTGGTGCCCGAGGCGACGATGGCCCAGCGGATCAGCCGCGCCAAGCGCACCGTTTCGTCCGTCGGGTTGTCCCCTGCCCGGGCGGAGCCGGGAGGTCGGGGAACGCTCGACCGCACCGGCGACGTCGGCACCGTGCTGCGCGTCCTCTACCTGGTCTTCAACGAGGGCTACTCCGGTGACGTCGACCTCTCCGCCGAGGCCATCCGGCTCACCCGGCAGCTGGCTGCCTCCATCGACCACCCCGAGGTGGCGGGCCTGCTCGCCCTCATGCTCCTCCACCACGCCCGCCGCGCCGCGCGGACCGCGCCCGACGGCAGCCTGGTGCCCCTCGCCGAGCAGGACCGCGGCCTGTGGGACGAGGCGGCGATCAGAGAGGGCGTCGAGATCCTGCAGGCGGCCCTCGCCCGCGACCGGCTGGGCGAGTACCAGGCCCAGGCCGCCGTCGCCGCCCTCCACGCCGACGCGCCCACCGCCGAGGAGACCGACTGGGTGCAGATCGTCGAGTGGTACGACGAGCTCGCCCGCCTCACCGACAGCCCGGTCGTCCGCCTCAACCGCGCCGTCGCCGTGGGCGAGGCCGACGGACCCCACGCCGGTCTCGCCGCCCTCTCCCTCCTCGACGTCTCCCTCCCCCGCCACACCGCCGTCGCCGCCCACCTCCACGAACGCGCCGGCGACCTCACGACAGCCGCACACCTGTACGCCGAGGCCGCCCGCAAAGCCCCGAACCTCGCCGAACGCGACCACCTGACCCGCCAGGCCGCCCGGCTGAACACGCGGCTGCACCGGCAGGGCTAGCTGCCGCGGGCCGGGACGCCGTCGACGCTGTAGGTGAGTCGGCCTCTGAAGGCGGATGCGCGGTGATGAGGCTGAGGGTCGGTGCGACTGTCGATGGTCGCCTCAGGCGGTCGGGTCCCAGAGACCGCCGGCGTCGCCACGAGCGAGGTGCTCGGCGTAGACGCCGACTTTCCAGGCGATGACGGAACGGCATTCCTCCAGTGCCCGGATCTGTGCGTCGACGCGCTGTCGATGGGCGTCGAGCAGGCGCAGGCGTTCCGCCTCGTTGCCGGGGCCGTGCCGCACCAGGTCGGCGAACCGCCTGAGGTCGGAGAGGGGCATGCCGGATTCCCGGAGTTTGACGCAGATCAGCAGCCAGTCCACGTCGAGGACGGAGTACCGCCGTCGGCCGCCCGACGTGCGGGGGACCGGTCCGACCAGCAGGCCCTCGCGTTCGTAGAAACGCAGGGTGTGCACGCTGAGCCCGGTCCGCTCGGCCACCTCGCCGATACTCAGGGGCTCCCCGTGGGTCTGGGTGGTCGTCATGCGGGGCAGTCTAGGACTTGATCTAGACTTCGCTCTAGATCGTAGCGTCTGCGGTATGACCACTACTGATCAGCGGCCGCTCGGCTCGCCCTTCTCCGCCGCCACCGCCGCCGAGGACGTCATGGAGGGCGTCGACCTCTCCGGCAGGACCGCCCTGGTGACCGGGGGTTACGCCGGACTGGGGCTGGAGACCACCCGGGCCCTGGCGGCCGCCGGGGCTCGGGTGGTCGTTCCGGCACGCCGCCCCGACACCGCCCGCGCCGTCCTCGGGGAGGTGGAGGGGTGCGAGGTCGTCGCCATGGACCTGGCCGACCCCGACAGCGTGCGCGCCGCGGCCGTACGGATCGGCGACCGGCTCGACCGGCTCGACATCCTGATGGCCGTCGCGGGCACCATGGCCTCCCCGGAGCGCCGAGTCGGCCCCGGTTGGGAAAGCCAGTTCGCCACGAACCACTTCGGGCACTTCGCGCTCGCCGGCGAGCTCTACCCGCTCCTGGCCGCCGCGGACGGCGCGCGCGTCGTGGTCAACAGCTCCGCCGGACACACCCTGACGGACATCCGCTGGCACGACCCGCATTTCCGTACCGGCTATGACAAGTGGCTGGCCTACGGCCAGGCGAAGACCGCCAACTCACTGTTCGCCGTGCACCTCGACGCCCTCGGACGCGACGACGGAGTCCGGGCGTTCGCCCTCCACCCCGGCAAGATCATCACTGGTCTCCAGCGGGAGATGGGCCTCCAGGAGCAGGTGGACCGCGGGAGGGTGGACGAGCACGGCAACGTGGTCGGCGCCGGCTTCAAGACCCCCTCCCAGGGCGCCGCCACCGGCCTGTGGGCAGCCACGTCTCCCCTCCTGTCCACACGCGGCGGGCTGTACCTGGAGGACTGCGACGTCGCACGCGTCTCCGCCCCGGAAGAGCCCATGGACGACGGCGGCGTCCGCGCCTACGCCGTCGCGCCCGACGCAGCCGCACGGCTCTGGGAACTGTCCCTCGCGGCGACCGGCACCACCCCGATCGCCCGGTGAGGACGCGTACGGCCGACGGCTGCGGATGACCGGGCGGGCTACTCGACTTGGTCCAGCGGCGTCGCGACCGTTGTCCTGACGGCGTGCCAGGGCAGTGGCCCGCCCAACGGGCGCACCTCGGAGCGGGGCGGGGGTACGGGGGCGCCGACCGGGGGCGTGAGGGGGTTGAGGGGGTTGAGGGTCGTCAGCAAGTGGCGGAGGGCGGCGCGGGCGTGGGGGGCGTCGAGTCGGGAATCGAGGTCGGCGAGGGCGCGGAGGGTCCGTCGGCGGGCGCGGGCGGTGTGGCCGGCCCGGTGGTCCGCGAGGGCGCGGGCGTGGTGGGCGAGGGCGGTGGCCCAGGCGTCGTTGCGGCCGTGCTGCTGGGCGAGGGCGCGGCGGGCGGTGCGGGCGGCGGCCGCGGGGTCGCCGTGGGCCTGGACGACCGCGAGGGCGGCGAGGCTGACCATGGGCGGCGGGCCTCCGGGAGCTCCGCTGGGTACGGCGTCGGCGGCCTGGCGGTAGTACGCGGCGGCGGCATCCGGATCCCGCCGCTCCCAGGCCAACGTGCCGTGGACGTGGGCGATGCGGCCGATCAGCGCGTCGTCGCCGTGCAGGACGGCGACCGGCCAGGCGAGGGAGAGCAGGTGGCGCGCCGTGTGCGGATCCGGCGCCGCGCACAGCCAGGCCGCGAGCCAGCGGCCGCGCGCCACGAGCACGCTGTCGGAGGGGAGCCTGGGCAACAGGGCCCGCAGGTGGGCGCTGCCTTCCGCGGCGTGATCGTGGACGGCCCACCAGAACCAGAGGTGGAGCGTGGTCTCCAGCGCGGTCTCGGCCTGACCGGTGGGGTCCGTGGCGTTGACATCCGCAGGGGTGTGGCCGGTTCTCGTGGGGTCGGGTCCGGTGCGGCCGGGTCTGGTGTGGTCGGCTCGGCTGTGATCGGGTCCAGCGTGGTCGGACCCAGCGAGGTCGGACCCAGCGTGGTCGGACCCAGCGAGGTCGGACCCAGCGTGGTCGGACCCAGCGTGGTCGGACCCAGTGAGGTCCGTCCCGGTGAGGTCGGCCCGACCGTGGTTGGCTCTGGTGTGGTCGGCTCGGCTGTGGTCGGGTCCGGTGCGGTCGGCTTCGTCGTGGGCCGCTCCGCGGCGGATCAGGGCCATCAGGTCGTCGTGCTCGTCCTGAACGGTCTCCAAGGCCTGCCGCTGGAGGCCCGTGTTCCACAGGGTTTCGGCGACCGCGGCGACACCCCGGAAGTGGGCGGCGTGCCGGTCGCGTGTCACCGGCAGTTCGCCCGCCGCGGCCAGCCGTTCCGTGGCGAAGTCACGGGCGGAACGGGCCATGCGGTAGCGGGGCCTGCTCACTCCTCCCGGATCGCCGAGCACCTGGAGCACTCCCGCCGCGCTCAGAATCGCCAGCGCGGGAGGCACCTCGTGCGGTGCGAGGCCCGAGCCCGTGCAGACGAACACGGCCGCCGCCTCGGTGAACGGCCCGGCGAAGACGCCGGCGCGGCGCCACACCCTGCGCGCCGCCGGTCCGCAGAGGGCGTGTACGGCTCCGACGGCGGCCCGCAGGGAGCGGTGCCGTCGGAGCAGCGGCGACGGGTCGGCGAGCCCGCACTGGTCGGCCTCGATGCGGGCGGCCAGTTCGTCCATGGTCCACTCCCCCAGCCTGGCCGCGGCCAGTTCGAGGGCCAGCGGTACTCCTTCGAGTAGTCGGCACACGCGTGCCACCGTTACGGGATCGGGGGCTTCGCCGGTCCATCCCCGCTCCCGTGCGCGGGAGAGGAGGAGTTCCGCGGCGGGCGAGGACCTCACCCCGGCTCGTACACTCTCCGGTCGCGTCTCTTCGGCTCGTAGCCCGGTGACTCGTGGGCCCTCGGCTAGCGGCCCGGTGACTCGTACGCCCTCGCCACGCTTTCCTTCACCTCGTTCACCTCGTTCACCTCGTTCACCTCGTTCACCTCGTTCACCTCGTCCACCTGGTTCACCTCGTCCACCTCGTTCGCCTTCGCCTCGTGCTCGTACGGCTCGCCCCCCTTCGGTTCCCGCCTCTCGGCTTGGCGTTCCCTCGGGCCGGCGGACCGCGGCGGTCTGGGCCGGGACCTCGAGGCGTACGGCCTCGAACCGCAGCGGTCCCAGGCGGACGACCTTCTCGTCGCCGAGCCCGAGGGGTCGGCGTGCGGTCACCAGGATCCGCAGGGCCGGCAGGGTCATCAGGAGTGTCTGGACGAGGCCGACGCATTCGGTGTGCACGGGATCGACGTCGTCGAGGAAGAGCAGGATCTCGCCGGGCGGGAAGGTGCGCGTGACGGCCGCGATGTCCGTGTTCGTCGAGTCCGGCGGGGGGCCGCCCGGGTTCAGGGATCGGGCGACCCTGCCCGTCAGGGCACGACGGCCCACGGGAATCCCGTCGTGCCAGCGCACGCGGACGATCGTCCGTCCGGGGGCGTGCGGCGGCGAGGCGATGGCCGTGCCGGCCAGGCTGCTCTTTCCCGTGCCGACCGCTCCCGTCACGGTGACGAGGCGGTGCTCGCGGAGAGCGTCCCGGAGGGCCGCGAGTTCGCCGTCCCGTCCGACGAGGCCGCGGCCGCCCGGGAAGCGGTCCACGAACCGGGTGTCGTGTCCATCGCCGCGAGTCCACAAGTCCGGCATAGCTCACCATCCAGGTCATCGCTCTTGTCGCCGCACGCCACCACCCCGCCAAGGCCGCGGGTCGGCGCAGAAACCTGCAGGTCCCGATTGCAGAACCGTCACTGCACGGGCGTCACGGCAACCCAACGCGCTCCGCCGTTCGCGGGTGGCGCGAACACCCGATGAATCACCCGCCGCGATGAACGGGAGAACGCGCGACCGATACGGCGCCGGGGCGTCTGCCGGCCGCGGGCAGGCCCCGTACGGGTGCGGTGCGGCGCGCGCCGGGTGGCGCAGGGGGCGCATGAGGGCCAGGACTCCGAACGGCGTAACGCCGCGGGCCGCGCCCCGGGTCCGCGCCTAGCGTGGGGGCAGGCTCAGGGCGGGAGCGGCGGCACGGGGACAGGTGGACGGTGAGCGGACCCGGGATCGACTACCAGGCGGTCTTCCAGGCGATGCCGGGCGCGTTGGCGCTGCTCACGCCGCGGCTCGTGTACGCCGATGTGAACGAGGCGTTCCTGTCGACGGCCGGGCGTACGCGGGAGCAGGTCGTCGGCCGCTATCTGTTCGACGTCTTTCCCGACAACCCGCGGGATCCTTCGGCGACGGGCATGCGCAACCTGCGCGCCTCGCTGGAGCGGGTCGCGGCCACCGGGGAGCGCGACAGCATGGCGTTGCAGCGCTATGACGTCGAGGATCCCGACCGGCCCGGTGAGTGGCGGGAGCGGTACTGGAGTCCGGTCAACGCCGCCGTGCTGGCGCCCGACGGCTCCGTGGCCCTGCTGCTGCACCGGGTGGAAGAGGTCACCGAGCTCATTCGCGCCCGCGGTGGCGGGGACCGCGCGCAGGTGCTGGAGTCCGAACTCTACACGCGGGCCCGGGAGTTGCAGGAGGTCAACGAGCGGCTGCGGCGGGCCCATGCCCGTGAACGCGAGGTGGCGCTCCATCTCCAGGAGGCGATGCTGCCGACGCCGCGGCTGCTCGGGCGCCACCAGGCCGCGGTGCGCTACCGGCCCGCGACGGGCGCGCTGAACGTCTGCGGCGACTGGTACGACCTGGTCGACCTGCCCGGCCGTACGGCGGTCGCGGTCGGTGACGTCGTCGGCCACGGGCTGCGCGCCGCCGGGGTCATGGGACAGCTCCGCAGCGCACTTTCGGCGGCGTCACGGGTCGCCGACGGCCCGGGACAGGCGCTCGACGTGCTCGATCTGTACGCGCGTGACATCTACGGCGCCGAATCCACCACCGCCGTGTCCGTCTTCATCGACTGGGACAGCCGCACCCTCGCCTACAGCAGCGCCGGGCATCCCCCACCGGCGCTCTGCCACCCCGACGGCACGGTGGTGCTGCTCGACCAGGCGACCGACCCCCCGCTCGGCGCGCACCCCGAGCACAGGCCACGTCCTCAGGTCCACACCGCGTTCGCGGACGGCTCCGTCCTCGTCCTCTACACCGACGGACTGGTCGAACGTCGCCACGAGGACATCGACACCGGTCTAGAGCGGCTCACCGGCACCCTCGCGCACCACCACACGACCACACCCGAGGCGCTGGCCGACATCCTGCTCGGCAGCCTCCTCCCGCCGGGGGGCAGCACCGACGACACGGCCCTCGTGGTGCTCCGCCTCCGGCCTCCGGCGGAGGCGGGCTGGCCGTCCGGTGCGTGACGGGAGCGGCCGGGCATGCCGACGGCGCCCGCACGGGGTGCGGGCGCCGTCGGTGGAGAATGTCGTGACCGGAGCTCAGCCGCGGACGATGTTCTCGGCCTGCGGGCCCTTCTGGCCCTGCGTGATGTCGAAGGTGACGGCCTCACCCTCCGTCAGCTCGCGGTAGCCGTTGCCCGAGATGTTGGAGTAGTGGGCGAAGACGTCCGGACCGCCGCCGTCCTGGGCGATGAAACCGAACCCCTTCTCGGAGTTGAACCACTTCACAGTGCCGCTGGCCATGCTCGTCCCTCTGGTCAATTCAGCAGCGGTCCGCCATCGGACCCCTGAGGTGCCCTTCCACGGACACCCACACGCGTCATCCCCCTCCTCACGCGTCTCTACACCCATCAATCCGATCTTCTTATGGTCGGCGGCCGAGGACCTCGGGAGTGAGGTGCCGGGAGAGGAGGGCGAGGGCCTCCGCGAGGCTCCGGAGCGTGTCGGGGTGGGGCGGGGTGCCGTCGGGCGCGGTGAGGGCGGCGGCGAGGGCGTCGTCGATGGTGCCGGCGCGGACTTCGGCGACCCGGGCGGAAGGGTTCGCGGTGGGGTGGATGAGGCGCCGGCGGCGGTCTGCGGGGTCGGGGCGGGTGTCGACCGAGCCGGCTTCCTGGAGGCGGGCGACGGCGGTGGAGACCTGACTCTGGGGCAGGCCGGTGCGGGTGGCGATCTCGCCGACCGTGGTGCCGGGGTGGGACACGAGGTCGCCGAGGACCACGAGGACCGAGCGAACGGACCCTCGGGAACCGGACGCCGCCGGGGGCATCGCCTGTTCGCCGATCTTCATGAGGGTGCGTCCCAGGAGGAACAGTTCGACTCCGTTCATGACCCCAGGCTACATCGCGATCGATACATCGATATTGATGCATCGAGATAGATGGGTTACCGTCGTGGTGTCAGTCGGAGACGCCGACGACATCTGGCAAGGGGGGAACCACCATGGCCACGGCCGCTGCCACCATCCGCACGCTCGACGTCCCGGGCGCCACGCTCCACTTCCGGGTCGAGGGCAGTGGTCCCGTGCTCCTCCTCTCGCAGAGCGGCGAAGGGGACGCGGACCGCACGGTGGATCTCGTCCCGCACCTGACGGACCGCTTCACCGTCGTCACGTACGACCGCCGCGGCCTGTCCCGCAGCACGCTCGACTCCCCCACCCGGGCCGTCACCATGGCCGATCACGCCGACGACGTCGCCCGGCTGCTCGCGGAGGTCACCGACGAGCCGGCGCTGATGGCCGGGTTCAGCATGGGCGCGGCGATCGGCCTCCAGGTCGTGGCCCGTCACCCGGGGATACTGAGCGCCCTCGTCGCCCACGAACCCGTCATGCCGAATCTGCTGCCCGACGCCGACCGCGACGACCACGTCGCCGAACTGACCGCCATCCGGACCGCCTACGCGGACGGAGGGCCGGCGGCGGCCTTCCCGGCCATCGCCCGCCACCTCGGCATCGACCCGGCCCACGAGGACACCGAGGCCGACGTCACGCCCCAGCCGATGACGCCCCGGCGCCAGGCCAACTTCGGCCACTTCATCGGCACCGAGTTCACCGCAGTCACCTCGGACACCCTCCACCCGGAGGAGCCCCTGCGGGCCGCCGCGCTCGCCGGTACGCGGATCATCCCCGCGACGGGCCGGACGACCCCGCCGCAGGTCCACACCTACCGCTGCGCCCTGGCCCTGGCGGCCCGGCTGGACACGCCGCCGGTCGAATTCCCCGGCGGGCACAACGGAAACACCGCCTTCCCCCGGGCGACGGCGCGGGTCCTGAAGGACGTACTGGGATGACGGGAAGCGCGGCGGCCGGGAGGCTGCCCACCGGTCCTGCACAGCGGTCCTGCCCACTGGTCCTGCCCTGCGGTCCCGCCCACGGATCCCGCGGCCCGGTGGGCGGGGACCGGCGGGGCCCGTCAGCCGGCGCCGCCGCTGAGCGGCCCGGCCCTCGGGCCCGTCAGCCCGCGCCGTCGAACAGCAGCTGCGCGGCGACCGTGGTGCCGTCGGTGCGGAGGGTTCCGGCCACCGCGGCCGCGCGGGTGCGGAGTGCCGGGGCGAGGGCCTTCCGGAGGGCCGCGGCCAGCGACTCGACGGTCGGCGTGGGGTCGTCGCACCAGGTGCCGACGCCGAGGTCGGCGACGCGCCCGGCCCAGTACGGCTGGTCCGCTCCACGGGGGATGACCAGCTGGGGGACGCCGGCCTGGGCGGCGGTCGTCGTCGTGGCCGCGCTGCCGTGGTGGACGACGGCGGCGGACCGGCGGAACAGGGCCTGCTGGTTGACCTCGCCGACGACGAAGCAGTCGTCCCCTCCCTCGGCGGGGGCCAGGTCGGCCCAGCCCCGGGAGACGACGACGCGGTGGCCCTGGGCGCGTACGGCCTCGACGGCCGGGTGGGCGACGTCCGCCACCGCGCCGCCGGGCATGCTGCCGAAGCCGACGTAGACGGGCCGTGCGCCGGCGTCGAGGAAGTCCACCAGGTCGGCGGGGAGCGGGCGTTCGTCGATGACGTGCCAGGCGCCGGTCTGTACGACACCGAGGCCGGTCGGCCGCCACGGGGAGAGGATCGGGTCCGTGGCGAGCCACGGGTGGTCGGTGAAGGCGAAGTCGCGGACGTTCTCCACCGGCGGGAGGCCGAACGCGGCCCGCCGGCTGCGGAGCATGTCGCCGAACATCGCGTCCGCGATACGGGCGTCCTCGTCCCAGAGCGCCTTGTTGTCGCTCTCGTCCTCGGCAAGGGAATGCCCCCGCCGGGCGGGCGGGCGGCGGTGCGGGGACGGCAGGCTGACGGGCTGGTGCCCGGCGTGCACAAAGCGGATGCCCAGCTTCTCGGCCACCGAGCGCGCGCCGGAGACGACGGGCAGCGGCCCGGTCGCCACGAGGACGTCACACCCCTCGGCCACCGCGGCGACCGTGTCGAACTGCGCGTCCATCAGTTCGGCGGCGCGTTCCGCCAGGCCGGCGGCCGAACCGGGCGTCACCGTCGTGACCAGAGGGCGTACGGGCCGACCCGTCGACACCATGGGCACGGCGAGCTCGGCGAGGCGCTCGGCGAACTCCTCGTCCGGCGGCCCGCACACCCGTGCCTCCGCGCCGAGTTCCCGCAGGCGCGCCGCGAGGGCGGCCATGGGTTCGACGCTTCCGCGTGACCCGTACGTCGACAACACCACACGCATTCCGTGACTCCCCGTTCCTCTTCCTCGTCCGGTATCCGTCGGAGATTCTGCCCCGCTCGTGATCTTGACCGAGCCACTGGGGCACGTGCGCGACGAGGTCTCCAGGTGCCGCCACGGCCGGGGGCGGGACGTGGGGGCGGTGGACCCGAAAACGCTTGGACCGCGGGGGTGTCGGCGCGGGAGAATCCGTTTGCTCACCTTTCGGTAAGACAACACAGGGTTGGGTATGGGATCACCTGAATCGAACGAAGGATTACCGAGCAAGGGTTCGGTGCTTCTGGCTCTGCGCTGCTACGGCCGGGAACTGGTCCGGCTCCGGTGGCTGACGCTGCCGGCGATGGCCCTGCCGGCGCTCGGGAACATCGGGATCAACTACATCGCGCCGCTGATCGTGGCGAAGCTCGTCGGGAGGATCGCCGGGGGCGGCGAGGAGGCCGTGGACATCGGCTCGATGCTGCCGTACGTGCTCGGGTTCGCGGGGGTGCTGCTGTTCGCAGAGACGTTGTGGCGCGTCGGGCTGCACTGCCTGAACCGCCTCGACGCACGAGGGATCGAGCATCTGTACGTCATCGGGATGGACGAGCTGTTCGCCAAGGACGCGGCCTTCTTCCACGACAACTTCGCGGGGTCGCTGACCAAGCGGGTACTGAGCTTCGCGTCGCGTTTCGAGGAGTTCGTCGACACGCTGACGTTCTCGGTGATGGGCAGTTTCCTGCCGTTGCTGTTCGCGTCGGTGGTGCTGTGGCAGTACGACCCGCTGCTCGTGGTCGGGCTCCTGGCGATGATCGCGTTCACGGGGCTGTGCGCGGCGCCGCTGATCCGCCGCCGTCAGGTCCTCGTCGCCGAGCGGGAGCAGGCGATCGCGCGGGTGTCGGGGCACGTCGCGGACAGTCTGATGAACATGGACACGGTTCGCGCGTTCGCCGCGGAGGACCGGGAGGCGGCCGAGCACCGGTCGCGCGTCGCGGAGTCGCGGCGGCTGACGCTGCGTTCCTGGGACTACGGCAACCTGCGGATCGACACGCTGGTCGCGCCGATGTCGGTGCTGACGAACGTGCTGGGTCTGGTGCTCGCCCTGGGGCTGGGCGGGGCGGAACACGGGGTGGAGGCGGTGATCGTGGCCTTCACGTACTACGCGAGCGCGACGCGGATCATGTTCGAGTTCAACCAGATCTACCGGCGGTTGGAAAGCTCGATGACGGAGGCCGCCCAGTTCACGGAGCTGCTCCTGGAGCCGCCGACCGTGCGTGACCCGGTGAGCCCCGACGTGCTCATCGGTCGGCCGTCGGACGTGTGCTTCGATCGGGTGAACTTCGCGCACGGCGGCGCGAAGCCGCTGTTCGAGGGCCTCGACCTCGACGTGCCGAGCGGGACGAAGATCGGTCTCGTCGGGCGGTCCGGCGGTGGCAAGACGACCCTCACGCGGCTGCTGCTGCGGATGACGGACATCGACGGCGGCCGGATCCTGGTCGGTGGGCAGGACATCAGCCGGCTGCGTCAGGCGGACCTGCGCGGTCTGATCGCGTACGTGCCCCAGGACCCGGTGATGTTCCACCGCACGCTGCGGGACAACATCGCGTTCGCCCGGCCGGAGGCCACCGACGCGGAGATCCGCAGGGCCGCCGAGGCCGCGCACGTCACGGAGTTCGCCGACGCCCTGCCCGAGGGGTTCGGCACCATGGTCGGCGAGCGTGGGGTGAAGTTGTCCGGCGGGCAACGCCAGCGGGTCGCCCTCGCGCGGGCGATCCTGCGCGACGCGCCGATCCTGCTGCTCGACGAGGCGACCAGCGCCCTCGACTCGGAGAGCGAGATCCTCGTCCAGGACGCGCTGTGGCGGCTGATGGAGGGGCGGACGGCGCTCGTCGTGGCGCACCGGCTCAGCACGGTGGCCACGATGGACCGGCTCGTCGTGCTGGAGCGCGGGCGGATCGTCGAGCAGGGCTCCCACCAGGAGCTGCTCGACGCGAAGGGCGCGTACGCGAAGCTGTGGCGGCACCAGTCGGGCGGCTTCCTCGACGACACGGCGGGCGGTGTCACCCCTTCGGGCGACGCCGCCACACCGGCTGATCTGTGTTGACGACGCCGACGTCCCCCTGTCCACCCCCGTGGGTCAGGGGGACGCCGGCGTCGGGTCAGGCGGTCTCGCAGGTCGGGTCGGCCAGCGCGCTCACGGTGTACGGGGGCCGGCCCGGCGGCTCGTCCAGCTGGCTGTTGACCACGTAGAGGCGGCAGTCGTGCCGGGCGAGGGTGGTCGGCAGATCGAAGGGTCCGTCCGTGAGGCGGTGGGTCACGGTGCCCGTCCGCAGTTCCTCGTCAAGCCGGGCGATGTAGACGCCGTGCGGGGCGCCGTAGTTGAGGACGGCGTAGAGGGTGCGGCCGTGCAGCACCATGCCGTCGGCGCCGAAGGACTGGTCGCCCAGGTCGAGTCGGGTGATTCCCTTGTCGGTCGTGTCGACGCGCCACACGGCCTCGGTGCCGTTGGACGCCACGAGCAGGGTGGTGCCCGACGCGTCGGCCACGATGCCGTTCAACAGCCAGTAGCGCGCGGGGAACTGCGGGAACGCGTCGCGGACGTCGAGCCAGGGTTCGAGCGGGCCGATGCCGCCGTCGGCCCGGATCTCCGCGCGGTGGACGACGGGGTTGGCCCAGTCGGTGACGTACACCGCGTCGTCGGTCACGGCCAGGTCGTTGAGGTGGGGCGCGCCGAGCGGTCCGTCGGCGGCCGTGCGCTCGGCGAGGAGCCGGCCCTTGCGGTCGTGGACGGTCAGGGTGGCGCCGCCTACGGAGAGGATCCGGCCGCGCCGGTCGGTGTGGACGCCGAGGGAGCTGGGGCGGTCCTCCAGGCCGCTCGCGGGGAAGGGCGTCAGGTCGGGGCGGCCGACGCGGCCCCGGTAGAGGGCTCCGGTGCCGTCGGAGGACACGTACATGGTGCCGTCCCTGGTGATGGTGATGCCCTCGGGGAGCACGCCGGGTGTCCGGGAGACGACATAGGTGTCGGGCAGGTCCCGCGCGGCGGCGGGGCCGGGTGCGGCGGCGAGGGAGGCGAGGAGGACGGCTGCGGTGAGGCAGGCGGTACGGGCGGGTGTGCGGCGCATCGGTGCGGCCTCCGACGGGGCTCGGTGGGTGGACAACCGGAGCCTGCCGGGGCGTCAAGCGGAACGCATGGCCTTTCATCCCTGGGTGAAAGGGTCCTGCGGGCCGATAATCGGTCAGCATGCTCCGCCTTCACTTCACGGCCGCCGATCTGCGGCAGATCACCCTCGCCCCGGCGGCCGACGCGCTGTCGGAGACGGTCCTGAGCCTGCGTCTGGTCCTGCGCCTCGGGCGGGGGTCGGAGGGTCGCGGTCGCGGTGACGCGCGGTTCCACCAGCTGCGCCCCGCCGCGCGCCAGTGGCAGCGGTCCCTGCGGCCCGGCGTGGGGGCCGGGGCCGGTGTGCTCGCCGAGCTGGTCACCGAGGACGGGTTCGTGCCGGACTTCCTGCTCCAGCCGTCGGCGCACGACTTCGACGGCGCGCTGGAGTCGGCCGCCTCGACGCCCTCGGAGCGGCTGGCGCTCGACCTGGGGATACCGGAGACCGAGGGCTGGAACGGGGGTCTGGCCAGGCCCGGCCGGTGGGCGCACGAGCTCGTCCAGGGGTCCCCGGCCGCATCCCGCGCCCTGGTCGACGACACGCGTCGCCACTTCCGGACGTCGGTGGAACCGCTGTGGCCGAAGATCCGCGGCGACGCCCTGACGGACCGGGCGCTGCGGGCCGAGATGCTGCTGCGCGGCGGTGTCGACGCCCTCCTGACGACCCTGGGCACGACCTGGCGCTGGGAGGCGCCGACGCTGCACCTGCCCTCCGCGTCGACGTACGACATCCCGCTGTGCGGGCGTGGGCTGCTGCTCGTCCCCTCGTGGTTCGCGACCGGCCCGATGGTGATGTACCGCCCCGAGGAGCCGACCGTCCTGGTGTACCCCATGTACGACGGGTCCGGCGGGGGCCGGGCCGACGGTCCCGGTGACCGGCCGGAAGCGCTGGCGGCGCTGCTCGGGCGCACCCGGGCGCAGGTCCTCGCGCTGTTGCGTTCCCCCGCGACGACGACGGCGCTCGCGGAGCGCGCCTCCGTGTCCCTCGCGGCGGCCAGCCAGCACGCGGGCGTGCTGCGGGGGGCGGGCCTGATCGACACGGTGCGGACCGGGACGGCGGTGCTCCACAGCCTCACGCCGCTCGGCCACTCGCTGCTGGCGGGTGTCCGGCCGTAATTCGCTTGCCCCGGGCAGGGGCCCGGGCTGGACTGTGGCCGGGCGCCGCGGGTCGTGGTGCCGTCGATTCGAGGAGGCAGCGGCAGCCATGGAGATGCGTACGACGACGGATGAGGACTTCGGGGTCTTCGTCGACACCCTCCATGCGGCTTTCGGGCGCTTCGCGGAGACGCCGGTCGACGGCGGTGGGCTCTGGTGGTCGGCGCTCGAGGCGGACCGCTGTCTGCTCGCCACGACGGCGGAGGGGCGGCCCGTCGGGACCGCCGGCACGTACCCCTTCGAGCTCACCTTGCCCGGCGGGATCCTGGCGCCGGCCGCCGGGGTGACCGCCGTCGGCGTGCTTCCCTCGCACCGGCGTCAGGGCGTGCTCACCGCGATGATGCGGCATCAGCTCGGGGAGCTCCGGGCCCGCGGCGAGTTCCTGTCCGTACTGCTGGCCTCCGAGGCCCGGATCTACGGCAGGTTCGGCTACGGGCCGGCGACGTACACGGCTCGGCTGACGGTGTCGCGCCACAGGGCCGCGTTCGCGGCTCCCCGCGCCGGTGCCACGGCGGGCGCACCGGCGGCAGGCTCGGTCGAGGTGCTGCGCGGTGCCGCGTGCGGCAAGGTCCTTGAGGAGGTCTACGACCGGTACCGGCGGGCGCAGCCCGGTGCGCTGTCCCGGCCGCGCCGGTGGTGGGAACTGCGTGCGGGGCAGCCGCCGATCTCGCCTGCGCCGCGGTACGTCGCCGTCCACCGGGATGCCGCCGGTCTCCCGGACGGGTATGCCAGCTACGCGATCGGCGAGGCCGACACCCTGCAGGTCGACGAGGTCATCGCGACCGACGACGCCGTGTTCACCGCTCTGGCCCGGTTCGTCCTGGAACACGATCTGGTCTCCCAGGTCGTGTTCAAGCACGTCCCGCCCGGGCATCCGCTGCGCTGGCGGCTCGCGGACTTCCGTGCGGGCGAGGTGAGCGGCGACACCGACTGGCTCTGGGTGCGTCTTCTCGACGTACCGCGCGCGCTGGCCACGCGCGGCTGGTCAGCGGACGGCGAGCTGGTCCTCGACGTCGACGACCCGTTCCTCGGGGAGCGCGGCCGCTACCTGCTGACCGTCCGGGACGGCAAGGCCGACTGCGTCCCGACGGACCGGGACCCCGATCTGTCCCTGGACGTGCGGGACCTGGGTTCGCTGTACCTCGGGGGCACCGCGCCGAGCACGCTCGTGGGCGCCGGCCACGTCCGGGCCCACCATTCCGGGGCGGTCGTCCTCGCCGACGCCCTGTTCCGCGCCGAGCGCTCCCCGCACTGCCTCCACTGGTTCTGACGGCGCGCGGCCCTGCGCGGGCGAACGGGCGGCGTCACTCGCGAGGATGAGGTCGGCCGGGTCCCGGCTGCGCTTGCGCTGCCGGGGGTGCGGGGCATCGGAGAGTGGGCGGACGACACACGTCCCCTTCGAGGAGGGAGCCAGATGGGCACTCGCCCGGCCCTTCGATGCCGTACCGCCCTCGCCGTGCTGGCGCTGACCGCCGTGACGGCGGCGGTGCCCGGTGCGCTGTCCCTGCCGGGGGCAGCGGCCTCGCCCGTCGCGCCGGCGTTCGACACGGCGCCCGCGCGGGCGGCACTGAAGCGCCTGCTGCCTTTCCAGGCACGGCAGTTCACCCTGGTCCCCGTCGAGGAGCCGGAGTCCGGCGCCTCGTTCTCGGTGTCCGGCGAGGCGGGGGCGATCCGGGTGCGGGGCACGTCGCCGGCCACGCTGCTCGCCGGGGTGGGCTGGTACCTGGAGCGGGTCGCCGGGGTCGACATCGGGTGGCCGGGCGACAGCGTCGAGCGGTTGCCCGCCGTCCTGCCCGCGGTGCCCGGCACCCTCACCCGGTCCGCGACCGTGCCCCACCGCTACGCGCTGAACGACACGGACGAGGGGTACTCCGGCGCCTACCGCGGCTTCGAGGCGTACCAGCACGACATCGACGTGATGGCGCTGCACGGCGTGAACGAGGTCTTCGTGCCGACCGGCGCCGAGTACGCCTCCTACCGGGCGCTGCAGGAGTTCGGTTACGACGCCGCGGAGTTGCGCGAGTGGATTCCCGCACCCGCGCACCAGGGCTGGTGGCTGCTGCAGAACATGTCCGGGTTCGGCGGGCCGGTGTCCGAGCGGTTGATCGAGGCGCGCGCGGCCCTGGGCAGCCGGGTCGCGAGGCATCTGCGCTCCCTGGGCATGACCCCTGTGCTGCCGGGCTTCTACGGCACGGTGCCTCCGGGGTTCGCCGCCCGGAACCCGGGGGCGGTCACGGTGCCGCAGGGCCGGTGGGTGGGGTTCGACCGGCCGGACTGGCTGGACCCGACGGGGCCGGTCTTCGACCGGCTCGCCGCCGCGTACTACCGGGCCCAGAGGTGGCGGTTCGGCGAGACCGACATGTTCAAGATGGACCTGCTGCACGAGGGCGGCACGGCGGGGCCGGTCGATGTGGCGCGGGCCGCCGGGGCCGTCCAGAGGGCGCTGGAGGCGGCGCACCCCGATGCCACGTGGGTGATGCTCGGCTGGCAGCGGAACCCGAGCGCGGCGCTCCTGAGCGGCGTCGACCGTCGCCGGGTGCTGATCGTCGACGGTCTGTCCGACCGGTACGACGCTCTGGACCGCGAGTCGGAGTGGGGCGGGACGCCGTACGCGTTCGGCTCGATCGCCAACTTCGGGGGCCACACCACACTCGGGGCCAACACCGGTGTGTGGATGGGCCGTTTCCACACGTGGCTGGCGAAGCCCGACAGCGCGATGCGCGGCATCGCCTACCTGCCCGAGGGCACCGGCGGGAACCCCGCCGCGTTCGACCTGTTCACCGAACTCGCCTGGCAGCCGGGCGCCGTCGACCACCGGGCCTGGTTCGCCGCGTACGCCGCCCGGCGCTACGGCGGCGCCGACCCGCACGCGGCCGCCGCGTGGGAGCAGCTGCGGCTGGGCCCGTACAGCGGACGTTCCGGCACGTGGAGCGAACCGCAGGACAGCCTGTTCGCCGCGTGGCCGAGTCTGACGACGGCGAAGGCCGCGCGGTGGAGCCCGTCCGGCATGCGCTACGACGGGGACACGGTGGAGCGCGCGCTGGCGGAGCTGCTCCGGGTGGCTCCCGAGCTGCGGACGACGGACGCGTACCGCTTCGACCTCGTGGACGTGGCGCGGCAGGCGCTCACCAACCGCGCCCGCGTCCTGCTGCCGCGGATCAGGGCCGCGTACGAGGCCCGGGACCTCGAGACGTTCCGGGCGCTGGTGGGCGAGTGGGGCGCCGACGAGGAGCTCCTCGCGCGGCTCGTGGGCGCGGACCGGCGGTTCCTCGTCGGGCCGTGGATCGCCGCCGCCCGCTCGTGGGGCACGCACCCGGCCGAGCGCGACCGGCTCGAGTACGACGCCCGCTCGATCCTCACCACGTGGGGCGACCGGGTGCCGAGCGAGTCGGGCGGGCTGCACGACTACGCCAACCGCGAGTGGGACGGGCTGCTGCGGGACGTCTACGCGCCGCGCTGGGCCGCCTTCTTCGGCGGTCTGGACGCGGCCCTGGTGACCGGCACGGCCCCGGCGGCCGTCGACTGGTTCGCCGGTGACGACACCTGGGCGCGTGACCACGGGGCCTACCCGTCGGCGCCGACCGGCGACCCGGTCGCCCTGGCGGGCGAGGTGCACGCGGCCCTTGCGGTGGCGGATCGGGACGGAAGGTCGGGGGCGGGAGGCGCAGCGGAGGAACACTGCGGCGTGCGCGGGGCACGTGCGCCGGTAGTGATCCCGTGCGCGGGTCGGTGAGGTGCGTGGGCCGTTGAGGCCACCGGTCGCTCCGCGCATGCTGGGGCGTGGCGGGCCGGAGGCACCGCGGGCCGCGGCATGTGAGCGAGAGGCGAACGATGATGCGTCTTCCCTGGGGCAGGGCCGTGGTCGTCGGAGGCAGTTACGCGGGCCTGGTGACCGCGCGGGTCCTGGCCGACTTCTTCGACGAGGTCGTCGTCATGGAACGCGACCCCGTCGACGGGGAGACGGGCAGCCATCCGGGTTCGCCGCAGGGCTACCACGCGCACGCGATGCTCGCGCGGGGCGGCGAGATCCTGGAGAAGCTGTTCCCCGGGCTGCGCGAGGAGCTGCGGGAGGCCGGCGCGCCGGTCTTCGACTACGGCGAGGGGATCGACTTCCTGCTGCCCGCGGGCAACGCTCCCCGGACGCGGACCGGGGTCCTGGTCCAGACGTTCACCCGTGACGAGCTGGAGCGGCGGGTCCGGCGCCGGGTGCTCGCGCTGCCGCGGGTCACCCTGATGGCCGACACGTCCTGCGCCGGTCTGCTGCGCGACCGGAGCGGGCGGGTGAGCGGAGTGACGTACCGCCGGCAGGACGCGCCCACGCAGCCGTTCGGCGCGGTCGAGCTGTCCGCCGACCTCGTGGTCGACGCTTCGGGCCGGTCCAGCTCCCTGGAGCGCTGGCTGGGCGAGCTCGGGGTCCCGGTGCCGGCGAAGCGGACGGTGAAGGCGAAGGTCACCTACACCTCGATGAACTTCGACCGGCCCGAGGACGGGCATCCCGCCTTCTTCATCGCGTACCAGATGCTGTTCGCGCCCCGCGTCTCCCGCGCCGGCGTCCTGCTGGCCGTGGAGGGGGGCCGGTGGACGTGCTCGCTGTTCGGGTTCCAGCAGCAGCCGCCGACCGACGACGCCGGGTACCTGGAGTTCGCCCGCTCGCTCGGCAATCCGCACCTGGCGGAGCAGCTCGCCCGGCGCACCTCCCAGGAGGCCACCCACCGGTACACCAACGTCGACAACCAGTGGCGGCCGTACCACAGCGTCAAGCGGTGGCCGGACCGGCTCATCGCGGTCGGCGACGCCGTCTGCGTGTTCAATCCCGTGTACGGGCAGGGTCTGACCGTGGCCGCGATGGAGGCCGAGCTGCTCCACGGCATGCTCGCCCGGCAGCGGGCGGCGGGTCGCACCCCGGACGGCGTCGCCCGCGACTTCCAGCGGCGCGTGGGGCGCCTGCTCCTCGCCCCCTGGACGCTGTCGACCAACTCGGACCTGATGTGGGATCCCCGGCAGCGGGCCGCGGGCGCCCGGTTCGCCCACTGGTACAACACGCGCCTGTTCCGGGTCGCGGTGAAGGACCCGGCGGTATGGTCACGATTCGTCCGCGTGGTCAACATGACGGCCTCTCCCGCCGTACTGTTCCATCCGGCGGTGGCCGTGAAGGTGGTGGCGGCGGCCCTGCGCGAGTGACGCGGGCCACGTTGCGCACGGACGGCCGATGAGGGCCCGGATCACGGCAGTGGGGCGTTAGCACGACGGCAGTGGGACGTCAGCACGTCGCGGGAGGCTGGGAGGGACCATCGTGGCCGGTGTCCGCCGGCCGCGCACCAGCCGACCAGGGGGGCCTCACCATGCGTGCCGACGATCGAGCGAGAAGGACCGGTGCGGCAGCCGTGCCGGCGACACCCGGACGTGCGGCGGCACCCGGCCGCGCCGAACGCGCGCGAAAGAGCGGGTAGAGACGTGCTGACCACAAAGGTGGCGGTGACCGTCCACGCCTCCGACCCGCTCAGCCGGGCCGGGCTCATCAGCCATCTGCGGCACCAGCCGAGCATCGACTTCGTGCCCGAGCAGCCGGACGGCGACCGCGACACCCCCGCCGTGGCCGTCATGCTCGCGGACCGGATCGACGAACCGACCACGGCGGAGCTGCGGCGGCTGCTGCGGGGCAGGGACCAGCGGGTGGTGCTCGTCGCCCGCGAGCTGCGCGAACCCGACCTCCTGTCGGTGGTCGAGTACGGCGTACGCGCCATCATCTGGCGCCATCAGGCGACCGAACAACGGCTGTTGAGCGCGGTGCACAGCGCGGCGCGCGGCGACGGCGAGCTCCCGCCGGACCTCGTCAGCCGGCTCCTGAACCAGGTGGGGCGGCTTCAGCGGGCGACGGCCGGGGGCACGGCCGCCGGCGGGGCGGTGCCGCTCTTCGGGATGGCGCCCCGTGAGGTGGACGTGCTGCGGCTGCTCGCCGAGGGCCTCGACACCCGGCAGATCAGCGAGAAGCTCGCCTACTCCGAACGCACCGTCAAGAACATCCTGCACGCGCTGATGACCCGACTCCAGCTCACCAACCGGGCGCATGCCGTCGCGTACGCGCTCCGCGAAGGCTACATCTGATGATCCACGAGATCGACGAGGCTCTGCGCGGTCTGCTCGCGCCCGCCGTCACGGGCGACATAGCCTTCGACGCGCCGACCCGGGACTGGGCGGCCCGCCGCAACGCCCCGACCCTGAACGCCTACCTGTACGACATCCGGGAGGACGTGGCCCGGCGGGAGCGCGGCGCCCATGCCGAGCGCGACGCCCACGGGATCGTGACCCGGCGGCGGCAGCCCGCGCGCTGGTTCCGGCTCTCGTACCTCGTGACGGCCTGGACCTCCCGTCCGGAGGACGAACACCGCCTTCTGTCCGGCGCGTTGGCGCTGCTCCTCCCGCACGAGGTGCTGCCCGCCGACGCCGTGCCCGAGTCGGTGCGTACGCTCACCACCGCCGTGCCGCTGTCGGTGGCCGTCCCGCCGGCGGAGTCGCGTTCGCTGGCGGACATCTGGTCGGCGCTCGGCGGCGAACTCAAGCCGTCGCTCGACGTCGTGATCACGACGCCGTTCCCGGTCACTCAGGTGTACGCGGTGGCACCGCCGGTCACCGAGGCGGAGATCGTGGTCCGCGGGGCCGACGGGGTCCCGGGGGACGCCAGGCCGCGGATCGTGCGGCGCACGGCGATGTCCGGCAGCGCCCCCGCCGCGGAGGAAGGGGACGGGGCGTGAGCGACCTCGACAGGAGCCGCGACGGCGTCCTCGACGCGCTCGCCGCCTTGCGCGCCCGGGTCGCGGCGCTGGTGGACGCCCGCAGCGCCGGGGATCCGACGGCCGGAGACCCGCTGCGCGGCCTCTACGTCACCGCGGAGACGGCCCGCCGGATCGCGACGGAACCGGCGCCGCGGGTCACCTCCGCCCCGGCGGGCGGCGTGCCGCTGCCGGACGGCGGCGGACCGGGCCGGCTCGCCGCGCTGGCGGGGACCTTCGGACTTTCCGCGCTCGACGCGCAGATCCTCGTGGCGGCCCTGGCTCCCGATGTGGACCGGGGGTTCGAGGCGCTGTACGGGTATCTCAACGACGACGTCGGGCGGCGCCGCGCGACCGTGGCGCTGGCACTGGACCTCGCGGGCACCGGCGCCTTCGACGCGTCGGCCCGTGACCGTTTCCATCCGGCCGCCCCGCTGCGTTCCGGGGGTCTCCTCGACGTGGAGGACGAGGACCGGCCGCTGCCCGGGCGTGCGCTGCGGGTGCCGGAGCGGGTGGTGGCGCATCTCCTCGGCGACGACAGCCGCCTCGACGCCGAACTCCTGGGTTGCGGCGTGGAATTGCTCCCGCCTGCCACGCATCCGAGGGGCGCGGCGGGCGGGTCGTCCTCTTCGGTCGGCGCACGCGTCGCCGCGGCCGGGCCCGTCACCGTCCATCTGCGGGAGCGTGTGCCCGGGGCCGCCGCCGACGCCGTGGTGACCGCGCTGCGGGCGGCCGGGCGGCCCGTGCTGCGGTACCGGCCGGAGTCGGCCGACCCGGCGGCGGGGCGCGCGCTGGTGCGAGAGGCCCGGCTACGGGGGGCCGTCGTGGTCGTCGAGCCGCTGCCGTCGCGGCCGGGGCCGCTGGTGCGTGCCCTGGCGTCGCGGGGTGCGACGGTCGTCCTGGCCGGCACCGACGCGCCCGACCCCCGGTGGGCACCGGAAGCCGAGCTGCTGGCGCTCGACGCGCCGGACGAGGCGGCGGGTCCCGGTGACCTGTGGCACCGCGAACTCGACGGTTTCGACAGGGACTTCGATCTGGACGAGGCGACCGCGCCGTACCGGCTCAGCGCCGACCAGGTCCGGCGGGCGGCGCGTTCGGCGCGGGCGCTCGCCGCGTTCGAGGGCACCGGGCTGGGGCTCGCGCAGGTGCAGCGCAGTGCCAGGCTGGTCTCCGCGCCGCTGCTCGACAGTCATGCGCGGCGGATCAGGCCGGCTGTCGGCTTCTCCGATCTCGTCCTGCCCGAGGAGCCGTTGGGGCTGCTGCACGAGCTGACCGCCAGGGCCCGTCATCGGGATCGGGTGCTCGGCGAATGGCGGCTGCGCACCGGTGGCGGGCGCGGGCGCGGTGTCGTCGCCCTGTTCGCCGGGGAGTCCGGCACCGGCAAGACCCTGGGCGCCGAGGTCGTCGCGGGCGAACTGGGCCTCGACCTCTACGTGGTGGACCTGTCGTCGGTGGTGGACAAGTACGTCGGCGAGACCGAGAAGAACCTGGAGCGCATCTTCGCCGAGGTCGACCGCACGGACTGCGTGCTGCTCTTCGACGAGGCGGACGCGGTGTTCGGAAAGCGCTCGGAGGTGAAGAGCTCGCACGACCGCTACGCCAACCTGGAGAGCGCGTACCTGCTCCAGCGCCTTGAGGCGTTCGCGGGGATCGCGGTCCTCACCACCAATCTCCGGGCCAACATCGACGAGGCGTTCACGCGCCGGCTCGACCTGGTCGTGGAGTTCCCGTTCCCGGATCCCGGGCAGCGCGTGTCCCTCTGGCACTCGTGCCTGGCCGGTACACCGAAGGCGGAGGACGTGGCGGAGGAGATCGTGCGCTGCGCCCGGGAGTTCGAGCTCGCGGGCGGCGCGATCCGGTCGGCCGCGGTGACGGCCGGCTATCTGGCGGCGGCCCGTGGTTCGGCGGTGACCGGCGAGGACGTACGGGCGGGGGCGCGGCGCGAGTACCGGAAGGCCGGGCGTCTGGTGCCGGACGCGGGGACGCCCTGGGCGCCGTGACGGCGTGAGGTGCGGCAGGTGACGACGGCGGAGGGGGCCACCCGTGCGGGTGGCCCCCTCCGTCGTGCGAACCGTCGGCGTCAGGTGGTCACATGACGCTGCCGCCGATCAGCTTCTTCAGCGTCTCCCCGTCGACCGTGCCGGTCGCGGGCAGTCCGACGGCCCTCTGGTAGTCCTTGATGTGGGCGGCGACGTTGTCGTCGTACTTGGTGGTCTTCGACGTGTTGTTGCGGAAGTGGTCGATGCCGTACTGGGCGTTGGTGCGGGCCACGTCGAGGTCGTGGTCGTCGAACTGGCGGTTGTACGCCCACCAGAACGCCGCCATCAGCTGGGTGGTCTGCCAGGTGTTGGTGCCGTACTTCACCTGGTCGGTCCTGATCCCCTGGGACCAGAGGGAGGTGAGGGTGGCCCGGTTGAGGGTGCCCTCGGCGTCCGTCTTGTAGATCGCGGCGGAGTTCCTGCCGTTCTGGACCCCGTCGTTGTAGACGGCGCGCTGGTAGCAGACGAGGGAGGCCCGCGTCTGCGCGTCGATCACTCCGCGGGTCCACCCCGGCTTGAGGTCGCAGGCGTTGTCCAGGGCCGCGAGCCGCTCCTGGGCGTACTCGACGACAAGGTCCCTCGCGTCGCCCTGGCGCCACGGCGGGAGGGTCTTCGTGGGGGCGGGCGGTGCCGGGGGCTGGCCGCCGCCGCTGCCGGGGTCCGTCCCGCCCTCGGTGGGCGTGCCCGGGTTCTCGGCTCCGCCGCCGCCCTCCGTCGGGCCGCCGCCCTGGTTGCCGCCGCCGTCGGCCGGTGGCGGACCGCCGTCCGCGAGGGGCGGGGGGCCGCCGGGCGTCGGTCCGCCGGGCGTGGGTCCGCCGCCGCCGTCGGACGGCAGAGGCGCCTGGGGAAGTTCGTCCCCGTCGCCCTGGGGCGCGGGCCTGGGTGCTCCGCTCGCCTGGATCTCCTTCGCGGCGCTGACGATCTTCGGCGAGAAGTTGAACCAGAGCACGAGGAAGGCGATCACCGCGGTCAGCAGGAGCCCACCGACCACCACCAGCCAGTTCCCGAAGACCGGGCGCTGGTCGAACGTGGCGTCGAGGTCGAGCGCGGTGTCGTCGCCCGCCCGCCGCACGGCCACGGTGAACCGGTGCGACTCCTCGGCGCCGGTCCACCGCACGGCCTGCGGCCGCACCACGAGCTCGCCGAACGCGGCGCGGCCCGGTGCGATCTGCACGGCGTTCGGCCGTACGTCGAAGGTGAGCCGGTTCGCCTCGTCGCGCACCACGAGGGATGCCGTCAGCGGGGTGTTGCCCAGGTTGTCCACCGCGATCCGCGCCCGGCCGCGGAAGCGGCCGAACAGCGCGGGCGGCAGCACTTCCGCGCGCGTCTCCGTGAAGGGCGTGACGGTCAGCCGGCCCTCCAGCACGTCGCGGGCACCGGAGTTCTCCCGGGGGTCGACGCGCACGCCGTACGCGAGCGGTCCGGCCTCCACGTCCGAGGAGCGCGGCGGCGCGAACGAGATCTCGGCGGTCCCCTCGCTTCCCGGGTAGAGGCGGAGGACGTCCGGCTCCACCCGGGACCAGCCCGAGGGTTTCCCGACGAGGGAGAGCCGGTACTCCTCGACGGTGTCCCCGGTATTGCGCACCCGCAGTCGGGCGGAGGTCCGGGCCCCTGGCTCGACGGTCACATCGGCCGGGTCCAGAGAGGTCCACATGGTCATGAGCGCAGGTTAGGGGGACGGGGGTGGTGTCCGGCTGCCCGAAAGTCCCCGCTCGGGGGCAGCGCGGCCTGCCCCCGCGCCCGCGCGGGGCCGTTCGGCGCGGGCAGGACCCCCCGTCGGGGCGCCCGCGGCCCGGCGGCGCGACGACTCACCCACGCGCCCCTGCCCGTTCGTCCCCCACGCGTTGCCCTTCGGTACCTCGTCCCCGCGTCGGCGGGCCGCTACGCAGGGTTGGCGCCGCCGCCCGGGTGCGGAGAGACCGCCCCCTACGGGAGGACGAGGACACCGTGTCGACAGGAGCACAGCACGGGCGGAGCCCGGCCCGCAAGACCCCGCCCGGTGCCGGGCGCTCCGCCGCCCGCCGGGCACCACGGCGCACGGCCGACGCGGAGGGCCGGTTCGCATCCGGTCTCTCCCCCGCCGAACGGACCGGTCGCCGCCGCGTGCGGCCCCGGCCTGACGGCCGTGGCCGACGTCGTCCGCGACGGGCGCGGGCGGGGGCGGCCCTGCCGGACCGGGCGTCGGGCCCGGGACTTTCGGGCAGGTCGCCCTGCCCTCGTGCCCGCCCGTTCACTCCTGCTGCCGCGCCCGCCGTCGGGGGAGAGTCGACCGTGTCGGAGCGCCCTGCAGCGACGACGCCGACGCCTGTGCCTCAGCCGCGAACCGCCGCGCCCCGGTGGACACCGGCCGACCGACCCCATCAGCGAGGAGCAACCGACCGTGCCCACCTATCTGTCCCCCGGTGTCTACGTCGAGGAAGTCGCCAGCGGCTCCCGTCCCATCGAGGGCGTCGGCACCTCCGTCGCGGCGTTCGTCGGACTGTCGCCGACCGGGCCGCTGAACGAGCCGGTGCTGGTCACCAACTGGTCGCAGTACGTCGCGTCGTTCGGAGACTTCACGGACGGCTACTACCTCGCCCACTCCGTGTACGGGTTCTTCAACAACGGCGGCACCGCCGCGTACGTCGTTCGTGTCGGCGGCGGGGACGCGGCGGGCGCCACGCGGGCCGTCGGCGCGGCCGCAGCGGCCGTGCCGGAGCTCGTGGCCGGTGAGGCCGTCGCCCTGGGCACGTTCCGGGTCGCCGCCATCGCGGCCGGCGCCGAGGCCGGCGGCGCTCTCACGGTCGAGGTGCAGGACGTGGAGGGCGAGACCGAGCGCTTCAAGCTGGTCGTCAAGGACGGCGAGAAGGTCGTCGAGAGCTTCGACGCGTCGGCCAAGAAGAGCGCCCGCAACTACGTCGTCGCGCAGGTCAAGCAGCGCTCCAAGACCATCGTCCTGGAGGAGGCGGCCGCCGGGGGGCAGCTCGCCAAGCCCGACGCGCAGTCGGTGACGCTCGCCCCGCCGGCACAGCTGCCCACGCCGGCGGCGGCGCAGGCCGCCGGGTCCGCCGCGCTGGAGTCCGGGCAGTTCATCGGCGACTCCGCCGACCGCACCGGCTTCGGCGGTCTGGAGGCGTTCGACGAGATCAACATGGTGGCCGTGCCCGACCTGATGGCCGCCTACCAGCAGGGGCTGATCGACCTGGAGCAGGTCAAGGCCGTCCAGCTCGGTCTGATCGCGCACTGCGAGATGATGGGCGACCGGATGGCGATCCTCGACCCGCCGCCGTCGCTGAACGCGCGGGACATCCGCAAGTGGCGCCAGGAGATCGCCGGTTACGACTCGCGGTACGCGGCGCTCTACTACCCCTGGATCAAGGCGTTCGACCCGGCGACCGGGCAGACGCGGACGGTTCCGCCGTCGGGTCACATGGCCGGCGTGTGGGCCCGCAACGACGCCGAGCGCGGTGTCCACAAGGCTCCCGCGAACGAGATCGTGCGCGGCGCGGTCGACCTGGAGCTCCAGATCACGCGCGGCGAGCAGGACCTGCTCAACCCGATCGGCGTGAACTGCATCCGGGCGTTCCCCGGCCGCGGCATCCGGGTGTGGGGCGCGCGGACCCTGGCGTCCGACCCGGCCTGGCGCTACCTGAACGTCCGGCGCTACTTCAACTACCTCGAGGAGTCGATCCTCGTCGGTACGCAGTGGGTCGTCTTCGAGCCCAACGACCAGTCGCTGTGGGCCCGTATCCGCCGCAACATCTCGGCCTTCCTCGTCAACGAGTGGCGGCAGGGCGCGCTGTTCGGCCAGCGCGCCGAGGACGCCTTCTACGTGAAGTGCGACGCGGAGACCAACCCGCCGGAGTCGGTCGACCTCGGCCGCGTGGTCTGCGAGATCGGCATCGCTCCGGTGAAGCCGGCCGAGTTCGTGGTCTTCCGGCTCGCGCAGTTCCAGGGCGGCGGCGGCGAGCTGGAGGAGTAGTCCTCCGCACCGCTCCTCCCTCCCACCCAGCCGAACCCTTCTCATGAACAGGAGTGACCCGCATGTCCCTCGACACCGGTGACGCCCTCACTACCCACAATTTCGGCCTCCAGATCGACGGCGTCATGGTCGAGACCCTCCAGGAGATCAGCGGCCTCTCGATGGAGCAGGACGTCATCGAGTTCCAGCAGGTCTCGGCGGACGGCAAGCCGATCATCAAGAAGCTCCCCGGCGTGAAGAAGGCCGGTGAGTGCACGGTGACCCGCGGTGCCACGCAGTCCGCCGCGTTCACCGAGTGGATCTCGTCGTCCATCGCCGGCGACATGGGCTCGGCCCGCAAGGACGCGTCCATCATCTTCCTGGACTACCAGCTCAGCGAGGTCAAGCGGTACAACCTGCGCAACGCCTGGTGCACCAAGGTGGAGCTGAGCGCGACCAAGGCCGGCGACGCCGCCGCCCTGACCGAGCAGGTCACCATCACCTTCGAAGAGCTGACGCTCGGCTGATGCGACGCGAGGGATCGGCGGGAGCGCGGCACGACCGCGCGGAGGATCCGCTGCGCACGGAGTTCGAGTTCGAGCTGCCCCGGGGTTTCGTCGACGAGGCGGGCACCGTGCACCGCAGCGGGGCGATGCGGCTGGCCACGGCCAGGGACGAGCTGCTCCCGCTCCGGGACATCCGGGTCCGCGAGAACCCGGCGTACCTGTCCGTGGTGCTGCTCGGCCGGGTGATCACCCGGCTCGGCACGCTCCCGTCGGTCCACGACGGGACGGTGGAGAACATGTTCGCCTCCGACCTGGCGTTCCTCCAGGACTTCTACCGGCAGATCAACGCGGAGGGCCACACCCGGGCCGCCGTCGCCTGCCCGCACTGCGAGCAGTCGTTCGAGGTCGAGCTGGCCGGGAGCCGCCTGGGGGAATCGTGACGTACGCGGCCGACCGGATCGAGGAGGAGACCGCGTACCTCGCCTTCCATTTCCACTGGGGCATGGACGACATCCTCGATCTGGAACACGCGGACCGGCGGAAGTACGTGGCGCAGGTCGCGTCGCTGGTGGAGCGGTCGCAGGCGTGACGGCATGACGGGGAACGGCAGTTCGGGAAACGGGAGGGAGGAGAAGGTGGGCATGTTCGGGAAGTGGCGGGGCCGGAAGTCGCACGGCGCGGAGGCCGGTGCCCCCGTGGAGGGCGCGGCTCCTGCCGCCCCCGCGGCGGCGCCCGGGGACGCGTGGCGCGGACTGCCGCCCGTGCAGCGGGTGCTCGACGCCCCCCGCACCATCGCGGAGCACGGCTTCTCCACCTCCCTCGCGACCCACTGGAACCCGTCCTTCCAGAGCGACCTGGGCCACGGCGCCCTCCCCGACGCGCCCGCCGGCGTCCTCCTCGACGCGGTACGGCCCGTCCTCGGGTCCGGTACGGGCCCGGCGGGCGGCGAACTGCCGGGGCTGCGGCTGCCGGTGGCGCGCGCTGCCGGATCGGCCGCCGACCCGGCGCCCCTTCCCGACGACGCGGCCGGAACCGCGCCCGAGGGCCCGCGTGCCGGTGGCGGGCAGGCCGTGCAGCGC
>NZ_JBFPNH010000034.1:0-101757 GCF_040815545.1 Streptomyces sp. LMG1-1-1.1 | reverse complement strand
CAGGCATCTCCCGCCACTGACCACTGGACCTAAACCGCCAGATCACACCCTCGAACTGCTCCCGCAACCGCTCCGGATACGGACCGTACCTACCGATCGGCAGATACGGCTCGATGAACTTCCACTGAGCATTGGTGAGTTGCCTACGCGTCACGACCACAGTCCTACCGGGATCCACCCCGCGGAGAGGCCAGAACCCAGGAACTGATCACGACATCACACAGGCCCTAGCACTCACACCGCCCGTGCAGGGCGGCCGAGGATGAGGCCATGAGCAACCAGCCCGTCTCCCTTACCCAGGCTCTGGCCTCCTTCGACGCGCTGTGGAGTCCGCGCATCGTCACCCGTGTCAACGATTACGACGTCCGGGTCGCCAAGGTCGAGGGCGAACACATCTGGCACGCCCACGACGACACCGACGAGTTCTTCCTGGTGCTCGACGGGGAGCTGCACATCTCCTTGCGCGAGCCCGAGGGTGAGCGCACGGTCCTACTGCCGCAGGGGGCGGTCTTCACCGTTCCCGCAGGTACGGAGCACAAGCCGTCCGCGCCGTCCGGTGCCTCGATCCTGCATGTTCGAGCCGACCGGGACGCCGACCGTGGGCGACCGCCACGATGAGATCCCCGCCCACGTGGACGCGACGACTGGACACACTCTCAACGCCTGAACGACAGGACGATGCCGGAATCGCCAGCGGGTGATCTTACCGCTACCGAGACATGAAGGCCGGGCCTCCTGGCCAGCTCGGGATTGTCGATTTCTCTCCGGGCTGGTCAGGAGGCCCTTGTGCCTCAGTGCCTCAGTCTTGTGCTTTCGTAGTGGTGGAGTCCGGCGCGGTTGCACGGTCGTGTGATTGCCTCGCTCACAGGTCCAGCAGTGCGGGCCATCGTCCGAACCGCGCGCCCCCGAATCCGTCAGACGAGAGCGAGGAGGAGTGGGCGGTCGGGCGCAAGGCTATGCCGGATCCGTACGGCACCTGGTCGCGGGCGGCATCACGTGGCGGGCAATGCCGGGCGACTTTCCGGTCTCGACTTCTCGGCCTGATCCTGGCGGAAGAACCCGCCGTACGCGACGACCGGCGGTTCCGTCAGGGCCTGCGGCTCTCCAAACTCCCTCACCACAAGATCCTGGAAGCGCACGACTTCACCTGCCAGCCAGAACTCGAGCCCGATCGCGGTGGCTCTCTCGGTCGCCGCCTGTAACTCGTCCAGCGGCGCGGCAGAGCCGCCCGGTTCCGCCAGTAGTTTGCGACATGCGGGTCCACCAGCCAGCCGACCTGTCGCTCAGAGACTGCCTCAAACGCCTGGGCCAGGGACGTCCCTTCGTCGACAACGAGCGTGAGGTCGTCGATGTCATGGGTGGCGTGGTCGGCCTCACAGCAGCAGGCCACGTTCACCGCCGCGTTCACGGCGATCTGCCCCTGATCCGTCCAGAACACCTGCAGCCAGAACTCAAGCTGGTCACCCCGTCCGCATGCACGACGGCATCGACCATGACGACCACCACCCCACCGGACTGCGGGCCAGGGAACGCAGCATGCCCTGGTGCCCATTCCCACTGCGTCGCGTCCTGTTCGACGCGAGCCGCATCGACAGCCCCCGCCACGACACGCATGGCCTCCAAGTCGGCGAATGCCAACTGCGGGAAAAGTGCCTGTTGCCGAGAAGGCGCTGCCGGGGGTTCGCGGACGGCGCCTGTCGGTCGCGTGGCCTGGAGTGGTGCAGGGCGTGCTGTGGCGCGAGAGGGGACAGGCGACGCCCCGAAGGTTCATGCCCTGACGCCCGCTGGCGCCCGTCCTGCTCGTGTCCACCGCCAGGGTGGGGCAGGGGCGCCGTCCCGTTCATCCGGGCGCCATTGGCTCAACAAATGGCGCTCGGTCCGGCGTGGTTGACGCGCGTCGACCGGGCCGTCAGTCTCGGGGGGACTCTCACCCCTGGGTCACCTCGGATTCGTGAGGCCATGGAGGATCGATGTCCCGACGTCCCCTGCGCTCCCTGCCACTTCGCTTGCTCCTTTCACTTGTCATGATCATGGCTGCCTCTGTGGGTGGGGTGGTCGCCACCGCCGGTGCCGCCCAGGCCGACGCCTGCTACACCTGGTCGCGCACCCTCTCCCAGGGCGCCTCCGGCGCCGACGTCACGGCGCTGCAGATTCGAGTGGCCGGGTATCCCGGCTACGGCGGGGTGCTCGCGATCGACGGCGCCTACGGCCCCGGGACGGCGGCCGCCGTCAAGCGCTTCCAGGCCGCTTACGGGTTGGCCGCCGACGGTGTCGCAGGTCCCGCGACCTTCAGCAAGATCTACGCGCTCCAGGACGACGACTGCACCCCCGTCCACTTCTCCTACGCCGAACTCAACACCTGCAACACAACCTGGGCCGGCGGCGCCGTGAGCGCGGCCACCGCCAAGTCCAACGCCCTGCGCACCATGTGGAAGCTGGAGGCCCTGCGGCACGCCCTCGGCGACCAGAGCATCCGCGTCACCAGCGGCTTCCGCAGCCAGGCCTGCAACGACGCCGTCGGCGGCGCCGCCTCGAGCCGCCATCTTTACGGCGACGCGGCCGACCTGGGCTCCGGCCCCCACTCACTGTGCCTGCTGGCCCAGCAGGCCCGTAACCACGGCTTCAACGGGATCCTCGGCCCGGGCTACCCCGGACACAGCGACCACGCCCACGTCGACCACCGGGACGCGCGCTTCTGGTCGGCGTCCAGCTGCGGCATCTGACGACGCGACGGCGTCCTCGTACTCGGGCAACGGACGGCACGACGTCGGGTCGCAGGACGCCGTCGACCGCTGACACCCTGCCTGCCCGCATGGCCCACGCGGAAGTACTCCTCATCGGCGGGCGGGCAGGGGTTGGCAAGACGACCGTGGGATGGGAGGGCTCGGCGCTACTCCGTGCCTCGGCCGTCTCTCGCGCCAACGTCGACGGCGGCTTCGGGGGGCAGGTGCAACCCGGCTCCGGCGTACGCCCCCGACCGCTCAGGGGGACCACAGGGTCAATGTGGCGGCCGTGTGGGCGAACTTCTCCCGTCGGCGCTACCAGCGTCTGATCTACACGAACACGGCGCGTGGGTTAGCCAAGGCCACCGCCATGTTCGAACGGGCCATGGGAGCCGGTGTGCGGATCGTACGCGTGCTGCTCACCGCATCCGACTCCACCACCCGTGAGCGGCTGATGGGCCGGGCGCTCGGCTCGGGACTGGAGGAGGAGTGGGCCCACAATGTCCGCACCACGCGACTCCTGGACCGGCGCGCGGTGGCGGGGACCGTGCAGCGGGAGCTGCTCGATGAGACCGATGCCCTGGAGCAGATACAGCAAGCCAGCGACGAGGAGCTGGCGCGGGCGCGAAGAGCGCTGATCGGCCTGCGGTCGTTCTACGCGATCTACATGCTGCACGGCTTGTTCGTGCCGGACACCCCCGGGCTGGCCGCGATGCGGGCACGGGTCGACGCACGCGGACTGGGCCCGGTCCTGGACGAGGTCATGTCGCAGCCCTGAGCCCCGCCGTTTCACCGAAGGGCTGGCGGCGTGCCTCGGCGGCACGCTGAACGAGCTGTACAAAGCCCTCGACGAGTTGCACGACGCCCTCATGGAGCAGCTCGCGGCCGACCCGTACCTCAACAGCGGCCGCGGCATCTCGCTGCCGGCTAGCGAGCCATGGGCAGGTTGGAGGCGGGGATCGGGCCGGTGAGCGCCCCCGGCGATGACGCGTCCGACGCTGTAGATGTCGCCGGTGGGATGGGGGCGTTCTTACGCGGCTGAGCAACTTTCGGGTGCGGCAAATGGCCTTCAGGGCTGATGTCGAGTCGGTGCGGGACTTCCGAGGTGCCTCGTGTCTTGCAGGTTTGCCCACGAGGGGGGGTGCGACAGTGGGAGCCGACGGCCGGTCGGCTGGGTCGCGCCGGATCTTGTCTATGCCCGGACTCGAACAGGAGCTCTTGATTGCGCTTCTACGCCCAGACACCCGCACGCCGAAACCTTCAGGTGCTTGTGGACCTGATCGCCGTCGCCCTGATCGCCGCCGCAGTGTGGGCGGCCTTCGCCGTCCGCGAGGCGATCCTGCTGCTGGCCGAACCGGGGCGCAAGGTGGAGAGTGCCGGCGACAGCCTTGCTGAAGAACTCGGCAACGCGGGAGACGCTGCATCGGACGTGCCGCTCATCGGTGACATCCTGAAGAAGCCGCTCCAGGCCGCGGCCAGCGCCGGCTCCGGCTTCGCCGACGCGGGGGTGTCGCTCCAGGAGACCGTCAGCCAGGTCGCGAACGTGGTCACGACGGCCCTCATCCTCATCCCGGTGCTGTTCGTCCTGCTGGTGTGGCTCCCGCCGCGTCTGCTCTGGATCCGGCGCAGCAGCACCCTGCGCCGCCTCGCGGAAGCCCCCGGAGGCGCGGACCTGCTCGCCCTGCGCGCCCTCACCGGTCCTCCGGGCGCACTCGCCGGGCTCCCGGCGCCGCCAGGCGGATGGGCCGAAGCCTGGCGTCAGGGGGACCGGCAAGCCATCGCCGACCTCAGCATGGTCGCCCTCAACCGCATCGGCCTTCGGCCCTGACGCGAGGCTTCCGCCTTCTAGCGGCATCCGGCCACTGCGCGTCCGGGCACGTCAGCCAGTCGGTGCTCGCTCGGGCGGCTACGCTCGGTATCTGGTGGGACCGTGCGCTGCGCACCGGCGGAAGGGCTTTGCCATGGAGTCGAGCGAGAACGTGTTGTCGGACATGGTTACCGATTCACACACGGTAGCGGGCGGGGAACTCGCCGGGCTCGTGTTCCAGGCAGGCCGGCGCATGGGCTTGGACGGTACCTGCATGTACGTGACCGACCTGCAGCAGACCCGCCTGGTGGCGTTGCCACAGCCCGTGGCGACCGAGGCAGAGATGCTGGACATCGACGGCTCGCTGGCGGGCCTGGCCTACCGCACGGAGCGGACACAGCGTTCACGGGACGGCGGCACCGTCTGGGTGCCGATGATCGACGGGATCGAACGCCTCGGTGTACTGAAGGCCACCGCACCGGATCTCGACGAGGACCTGATCAGGTGGTGCGAGGCGCTGACGGGTGTGGCCGCACTGCTCCTGGTGTCGAAGTCGTCACACAACGACCTTCTGATCGAAGCGGAGCGGCGCCGGAAGATGACCGTGCAAGGCGAGTTGGTGTGGGCGTTCCTGCCCCCACGCACGATCGGCACCACACGTGTGACGTCGTCCGCAGTGCTCGAGCCCGCGTACGACATCGGCGGCGACGCCTTCGACCACAGCATCACCCAGGACGCGTTGCACCTGACACTGCTGGACTCCATGGGGCACGACCTCGCATCCGGCGGAGCAAGCGCCGCCGGCCTCGCCGCCTGCCGAGCCACCCGCCGCTCAGGCGGCACCCTCGGTGACATCATCCCGGCGATCGACACCATCCTGAACGAATGGTTCACCGACCGCCTCATGACCGCGGTCATCGCCAATCTCAACGTCTTCGACGGCACGTTCACCTGGGTCAACTGCGCCCACCCGCCGCCGCTACTGATCCGCGACGGCCAGGTCCTGCCGCGCATGCTCGAACGGGAACCCGACCTCCCCCTCGGATGGGCCTTCCACACCACCTCCCCGCCGACAGTGCACCGGACACGCCTACAGCCCGGCGACCGGGTCCTGCTTTACAGCGACGGCGTCACCGAGGCCCGCTCCACCCAGGGGGACCTCTTCGGCGAGGAACGACTCGCCGACACCGTGATCCGCGCCATGGCCGCGGGCGATCCGGCCCCGGAAGCCCTGCGCCGCCTGCTGCACGAAATCCTGAACCATCAGGACCACCGCCTCAGGGACGACGCCACCATTGTGTTGGCTGAGTGGCATCCGGCCCCGACAGACCACGCTGTGTGAGACAAGGACCTCTCCCCAGTCCGGTCCTCCTGCCTCGAGAGCGACTGCCCGGACACGTGCACCGGCAGACTGCTGCGACCAGCGTCAGCGGACGAGACTTCGCCCCATCCGCACGCGGCGGTCCGCCACCGGACATCGGGGCGCCCCTGCGCCCGCGACGCACAGGAGCCGTCCTTGCGCTGGCGCACCGGATCGGGGTCTGGTCGGGGCAATGGACAGGCCGGCCGGGAGGCCGGTGGCGGACTGGTCGTGGCGGACACGGCGGTGAGGGTGACGTCGCCCTGACCTCAGCCGAAGAGCGTGGCGGCCAGCTGCCAGCCGGAATGGCTTCCTCGACCTCCGCTGCTGTGGAACTGCCCGGCGATACCGTCGGCAACCGGCCCGGCGCAGAACAGCTCCACGTGACTGAATCCGCATGCGGCGGAATCGGCGACGGGCCGGTGGCCGGCGATGTCTGCCATGAGCGACGTCAGCGCGCCGACGTCTCGATCGAACACGAAGCAGCCCCGGAAGCAGGCTCCCCGGAGCTGCTTCGTACGGGAGGCAGTCAGCCAGACGGGGGCCGGCGTGGCGGTGGCACCGCCCGTAGGAGCTCCCATAGGGGTCGTGATCCGCTCGCCCAGTCGCCCAGCATGGTGCGGTCGACCAGGTGCAGGCGCTGGGAGCGGGCGAATTCGAGGGCGGGCTTGGAGAATCTGCCGTTGGTGACGAGCACGACGACGTCGCCCTTGTGGACGGGACGGCCGGTGCCGTTGAGGACCTGGAGATCCGGGCTGCCCACTGCGGCGCCAGACAGGCCGGCCCGTCGGTGTTTGCACTGGATCACCCAGCGCCGTCCGTACGGGTCGGTGGCTTTGACGTCCGCACCGTTGTCCCCAGCGCCACCGACCTGCACCGCGTCCGTGCACCCGTCGCGCCGCATCAGGTCCCGTACCGCGTGCTCGAACTGCCGGTGATGCAGGGCGTCCAGGTGCGTCAGGGCATACCGCAGCCCCTGGGAGCGCACCCGCTCCCACTGTGCGGCTCGCCGCCGGCCGGCTACCCAGGCCGCTGCCGCCGTGCCCACGAGCAGCACCAGGACGACCGGAACCCACGGATACGCGCGTACGAAGTCCACCACCGCCGCGATGACAGCCCCCGCGATGACCAAGCCGCCGACGATGAGGAAGAGCTGTTCGGTGCCGTCAGGCCTCCGCGACCGCCGCCGGGCCGGGCGCCTGGCCGGGCGCCGGCTCACCGTCCGTCTCCGTTGCGGTCCCACTTGATCAGGTATGACACTGTCGGTACCGGACGCGAAGCGGTGTCCTTCCACTCCGGCCGGCGAATCGGATAGGACACGGCCGGGGCCGGGCGGGGTGTCGGCTTCTCCCAGCCCGGCCACTTGATCGGATACGTCACGGCTGATGAGGACCGCTGCGCCGGTAACCGTCCCGCGCCCGTGCCGCTGCCCGTCGACGTACCGGAGCCGCCGAAGATGAACACGGCCGCCACGATCCCGATGGCCAGCGCAGTCTGCCGACTCGTCCCTGCCGGCGCCCTCCAGTGTCCCCGGACCCCTGTTCCGTCCCGCTTGGTGTACCCCTTGACGAACGGCAAAGCCGAAGCCCCTCCCCTGGTCGATTCCCCCGGGTCGATCGCGCGCTTCTCGCGCAACCGATCAATGTAGAGCTCACCACTGACAGTGGGTTGCCAATCAGCCACCCGTTGCGATCTTGGGCAGTGGGTAGGTCCCGAGCGGCGGACGCTGCCGACTGGCCCGGTCGTACTAAGCGGCCCAGGGCTGGCCTGGCCTCGGCAAACAGACCTATCGGTCCGAAACGAGGGGTCTGCCTTCGGTCCCGCGGAAACCCGCGCTGAAGGAGCGCCCGTGCCCGCCCGGCTGATCCGCCCGATCCTGGGTATGCGCCTGAGCGCACCGAAGATCAGCGAGATGTTCCGCCCGGAAGGAAGAACCGCGTGGCCGAGATCCCGACGCAGCACAAGACCCGCACGGTAGGCGTGGAGGAGGAGCTGTTGCTCGTCAGCGCCCGGACCGGCGAACCGCTTGCTCTGTCGTCCGCCGTACTTGCCGCGGCGGCCGGTGAGGAGGCGGGGGACGTCTTCGAGAAGGAGCTGCATCAGGAGCAGCTGGAGTTCGCCACGCGCCCTGTCAGCGACATGGGCGCGCTGCGTGAGGAGATCGTCCGGTGGCGAGGGGAGGCCGGGCGCCATGCGGAAGGTGTCGGTGCCCAGGTGGCCGCGCTGGCGACCTCGCCGCTCGCCGTACAGCCCTCCCGGAACCTGGGGCGGCGGTACCGCTGGATGGCCGACCAGTTCGCCCTGACGGCGCAGGAGCAGCTGACCGGCGGCTGTCACGTGCATGTGTCCATCGAGTCGGACGAGGAGGGCGTCGGCGTCCTCGACCGGATCCGTGCGTGGCTGCCGCTCCTCACCGCGATCAGCGCGAATTCGCCGTTCTGGCAGGGGCAGGACACGGGATACGCCAGCTACCGCAGCCGGGTCTGGTACCGACTCCCGTCTGCAGGCCCCTACGAGCCGTTCGGCAGTGCGGCCGGCTACCACGCCCGCGTGCGCGACATGCTGGGCTCCGGGGTCCTGCGCGACCAGGGCATGATCTACTTCGACGCCCGCCTCTCCCACAACTTCCCCACTGTCGAGATCCGCGTCGCCGACGTCTGTCTCGAGCCCGACACGACGGTACTCATGGCCACGCTCGCCCGGGCCCTGGTCGAGACCGAGGCGCGCGCCTGGCGGTCGGGCCGGCCCGTGCCTCGTATTCCGATCGAACTGCTCCGGCTCGCGGCCTGGCAGGCCGCCCGCTCAGGTTCGGAGGGCCCGTTGCTCGACCCTCATACGCTGCGACCGATCCCGCCTGAGGCGGCTTTCGACGCCTTCATCGCGCACACCGAAGACGCCCTGCGGGAAACCGGCGACCTCGACCGGGCGCGCACCGCCCTCAAGGACCTCCTGGTGCGCGGTGGAGGGGCCCGGCGCCAGCGCGAGCTGCACGAAAGCGGGATGGAACTCGGCGACGTCGTCCGCGCCTGCGCCCGGATCACGACGGAAGACAGCACCCGGCTGGAGTAGCTCCGGAAGTTGACTGCCGCCCACCCCGCTGCGAGCGCCCCGACGCCCTCGCCCCTCGCCCCGTTGAAGAGATCACGGCACGCGACACCTCTCCGACGCGCGCGAAGGGCGGGTCGGGAGTGGGCGCATGTGTCCTGTTCGTCAGCTGTCTCTGTGGTCAAGGGGGGTCGGCCCCTGACCGAGACGTATGTCGATGACGTCCAGGTCGGCATGGCTATCAGTCATTGCATGAGCTGTACGGAGAGGTTTGCTGTGACGGCGATGGCGAACCGCGATGCGCTACGCCGACTCGGCCCGTCCGCTGCTTCTGGCCTCGCCCGGTGAGATCCTCGGCGGCACTGTCAGACAAGCCGAATAGGGTTCAGTGTCGTCCATATCCAGTAGGAGAGACCGTGGCTCTCGACGCCGTTGAGGCGATCCGCCAGCTTCAAGACCGCAGTTCCGCCAAGCGCCGCTCAGCCGCGAAGCGACTTCGAAAACTGGGCGACTCATATGCCGGCCCTGCCCTGCTCGAAGCCCTGAAGAAGGAGGTAGGAGATCCGCGGACCTGGGAGACCCAATACCAAATGACCGTGGCGCTCGGCACATGCGGCTCCCTGTCTGACCTTCCCTACCTGCGACATCTTGTCCTTCAGCGTGAAACTCTCCATGCGGTTCACACTGCCGGCGGCGACGCCATCATCCGGCTGAGCTACATGGAGTACTCACACGCTGAGGCGGTTCGCTGGTGTCTGAGTACCGGTACCGAGACTCTTGTGGGCGGAGCGTTGCAGGCCATTGCCATGCTCCGGCTTGCCCTGGATGAGGAAACCGTGACCGACGTCCTCGACTTCATCGAAGCCAGGCCTCCACAGGAAAGGATCTACTTCTGGCCCACTATCGCCGCGGCCGGCTGGACAGGGCAGAGAGCGCACGACTTCCCCACCTCATGCCTCTCCAGCCGCCGATCCGATGTCGCTGAAGCCGCCACGAACTCCCTTGCGGGGAACTACGGCACTTACCGGCCCTTGTAGGCCGACCCGCACCCTAGGCAGTGTCTTCAAAAGGTTCCGATGGGGGATCATGTCGGCATGGTGCGTCGTCATGAGCTGACGGATGGGGAGTGGGAAGCGCTGTCCGGGCTGTTGCCGCGGGCGTCTTCGGGGCGGCCGAGGTTGGACGACCGGCGGGTGCTGAATGGGATCGTGTGGAAGCTGCGGACGGGGTCGGCGTGGCGTGATGTGCCGGATCGGTACGGGTCCTGGAGGACTCTGTACACGCGTTTTCGCAGGTGGGCTCTGGACGGGACGTTCACACGGATGCTGGCCGCGGTCCAGGCGGAGAAGGACGCCGCCGGCGACATCGACTGGCTGGTGTCGGTCGACTCGACGGTCGCGCGGGCCCACCAGCATGCCGCCGGCGCCCGAAAAAGGGGGCGGAGTCGGGGGACGAAGTATGTGATCACGCCCTCGGACGATCCCGAGGCGGACTGACCACGAAAATCCACCTTGCCTGCGACGGTCGCGGCCGGCCGCTCGGCTTCGTCCTCACCGGCGGCAACGCCGCCGACTGCACCCGCTTCGAGGACGTCATGGACACCATCCGGGTCCGCCGTGCCGGGCCCGGACGGCCCCGAACCCGCCCGGACCACGTCTTGGGCGACAAGGGGTACAGCTCCCGCAAGATACGCGCCTACCTGCGCAAACGCGGGATCGGCCACACCATCCCCGAACGCCGCGACCAGCGGGCCAACCGAACCCGCAGAGGCCGCGACGGAGGCAGACCATGCGCCTTCGACAAACAGCTCTACAAGAAGCGCAACGTCGTCGAACGCTGCTTCAACCGCCTCAAGCAGTACCGCGCGATCGCCACTCGCTACGACAAAACCCGAGAGTCCTACCAGGCGGCCGTCACCATCGCATCCCTGTTCCTCTGGCTCAACCCTCTTTGAAGACACCGCCTAAGCCCGTTCACATGTGAGGTTGTCGAACGCCCCAGGTCTTGCGTGAACCCTAGCAAGATCATTCTTGCCCGGACTTCCTGTACTCCACCACTACTCACATGCGCTTCAGAGGGCACCCCTTCGCGTAGGCGCTGAGTCGTCGCCGCTGCCGTTCTCCGCCCGTGGTCCGGTCCGCAAGCGTCGAAGTCGCCGACGTAAAGCAGCACCGCCGGGAACGGGTCGCGGGCTGTGCGCTCGCGGACGACCTGCACGTAGCTCTGGCTGCCGAAACCCCGGACGGCGAGCACGGAAGCGCCCTTGCCGTCCAGCCAGCTGGTCAACTGCGCCCGCAAGGTGCCCTTCTCGCAGACCACGTACGGAAGGACAGACGCCGAGAAGTCCGCGCAGTGTGCGGGATCAGGCCCTCCGCAACGAGCCGGCAGTAGCACTGCCGGAGGGAACACCCGCCGGTCTCGTCGTGGCTGGTGACGATGGCGGCAGCGCGTTCCACCATGCGCGGCCACTGGAGTCTGAGCACACCCCGGTACATGTGCCCATCGCTCAGCAGCGGGTGCCTCCCAAACTCGCGCTCTGGCACAACTTCTCCCGGATAAGGATTCGTCCGCAGAGAACAGTGCCTTTACGCTTGGTCAGACCGGGAGTGCGCGCATTCCCGCAGGTTGCGGTGCCGTGGCAGAGCGGTCCATTGCGATCGCCGTGGGAGAGGTCCCTCCCACGGCGACTGACGGGGACGGGGCGGACCTGCTCCTATCTGTCTCGCGGGTTCAAATCCCGTCGGCACCGCAGCCGACCCAGACGTAGTACGACGCACAGACCTGCCGCCTAGCGCCAGGCCCACAGAAGTTGTGCCAGAGCCCGAAATCGTGAACGTCGGCCTGGCCGCCATCGGGGCGCCTCCCGAGCCGGATGAGAGCCACGCATGCTACCTGGCGCTCCGACGCTCGTGTGCCCTCGCCTCTACGGCATCCGCCTGCGCACTCTCGCGCCGTTGTTCTGCTTCCTGGCGCGATGCGTTCTGAGCTCGCAGCGGACCCCAGTACGCGGCCGCTCCGGCGAACGCGGCGACGCCCAACGCGCCAAGCGGACCATAGCCGCGTCCTGCATGCCCTCCGGCTCCCTGGCAGCGGTCAGCCGCCAACTGCGGCCGCCGTGTCCAGCCCCTCAGCCATACGCTCCGTCGGCTCTACCTCACGGCCTACCGCACAACGCCTGCCTTTGCATGGCACCGGATCAGCCGGGGCCTGCAGAGCGATCCCGGCGAGTTTGGCCGGATCGACGACGATGTGGATGCCGGTGATCCTGCCTGCGTTGACGGTGAAGACGATGATGGAGAGTGGGATTCCGTCGGGGCCCCAGGTCATGTGGCCGGGGACGCCGTTGACCAGCACGGGGCGTTGGCGGGCGACCGTGCCCGAGAACATGCCGGCGCCGGCGGCGACCTTGGTGGCGCCGAGAGTCACAACCACGCCGCCGGGGGTGTCGACGGTCAGCTTCACGTTGGGGTCCAGGACGCGCAGGAGCGCTTCGAAGTCACCTCTGAGGGCGGCGGCGCCGAAGGCCTCGACGGCCTCCCGGTGCTCGCGACCAGTGCCCGTCGGCCGGTCCGTGGCCTGGACCTTGCGGCGGGCACGGCTGGCGGCCATCTTGGTGGCAGCGGTGGACTTGCCCAGGATTCGTCCGACTTCCTGCAGGGGGACGGCGAACATGTCATGCAGGACGAACGCCAGGCGTTCGCTCGGGGTGAGGGAGTCGAGCACGATGAGGAGGGCGAGGCCGACCGAGTCGGCCAGCGCCACCTGCTCGTCCGGCGCGAGGGCGTCGTCGGGTGTCACCACGAGGTTCGCGAACTCTTGTTCGTAGGCGGTTTCGGGGCGGGCCCGGCGAGATCTCAAGACGTCCAGGCTGATTCGGCCGACGACGGTGGTCAGCCAGCCCGCCAGGTTGCCGATCGCCGTCTCGTCCTGACGGCTGAGGCGCATCCAGGCCTCCTGGACCACGTCCTCCGCGTCGGCGTGCGAGCCCAGCACGCGGTACGCGACGGCGTGCAGCCGGTGGCGCTGGGCCTCGAACGCCTCGGCCACGAGGCCGGACGGGTGAGCGGTCACGGCTTGCGCTGCTCGCGGAGAGAGATCCGATTGCCGTCCGGATCCACCGCCTCGACGCGGACCCCGAACGGATAGTCCACGGGCTCTGACTCCTCGAAAGTGACATTACGCCGGCGCATGCTCTCGAAATCCCTTCGCAAGTCCTCGGATTCGAGGATCAGTGGACCGGGGACGCCCTCGCCGCCCGGCTGCCCCGCGGCCGGCGCATGCGACCAGAGGATGATCTGCACCGGACTTCCGGGCACGCCGACGGTGAGGAAGCGCCCGTCTGGGCCTGGGACGTCGATCCGCTTCTCCAGGCCCAGTCCCCCGGTGTAGAACTCCAGCGCGCGGTCCTGATCGGACACGTAGACGGTCACGTACATGATGTTGGTCAGCATCCCGGCCCTCGATTCACTCGTTGGTGCGACGACCGTTCGAACTCGGCCGCCACACCTATGACGAGGGCCGACGCGCGAAGGTAACAGGACCGGTCCGTCCGAGCGGATCCCGGGCGGGTGCGGTGCGCTTGGCGACGCGTACGCCACACATGCCGTGGGCGGTCACCGGGCGCTCCCTGCAAGTGCTCTGAGCTGGGGTCCACTCCGCCGCCGAGCCGCAGGGGCCGCGAGCAGGGGCCCCCGTACATCCGCTCCAGGAAGGGGAAAGCCTCTCTGTCTGGACGATGCGGCTGCCACGGACCTTCGTCTCATCAGGCTCAACACCCTGCACAGCCGTCAACTCCTGTGCGGTGGTGCGCTCGCTGCGCAGAGCGAAGTAGACGTACTGATAGACAGGCAGCGCTGAAATCGCACCCGTGTGCCTCCCTTGCACCGCGGCTCCCCTGTACCGCGCTCCCCTGTACCGCGCTCCCCCGAACCGCACTGCGCAGACCGCCACGTGAAACCCCTTGCGCAATGGTCAAGAATCGTTGACCATTGCTCACATGCCTACGGATGATCTTCCCGAGACGTTTCACGTCACCACCGACGAGCAACTGCGCGCCGTCTCCAATCTCACGCGTCACCGGATCATGGCCGTGCTCCGCTTCGAGCCGGCGACGATCACTCAGATCGCCGAGCGGGTGGGCCTTGCGAAGGGGAGTTCCAGCTATCACGTGCGGCTGTTGGAGCGGGCGGGCCTGGTGAAGGTGGTGCGGACGAGGAAGGTGAGGGGGGTCACCGAGCGGTATTACGCGATGGCGGCGCGGTCGATCGTGTTGCCCGATCCGGGCGAGGGAGGGCCGGATCTGCTGATGCGGCATGCGGTGGCGGATCTGGAGGCGTCGCCGGCGAATGGCGAGCGGCACGTGCGGATGGCGCATCTGAGGCTTACCGAGGAGCAGTTCGCGCAGCTGGGAGCACGGCTGGAGGCTCTGGCGGACGAGTACCGGGCGCTGTCCGATCCGTCGCTGCCTGACGCGTCACTCGTCTTCGCGCTGTTCCGGCCGGCGTCGCGCGAGCAGGCCGAGGGAGAGACCAAGTGACTGAAGACGTTCGGAAGTTGCCGGCGGGGTTCGGACGGCTGTGGACCGCGCAGACGGTCTCGTCGCTCGGTGACGGCGTCATGCACGCCGCGCTGCCGTTGCTCGCGTTGACGTTGACGCGGGATCCGATGGCGCTCGCCGTCGTCACAGCGGCCGGTACGTTGCCGTGGCTGCTGTTCGGGGTGCTCGGCGGCGCGCTGGTGGACCGCTGGGATCGCCGGCGCACGATGGCGGTAGCGGACACGGCGCGTGCCGTGCTGCTCGCGATACCCGCGGTGGCGGCCGTGCTCGACGTCCTGAGCATTCCGCTGCTCGCGGCCGTCGCGTTCCTTCTCGCCCTTGGCGGCCTCTTCTTCGATACGGCCGCCACGGCCTATCTGCCGGACCTGCTCCGCCGGGACCCCGCGCTGTTGGAGCGCGCCAACTCCCGCTTGCGCGGAGCCCAGACCGCCATGTCCGGCTTCGCGGGGCCGCCCGCGGGCAGTGCCCTGCTCGCGCTCGGGCGGGCGGTTCCGCTGCTCGCCGACGCGGTGTCGTTCGCAGTCTCCGCAGCGCTCGTACGTACGCTGCCCGCCATGCCGCGGCCCGTCCCGGAGGTCCGCGAGTCGCTGCTCCGGCAGGCCCGGGCAGGTGCCAGGTACGTCTTCCGGAACCGGTTGCTGCTCGGGCTCGCGCTCCGACCGGCGGTCGGGAACATCGCCTTCCTCGCCGTGGAGACCGTCCTCGCCCTCTTCGCGCACGACCGCCTGGGCATCGACACGTACGGCTTCGGTTTGCTCCTCACGGCAGAGGCCACCGGCGGCCTGCTCGGCGCGGGCATCGCCTCCTCCCTTGGCCGCCGCCTCGGCACCGGCACCGCACTGACCTGCACAGCCGCCGCCGAAGGACTCGCCATCCTGGGCCTGGCCGCCGCCCCCAACCCGTACTTCGCCGGCCTAGCGCTCGCCGTCTGCGGAGCCGGCATGGGCGCCACGATGGTGCTCGCTCCTTCCCTCCGGCAAGCGATCGTCCCCGCCCACCTCATGGGGCGGGTCGCCTCCACCTCCCGCATGCTCGCCATGTGCGCCGCTCCCGTCGGAGCCTTCCTCGGCGGCTGGCTGGCCACCACCTACGACATCCGCACCCCGCTCTACGCCGCCGCCGTCCTCCTCCTGGCGATGACGGCCATCACGGCATCCATGACCAGCAACCGCCGGATCGAAGCCGCGCTACGCGCCGCCGCCCCGGCCGGTAGTCCGGACCACCCGGCATCCAAGAATCCCGTCCACGAGAGCGCGCCCGACCCGTCATGACGCCTGCCGCGGAGGCCTGAGGCAGGTCGGGTGCCCAGCCTCTGCGGGGACACGGCAAGCGGACACGTCGGCCGGTGTGCTGGTCGTCAGCCCTGACGCGTCCGCGGAACATCGGATTCATCCCCGCGGTAACGGCGGCATGACGTCGTGAAGGTACGGGACGGGACGTAGTGGACTACACGTACACCTGCCACCAGCGGTCCGCTTCGGCGCGAGCCACTTCGGCGTCGTACTGATGCGCGTCGAAGTGGAGCTCCGGCACCGGGTAGGGGTTGGGGACGAGCGGGGACGACCCCGGCAGCCCGCAGGGGTTGGTCCACGGACTTTCTTCAGAGGCCGCCCCGGTACGGAACAGGGATTAACCCCCGGCAGCCGGTCGGGCAACGTGAGGGGGGTACCCCCACGTACATCGGGGCGCTACCGGGATGTTCGGTGGATCTTGGACCGAGGAGGGTGGACGGACACGCCGGATTCCTAGGGAAGGCCTTTCCATGTTCAGCTCGCAGTCCGTCGGCCGCCGCGGGGCGCGCGCCGCCGCCGTCGGCGCTCTCGCCGTCGCCCTGTGCACCACTCTGATGGCCAACAGCGCAGAAGCCATCGTCAACGGAACGGACGCCACCGAGCGCTACCCGTTCATGGCTGTGATCCCGGAGTCCGCCCCGACGCAAGGGGTGTACGACGGGAACTGCGGGGCCTCTCTGATCGATCCGCAATGGGTGCTGACTGCTGCTCACTGCGTGCAGGGCGAGGGGCTGGAGTTGGAAGGGATCGTCCGGATCGGCAGCCAGGCGCGGAAGTCCGGGGGTGCCGTACGGGCGATCGAACGCACCGTCGTACATCCCGGCTATGCGAACGGTGAGGGGAAGGCGCCCAACCGGAACGACATCGCGCTCGTACGTCTGGATCGCCCGGTCGCCGAGCAGCCCGTCCGCATCGCGAAGCGGGTCGGCCAGTCCGGCACCCCGACCCGGATCCTGGGGTTCGGAACCACCATCGACACAGGACTGCAGTTCGCGGAGCGGTTGCAGGAGCTCAAGACGCGCACGGGCAGCGCCTCCGAGTGCGATCCCGGGTACGCGGACAGGACCCGGCTGTGCACCATCAGCCGCGTGCCCCAGGCGATGGCGTGCTTCGGGGACTCCGGCGGACCGCAACTCCAAACGGACCGGTGGGGACGGTGGGAACTCATCGGCACCACCTCTGGCCCCGGCGCCGCCGGAGTCCCGTGCTCGGCCGGTCCGGGCCTCTACACCAGCGTTCCCGCCTACGCCGACTGGATACGCAGGACCATCAAGCGCCAAGCGTGAGTACCTCCTTCGTCAGCCGTGCCACCAGAACCGGTCGGCGCAAAGGGCCGGACCACCTCACTGCGGTGTCTGGGTCGCGCGACCCAGGCCGTCGTCTGACGTCTTCCGCAAGTGCACCACCATCGACATCGTCGCCTGAAAGGAGGCGGTGAACAGGACCGATGCCGGACCGATCTACGATTCGCTCGATCCCGACCGCAGCGGTCTCGATGCCTACGTCCTGTCAACGGCCATTGAGATGCCCAGGTGGGCGGCCGTCGGGTGTCCGGGCTGGTGGCCATCAGAAAACCACGCCGATGGCCAGCGGTGTGCCTGAGGGTGGGGGTCAGGCCAAGGGGCCCATTCCCTTGCCGGCGAGGGCCTCGGCGAGGCGGTGGGAGCCGCCGGTGGTGGTCACCAGGTGAGCGTGGTGCATGAGGCGATCGGTGCTGGCCCCGGCGAGAGGCTTGTGCGTGATCGTGTCGAACCCTGAGGGGTGGATGTTCTGGTCACCGCGATCGAGCGGCGTTCGTAGGCGGCGTCGAGTCCTCGGCCCGCCAGGACGCGAGGGTCTTGCCGGGGGGAAGTTCGCCGAGTGGAGCCGGAGGCGCCGGGTGGCCGCGTCGCGGCCGGTGACCTCCTCGGAGATCAGCAACCGCCGGACCTCAGCGGGGTCCCGCCGCTCGGCCCGGGCGGTCGCCAGCACGTCGGGTGCTGGCCAGGCGCATGTAGGGCAGGCGCATCCGGAGCATCGGCTTGTCGAGCTCCTCGGGCAGGGCCGGGGCCTGGGGAAACGTCACGGTCGGTAATTCCTTCGTGGGTCGCGGTGGGCGCCGATAGGCTCGGCAGGTGATCAATATGGCTGTGCGTGGAGACAGCAGGAACGTCGTGGCCAGCGCCAAGGCCGGAGTGGAGTGGACAGCCGGCTTCGCGGATCTGGACCCGGCGGAGTTCCCGATGCTCTGGGCCCTGACGCCGTATGGGGATGCGGTCTTCAACCAACGGCAGGTGCCGCTGCTGCTGGCGGAACTCGACCGGCTTCCTGCGGACTTGGGCGGTGACTGGGTCGGGCAGGCCCGCGAGCTGTGCCAGGTCGTGGAACGCGGGCTGCACCTGTATCTGTGGTTCATCGGCGACTGACTGCGGTCAGTCGGCCCTCGACTCCCCGGCCGCCGTCTGCTGTCGGCCCAGGGCCTGCCAGGCGATGGTGCCGTTCTGGACGGAGTGGGCCTCGTCCGCGCGGACGACCTGGCCGACGTGTCTGCTGGCCTCGATGTGCTCCAGGATGGAGACCAGGTCGTCCTCGACTCTCCAACAGGTCACCGGACTTGGTGCGGGCGCCGTGATCGATAGCTCGTCGCCGAGGACCCGGCGCCAGACCCGGGCACCGGTGTAGCCGGGCGGGGTCGAGTAGCGCACCGAGTTGAAGCTGACGGTGCGGTCCGAGACGACCACCCGCTCCTCGCCCAGCGCGACCGCCAGCGGCTCCAGTGGGAGGACGTGCAACGTGGTGCGCTCGATGTCGAGTCCGTCGGCCGGGATCTGCCCGCTCGCCCGGTGCCAGCGCGTGTTCACAGCGTCGCACCAGATCAGGCAGGCGTCGTGCGAACTTGGCGAAGGTGTCGTAGGCGGGCAGCAGGTTCGCTGTCGTGGGGCGCCACGATGCTGCAGACGATCGCAAGGATGGCGCAGAGAGAGGCGACGTAGACGGGCCAGGACTCGTTGTTGAGCGCCACGAAGACGAGATCGCTCGTCAGCCCGAGAGCGGACACGACACCGGCCACCGTGACCAGGGCGCCGGCAAGGACCTTGGCTACGTCGTCCAGCCGCTTCCCCACCCCGGCCTGAATCGAGTCGAATGCTGGAGCAGCCTCGTACCCACCACCTGTCTGCTTCACCTCCGTCATGCTGCCGGGCGCAGGTCGGCTTACCCGAGCATCCACGCCAGCAGGTGCCCCAAACGGAGCCGCCCAGGGGAAGCGCTACTCACCAGGGCCGAAAACGCCCACTGCCCTCTCCGCCAGCATGGTCGGCTCTGGCGACGCTTGACCGCGCCGGCTCCGGCGGCGCGGCACAGCCGAGGTCTCCGTCCGCGGTACTACGGTCACGAGGGTGACGGTTACTGGGGCCGACCAGGAGTGGTCAGAATCCATGCCGGCGGCGTACGAGCGGTACCTCGTGCCTGCGGTCTTCCGGCCTTTCGCCGAGGATCTGACCGTGAAGGCGGCGGCACTCAGGCCTCGGAGAATTCTTGAACTGGCTGCGGGTACAGGCGTGTTGACATCGACTCTGCTCGCGGCGACGCCGTCGTCCGAAGTGACGGCCACCGATCTCAACGAGGCCATGGTCGCCTTCGGATCGGCCCAAGCCCCGGGCGCGACGTGGCGGCAGGCCGACGCGCAACGGCTGCCGTTTGCGGACGGACGCTTCGACTTGGTGGTCTGCCAGTTCGGCGTGATGTTCTTTCCCGACCGGGTCGCCGCCTTCACCGAGGTCCGGCGAGTTCTGGTCGCGGGCGGCCGGTTCTTGTTCAACACCTGGGGCCCGCTCGGGACGCATGCCTTCGAAGCCGCGCTGCAGGCAGGGCTGGAGCGGGCTTTCCCGGTCGACCCACCGCGGTTCTTCCCGACGGTTCCGCATGGCTACGCCGACCCCGCTTCCGTGGCCACTGATCTGACGGCCGCGGGTTTCACCGTCGAGGAGGAGCAGGAGCTGACGCTTCAAGGACGCGCCCCGTCGACCGCCGATCTTGCGATCGGGTACCTCACCGGGACACCGGTGCGCGGGGCCGTCGAGGAACGCGGGGACGGACCGACTGTCCGGGCGACCGTCACCGCGGAGATGACCGCGCGTCTGGGCCCGGGGCCGGTCACCGCCCCGATGACGGCGTACGTCTTCCGCGCCGTGGCCTGACGTCGCAACGCCCGTCCCGCGTCGAGGTGGACGCGAGTTGACGTCGACGGGGCGCGTCGCACAGCGCGGTGCAGCGAGGGGCCAGAGGCCCTCTCGCGTATCTGAGCCGCTTCGCGGGTGTCGAGAATGGGCCTCCAGTCCGTCTTTCGGTATACCGGTGACCTCGTAGGCCCGCGCAAGACAAAGGGAGAACCGTCATGACGCTTCAGCGGATGGACAACGTCGGCATCGTCGTCGAAGACCTGGACGCCGCCGTCGCATTCTTCACCGAACTGGGCATGGAGGTGGAAGCCAAGGCGCCGATCGAGGGCCTGTTCGCGGATCAGACCGTCGGACTCGACGGAGTCCGTAGCGACATCGCGATGATGCGGACTCCGGACGGTCACGGCAAGCTGGAACTCGCTCAGTACCACTCCCCCGCGGCCATCCGGGTCGGATCGCAGAACCCGCCGCCGAACACGCTGGGCCTGCACCGGGTGATGTTCGCCGTCGACGACATCGAGGACACCATCGCCCGCCTGCGCCCCCATGGCGCCGAACTCATCGGGCAGGTCGCGCGGTACGAGGACGTCTACCTCCTGTGCTACCTCCGCGGGCCCTCAGGCATCGTCGTCGCCCTGGCCGAACAGATCGGCTGATGGCCCTTCGCCGGCCCGACCGGCGAGCAACCTGACGGCTCGGCCCGGACTGCAACCGGTTCACCGGGTGCGCCACGTTCGCCCGCCGGGCTTCTCTCCCCTCCGGACGGTACTGATCGCGTGCGTGATCCAGGCCCATCTAGGTCCATCTACGTCCTAATTTGGGCATAGGGTCGCCGTATCGCGATTGACCACACGAGGGGACGAGAGCAATGACTCGCACGGCACCCGAGGGCTACACCAGCGTTGCACCGTGGGTGGTCACCGATGACACCGGCGCACTGCTCGACTTCATCACCGCCGTGTTCGACGGCGAGGAACTTGCTCGGGTGCCGGTCGAGGACGGCACCATTGGCCACGGCGAGATCCGCGTCGGCGACACGGTTGTGCTGGCCTTCGACCGACGGCCCGACTGGCCGGTGATGCCCGCGCTGCTGCGGGTCTACGTCCCTGACGCGGACGCCGCCATGGCAGCCGCGGTCGTGCACGGGGCGCAGGTGATCACTGAGGCCGCTGACAGCGCGTGGGGGGATCGTGGCGGCCGGGTGCGGGATCCGTTCGGCAACATCTGGTGGGTGATGAGCCGGGTCGAGGACGTCGCGCCGGACCAGGCTTGGCAGAGGATGTCGGAGCCGAAGTACGCCGAAGCGATGCGCATGGCCCAAGAGACTCTGGATGCCGCGCTGAGTGGCCGGAAGTCGGGGGTGGCAAGTGATCCACAGCGCCCGACCCGCTGACATAGGGCTCCGACTTGAGGACAGACGGCGGGAGTTGAGGTCGACTGCGGTGCGTAGCTGCTACGAAGCTCTCGGCAGACAGGTTCTCCAGAGTGGTGAAGGCCTTCGGGGAATCCGTGGGCCTCTCACGGGAAGTACAGGGCGGCCTTCTGCAGTACGTGGCTGGTGAACATGCCGCCCCAGACGACCCCACCCCGGTACATCGTGGTCCGCGCACCCGCCTGGCTTGTCTCGACCGTGAGAGGACGGCTGATCAAAGTCGTGCCGAGGATCCGGGCGTCCTGAGCGGCCCACTGGACCGCCTCGGGCCGGACGCGTGCGCTCACCAGTGCGGGGAGCACCATGGCCGCGTTGCGGGCGCCGGGTATGCCGCCGCGCAGGCTTTTGGCGTAGCGCATGGCCCACGCGGTGAACTCGCTGATGGTGGTCACGTCGACCTCGGGGACGGCGGCCGCGAAGACGAACAGTTCGGCCTTCGTCCCGAACCAGCGGACCTTTCGGTCCGCACGGCAGCCGGTCACGACCGGGTGGTCCTCCCAGCTCGGCAAGGTCACCGTGCAGCCGTCGGCCGTCAGCCGCTGGTGGATCGCCGTGAGGTACGTGGCTGCCGCGTCAGCGGTCGGTCCTGTCGTGTGGGAGCTCATGCGTAGATCCTCCAACGCCCTTGGCCAGTAAGGGAAGAGGAGCGGAGCAGAGCGAACCAGAGCGTGTACCAAGCCCAGGCGTGGCACCGGAGGTGCGCGTCACCGTGGGGGTGAGCGTCGCGTTGATGATCAACCCCACGGTGTTCGCGATCTGGGCGGCATCCCGCTGAATCCCGTGGGCCTCCGGCGAAGGAGACAAGATCGCGACATCAGCTCTGAAGGGCCGGCCGTCGGAGGGGAGGTGGTGGGAGCCGGCAGCCCAAGCGCGGGGCTGCTACCCCGCAGCCACCACCGGGCCGGCTGTGACCTGAGGGGCGTTGGGGAGCAGCGGAGCGAGGTTGTCCCTGACGAAGTCGGCCGCCTGTTTGATCGATTCCTCGGCCCCGGCCTGGTCTTCGAAGACGCTGGTGGAGAGCATCACGCCACCCCCGGCGTCCACCCAGTAGTAGGCCACGAAGCCGGGGACTCTGCGCAGGAGGGGTACGAATCCTTCGTCCACTCGGCGTCCCGCCTCGGCAGCATCGGTCACTCCTTCGTAACGCCGGATTACCGCGTACATCGCTGATCTCCTCATGTATCCCGGGGGCACATTGCGCGAAAGGACATACCCCCGCCAGGCGTCTCTCGCTCGGGAGACGTCCAGAGGTGACCTGGATAGACGCATCGGTATCGATGCTGAGGCATCAGATGAGGCTGAGGTATCGGCAAGCCGATACCTCGGCATCTTCCGTCAGAGCGCGCGCGGCGGGGCGGCTACTGGGTGATGCCCCACCAGTCGGAGGACTGGGAAGTGGGGACGGTGGTCCACTTCTGCGGGGTGGTGGCCTCGCCGACGCAGCCGCCCGCGCTGTGACCGGTCCAGGTCAGGTCGCCCTTCCACCACCAGCCGCCTATGTAGTTGTCCGTGTTGGGGGTGTTGAAGCAGGCGGTGGCCCACTGGCCGTCCTGGTTGTACCCGGCGACGAAGATGGAATAGGTGTCGCCCTGGTGGTCGTAGAACCTCAGCTGCTGGCCGTTGGACCCGGCGAACGCGGCTCCGGAGGCGAGGACGGTGAGGGCGGCTCCGGTGGCGGCGACCGCACCGAATTTGGCGATCTTCGTCGTGATGCTCATGGGAAAGGTTCCTTCTGGCTGTAGTAGGTGAAGAAGGGGATAGTCGCTGCCGGTGGTCCAGTCACTGGGGACTGGGAGTGCACCCCCGCCTATTGCCGCTCAGGTCTTACGCAGGTTCACCGGGGTGCTCAAAAGTCGTAGATGGTGTACCAGTCCGAGGACTGGGACAAGGGGATGGTGAAGGTTTCCGGGCTGGGCTCGATGGCGGTTCCGTTGCAGCCGGACTGCGGATACCAGGTGATAGAGAGGTCGTCCTTCCACCAGTAGCCGCCGATGTAGTTGTCCGTCTTGGGGGTGTTGAAGCACCCGGCGACCGTGTGGCCTTCCTGGTTGGTGCCGTACAGGAACACCGAGTAGACGTCGCCGCGCTGGTCGTAGAAGCGGATCTGCTGGCCGTTGGTTCCGGCGAAGGCGGGGGCGGAGGCGAGGACGAGAGCGCCGGCGCCCAGGGCGAGAGCAGCGCCTGACGTGGCGAGGTTGCGGATCATGGTCAGTCCCCTACCTGGTAGTAGTCGCCGGCTCAGTCGGTGGGAACGGTGAAGCCGGATCTTTGACATGTCTGCGATCGTGACATCCAGGAAGCGTGGAGGCTTTCATTCCGATCCGCACGGGCGTCCCCGGGACGTCCCGGAACGTCCTGGGACGCATGATCCGCCCGGCTGGTGACCCGAGGCCCTGGGGGTGGTCACGCCACCGTCATGCTCCGGCGCGGGCCAGATCCGCGAACAGGCTGGGCCAGCCCCCCTCGGAGGAGTTGCGCTTCTGCTGGTCCAGGATCTGGTGCACGGCTCGTTGGAGGCGGGCGCCGAGGTCCGGGCGGGCCGCTACGTCTCTGAGTGCGGCGCGTAGCTCGGGGGTGCGGTTGACCGGGACGCAGTGGAGGAGGTGTGCGGCGAACGGGTCGTCCAGGAGGGGGAGTTCGCGGATGATCCGTAGCTGGGTGTCCGCGGTGCCGCCTGGGACGAACGACCACATCGCTGCCTGCCATGCCTTGGCGATGTCCTTGCGGCGTCCTGTGCCGAGTGTGCTGGTCCGTAGGCGGCGGCCGACGTCGAGGAGGAGGTCGGCGCACTCGTTCTCGGTGAGGGGGGTGTCGCGTCGGTCCAGGAAGACGAAGTTGCTGGCTTTGATGACGGTGTGCGCGTCGACGGGTTCGTGGAAGGCCAGCCGGAGCGCCTCGGGGATGTCGGAGGCGGCGCCGTGGACGCTGTACCACCACACGCACCACAGGCGGGCCTTCCGGCCGAGTTCGCTCTCGCCGTCCAGTGTGTCGTCCGCGCCGCACTGCGCGCGCAGGAGCCGCAGGGCGTCGGCGGGCGGGTACTCGCGCTGTTCGAGCCCGGCTCCGACGAGTTCCACCAGCCAGCCCGCGGCCAGTGGTTCGGTGACGCGGTCGATCCAGCCCGCCAGTTCCGTCCAGGGGAGTTCCAGCGCGGTGCCCCTGCGCCGAAGTACGACGAGGAGTTCGGCCAGGGCCTTCAGCTTCGTACGGAGCGGGTGGCTCATCGCATCGGGGCGGAACGGTGGTACGGCGGCGCGCAGCGTGCCGAGGGCGGAGTGGGTGAGCCGGGTGAGTGAGGCGTCGTCGAGCGCCACCCCGTTGACCAGCATGGTCTTCGCCTGGCGAAGTTCGCCGATGCGGACCAGCAGGTCCACCATCATCCCGGCCTCGACGGCGTCCGCGGGCCATTTGTTGTACGGCTCCGCCCATGCCGTGACGTCCGGCCCGGTCACGGCGAACCCGCCCGGAAGCTCGTCGAGCGCCGCGACGGCCTCGGGAACACCGGCGACCGCGCCCCGCACGAGCAGGGGAAGCAGGCATCCCGGCGAGCGCCACACCTGGACGGGGTCGCCGGCGGGCGCCTCCCAGGCGGTGGCCGCACGGCCGGCCACGTCGGCGACGCGGTAGGCCGGCAGGTCCAGCTGTTCCAGGGCTGTCCGGGCGACCTTGGCGCGGATGTGCACGAGTGCCTTGTCGTCGCGGTCGGCGATCGGCATGCCCTGGACGAGCCAGTCGACGAACAGGTCGCGCACGGCCCGGCCGACGGGGGTTTCGGAGTCCACGAGACGCACCAGGGAGCCGCGGGACAGGTCGGCGACCTGCTCCCTGCGGGTGACCTGGACGAGGAGGCCGATGAGAGGTGCCGGATCGGCGTCGGGCGGGCACACGTCCGCCGCGGCGGTGAGGAGGCCGCCGAGGAGCGACCGGTCGGATGTGTTCGGGCCGGGAACGGCCGACAGTCGGGGGGCGAGCTCGGTGAGCCGGTCGACCAGCTCGGGGAACGTGAGCGTGCGCAGATAGCGAAGCTGGACGGAGGTGTGCGCCTTGATCAGCGCGGACGAGGCCACCTGCGTGTCACCGAGCAGGTCGTCCGCCCAGTCGGCCCACTGGCGTGGCTCCCCGTGCGCGGGCCCCGACGCGGCCATTCTCGACAGGACGTCCGCCGCGTACTGGTGGTTCTCGGCTGCCAGAGCGGCCCGCACCACGGACCTGACGAGAGGGAAGGCGCCGGCGGGCTGCGCGGGCAGGAGTCGGACGAGGAAGTCGGCGAACTCGCCCCGCGTGGACAGCGCGTGGCCGCCGTCGATCGCGCGCTGCACGAGCCCCGTCGTCCGTACGGCGCCGACGACCTCAGCGGGATCGTGGGGCAGCAGCCGGTCGAGCACCTCGAGGACGGCGATCCAGGCGTTGTCCGCGCGGGCCGCGGCGGCCTTGAGGCAGTCGGCGTCGCGGGGCTCGTACGCCCGTCCTGGGGCGGGCAGCAGTTCCAGGAACTGCCGCAGGGCCGGCAGCGTCAGCCTCGGGGAGCCGAGGATGTGCAGCAGGTCGGTCAGCATGTCCTCGGTCGGCAGGGAGCTCTGGGCGCAGACGGACAGGACGGCGCGGCGCAGGCCGTACCTGACCGTGGTGCGCTCCCCGTCGAGGTCGTCGGAGATGGTCTTCAGCAGCTTCCCCACCGTCGCCGCCGCGGCGTCCGCGGCGTCCTGCGTCCGGTCGGCGCACAGCCACGCCTGCTCCAGCACCGCGAGCGAGAAGTAGTCCTCGCCGTCGGCTTCCTTGAGCCGGTCGACGAGTGCGCCGAGCCCGGCGGCACCCCGGCCGTGGACCAGGGCGTGGCTCGCGGCGTACTCGAAGAAGGTCTGGTGGAAGAACTGGAAGACGCCGTTCGCGAAGTGCCCGACCCCGCGCTTCTCCAGCAGGCCCGCTTCCTCCTTCAGTCGTGCGGCGGTGAGATCCGCGGGCCGCCGGACCCGGTCGACCCATGCCTCGGGGCGGCCGGTCCGCAGCATCTCCAGCGCGAGCGCCATGGCCGTACCGCCGAGGTCGCGGTCGTGGTCCGGGGCGTTGCCGCCGGGGTCCCAGGAACGGCGGTCGCGGGTCACCCGGTGATCCCAGTACGTCTCGTACAGGCCGGTGGTGTCGACCACGTCGGGCACCTGGCCCGGCGTGTAGATCTCGAACAGCATCCGCAGCGTCAACGGGCGCAGGCACAACGGGTGCAGGGAGATGTCCCGGGCCACGATCGTCAGCATTCTGCTGATCAGGTCTTCCCGGAGCTGGGGGTCGTCCGTGAAGAACCGGCTGTGAGCGAGTACGGCGCGCTCGAACTCGCTGGTGGTGTACGGGCCGGCCGCGGCGTCGGTGGCGTAGTCGCTCAGTGGCAGCCGACGCCATTCGGCGGGCAGCTCGGCCGCCTCGGCGACCCGGGAGGTCATGACGACGGTGGCGCCCGCGTCTCCCGCCGCGTGCACGACGGTGACCAGCCGCTCCCAGTCGTCCTCGTTGTTGACCAGCACGTCGACGGTGTCGATCAGGACCGTCACGGTCCGCCCGTCGCCGCGGGCCTGCCCGATCGCCTCGACGAGCACGCCCGGGTCGACCCTGGCACCCCCGGACGGGCCGGAGACCAGCCAGGTCGCCTTCAGGAAGAAGACCTCCCCGGTGTCGGTTCCGCAGCGGCGCCGGGCCAGGCTCCACAGGATGCTGGTCTTGCCGCACCCGGCCTCCCCGACCACCACGAGGGGGGTGAGCGCGTCGGTGTCCAGCCGCTCGAGGAGTTCCTCCTCCAGGTCGCGGGTGACGTAGAGGCCCGCCGCGAACTGGCTCTCCTGGCCGTCGGCGAACACGGTTCCCGAGACGGTGCCCGCCGATTTGCGCGCACGGTCGCTGAGCAGCCGCAGCCGGGGCAACGGGTCACCGGGCCGGAAGCCGAGGACCGGCTCCCGGAAGGCGGGGCCCGGCGGCCCGGCCGGAGTAGAGGCGGAGGCGTCGAGCGCGGAGGCCAGTCGCGCCGAGGCCTCCCGCATGCGGTCACGACCCGGGTGCTCGGTACCGGGGGCGACGGGCACCTCGCGCAGGTCCACGGGTGACAGCAGTGCGAGGCTTCCTGAGGCCTCGCCCTCGACCAGTACGGGCACGAGCCGGCTGGGGGCGCTCGCGTGGTCGAAGTCGTGGACGATGTGATCGCGCTCGTCCGTCATGCCGGGGTCCGCGAGATAGGCGGGGCTGACGAGGGCGAGAACCTTCCCGCCGCCGTCCACGTGCTCCCGTAGCGTGCGGTGCCCCGGCCGGTCGACGGACGGGCCCATGAGGACCTGATGTCCCGAGGCGGCCAGGACATCGTGGACGAGGTCGGCCCAGGACCGGTCCTGAGGCACCCAGCTCAGCATGACGGCAGGTTTGGCCCCGCTCGGCCCGGAGGGTGCGGGCGGGCTCGGATCCAGTAGGCGGGCGTGCGGGCCTGTCGCCACGGACCGGGCGATCATGGACGCCGGAACACCCTGGTTGACCGCGCCCGCGGCGTAGTGGTGGATGCCGACGAGCCGACCCCGGAGATCGACGATCGGTCCGCCGGACGACCCGGGCGTGGTGTTCACGTTCTGGTAGCGGATCCTCGTGCCCTGGTCGTTCACCACCGCCGGAGCGGTCGTGTACGAGACGCGCGTCGGCTCGCCGAGCGGGTGGTGGACGACGAACAGCAGATTCGCGTGGTGGAAGTCGTACGTGTCCCGTTCCAGCAGGTAGTGCCCTCGGGGGACGGTGCCGGCGGAGAGGGGCGCGGGGCCGTACGCCACCGGTCCGCCGCCGATCCGCAGGAGGGCGTAGTCCAGGTGGCTCGGCGGCGCCTCCCAGGCAAGGGGGGAGGCGTTCCGCTCGGCGTCGGTGGGGGGTCTGAAGGCGAGCAGCTCCGTCAACCGCAGGCGCGTTCCCCGCTCATGGGGCGCGGCTCGGCCGTCTCCGTCAGGCGTGAGGAAGTCGAACCGCGCCTCCAGCCCCTCCGGCAGCGTCCCCGGTTCCCGGGCCGCCCCCAGCACGTGGCCGGCCGTCAGCAGGACGTCAGGCCCGACCAGTACGCCCGTCCCCACGGGAAGGCCGCCGATCTCCACGCGCGCGACCCGGCCCATCATGTCGCGCACCACCCGGATGAGGTCCACCGGGTCGATCAGACCGGCGGTGGCCCGGTTGATGCCTTCCAGCCCGCCGTACGCCGTGTCACCGGTCGCGTCGGCTTCGTCCAGCCCGCCGACGGTGAGCGCACCGCCCGCCGTCTGCCGCACTCTCGGCCCCTCCCCCGCCGGAGACGCCGCGTCACCGACGGGGTCCAGGCCGCCGAGCCCGTCGCCCTGCCGGGCGGCGTGCTCAGCGGCCATGCGCGTGGACGATCCGGGCCACGGCCGCGGCATGCACGGCCACGTTCCGCTGACCGGCCACACCTGCGAAGTGCAGGGCGACCGCCTTGCCCGAGTCAAGGTCGATCACGGCCGAGCCGGAGTTGCCGCCCAGGGTCGTGGCATCGTGGTGCACGACGTCCTTGCCCTGCACCGCGGTGAGCTTCCCACCGGCCAGCCGCTTGCAGTCGTACACACCGTCGAAGATCCGCTGCTGGTCACCAAGGTCGGCGCGGGAGTCACGCGCCGGATAGCCGATGACCGCGACCCAACGGCCCGTGCGCGCCCCGGAGGTGTCGAGCTCGATGGGCGGCGGTGGCTTGCCACCGTCCTCATCGGACGCGCCGATCCGCAGCAGTGCCACATCGTGGCCGCCGTTCGGTTCGATCCACACGACCTCGGTGACCCGGAACCGGGACTCCTCCGGCTGCTGGTACTCCTGGTACCAGTCCAGGTCGGCCCGCACGGGTTTCCCCGTCCAGGACTGGTCGAACGCGAATCCCGTGCCGGCCCCGGCTCTGGCCTCCCTGGCGAACACCTCGGCGACATGACGGTTCGTCACGGCGAGTCGCGGACCCACCATCCAGCCGGTACCCACCCACTGCAAGCGGTGGTTGCGCAGGTCGATACGGCCGACACTGGGGATCACCCGCTCCAGCGGCCGACGGGCGCGCTCCAGACGCGCCGTCACGTGCGCGCTGGTGGGCCGACCATCCGGCGGCAGCCGGAACGTCGACCGCTGCACCAGGTGCACCGGCCGGGCGAAGCGCTCGATGATCGCCTCCAAGCCCGAATCGCCAGACACCCAGTCGCCCTGAGCCATGCGCTCCACGACCTCGGCGGCCCGATCGACCGTGAGGCCACCGTCCATGCCTTCGAATCCGCCAAGCACCGCCGCACCCGCGGCGATCTCGTCGAAACGGTCGAGGAACTCCTGCCGCACTTCGTCATCGGAGAACAGTTGCCGATAGTCCAAGACGCCGCCCCCTGGTCCTGGTACGCGGACGGGACAGCGTTCGCGGTCCCTGAGAGTGATGATACGAGGGGGCACCTGGCGCGCGGGAGTGTTCCTCGAGGCCTGACCGGCGCTGCACGCAGGTCCGGGCGGGGCACTTCAGTTCGTCGGAACACGGTGTCCCCGTCCGCCAACGGTGTCCCTGTCGCAACGGTGTCCCCTGCCGCGAACGGTGTGAGGGCGCTGCCGGAGTCCTGACTCGGTCCGGCAGCCCCCCGGCCCACCGGGCGGGCGACGTCAGCGTTGGAGCCAGAGGCTTCCCGTCACCGTGCCGGCCACCGTGCTGACCGCCGTGATCAGCTTGTACGGGACGCGCTGGACCACCAGGCGGAAGCCACCGCATCGCACTTCCAGGAACGGCCTTCGTGGGGAAGGCGCGTTGTCGGACGAGAGGGACATGGGATGCTCCGTTCGTGTCATCAACTGGGTGGCCGGCCTGGACCCAGGAAACCGGCGACACCAGGAGTTGCGACACTCCGCAATTCGAGGGGAAGCACGCCATCGTGTGGTGCTCGCTGTCACCGAGGAGAGGTTCGTGCCGCTGACACCATCGCCAAGAGGGGCCAAACAGCCACGCGGATTGGCCCCACTCACCGGACTCAACCCGGCGGAGGAAGAGCTCGCCCGCTACCTTCGCGAGCTCCACAGCCTCCTGGGGGTGACGTCCAAGCAGCTGGCAGTAGCTCTCACGGAGGCGAATCCGAACGATCCGGTCAGCGAGTTCCAGCTTTCGCGGTACCTGGGAGGCAAGGCACTGCCCAAGCTCTCCCTGATCTCCCGGATGCACGATCTGCTCGCCGAGCGAGCCGGACGAACGGCACATCCCGACGCCGTACTCCAGGGGCGCGAGTTGGCCTTCGCCGCAGCTCAAGCTAAGGGCCCCTTGATGGCGAGGGAAGTCAGACTCGAGGCGGCGCTCGAGGATCTGGAGAACCACCGGGTCCATACGGCCGAAGAGCTGGCGCAGCTGCGCCGGACCCTGGCCGAAGAGGAACAGCGCCTGTCAGACCTCGAAGGCCGGGTCGGCGACATCGATGCAGAGGCCCGCCGCGAGCGGAGTGCCGGCGGAGACGAACGCGAGGAGACCCAGCGTCGCATCAGCCTTCTCGAGGACCTCGTCCGCCAGCACGAAGCCATGCTGCGCCTGATGCAACAGGAAGCCTCGCACATCGAGACGATGATGAGTGCCACGGGCAAGGAGATCGAACTGTGGAAGCGGCGCGAGCTCGTCCCGACGGGCTCAGCAACGACCGCCGAACGGGATTCGTCCAAGAAGACGGCGAACGCGATCGTGGCCCTGCGCGACCAGGACAGCGGTACGGCCGCGGACAACCTGATAGTTCAGTACGTGGCCGAGGCCACTCCCGACGAGCTGGCGCTGTTGTCATGGGAGTTCGAACATCTGAAGCGCCCTCGCGAGAACGAACGCCTGCTGAAGGTGATCGCCACACAGCGTTCCGCAGCAGAGATCCTTCGCCTCTCGACGCACAGATCACTGAGCAGTGCTGGGACTGTCTCGGACAGTAACCGCCTGCCGATCATGGCCAGCGAGCACGCCCCCTTGGACACCTTGGTCCTTCTCATCAAGCTCCTGCGCGAGACAGGACAGGAGGGGAAGCTCGCACGCATGGCCTATGGAGCGAGGAACCGTCCAGACACCGAACGGCTGCGGTTGATCGCAGAGGGACTGAAACCCAGCAGGCCGGATGGGGCGGGTATTCGTCGACTCTGGAGACTCTGACCTAGCAGACCTGGGGGGTGTCCCTTGGGTCGGCACGGGGTCTCCGCACGAGCAAGAATCGGCTGGGTTTGTGGGGCTGCAGTGTCCGTGCGCAGGCTCACAAGCCATTCCCCGCTGGGCAGGGGGCGGTCCGCGCCCACTGCGCGTCCGTCGACAACACCCCCGGACCAACGACCAACTGGCCTGGAACGAAACCGTCTGACCCATCGCTGTTGGACAGTTCGGCTACCCTCCTTCCTCGTGGACCAGTTGACCGCCGAAGACCCGCCCCACATAGGCCCCTACCGCCTCATCGCCCGCTTGGGCGCCGGCGGCATGGGCCGGGTCTACCTCGCCCGGTCCGAAGGCGGGCGCACTGTCGCGGTCAAGGTCGTGCAGACCGAGTTCGCCCAACACGCCGAATTCCGCGCGCGGTTCGCACGCGAGGTCACCGCGGCGAAGCGGGTCGGTGGGGGCTGGACCGCGGCAGTGCTCGACGCGGACACGGACGCGGAGACGCCCTGGGTCGCGACGCAGTACATTTCCGGACCCGATCTGCACTCCGTCGTGGCCGAGCAGCACGGACCGTTACCCGAGCAGTCGGTGCGGGTCCTGGCCAACCGGCTCGCGCTCGCCCTGCAGGCCATCCACGAGGCGGGCCTCGTCCACCGCGACCTCAAGCCGTCCAACGTCCTGGTCACCGTGGACGGGCCCCGGGTCATCGACTTCGGTATCGCCCGGGCGCTGGACAGCATCAGCGGGGACAGCCTGCAGACCCGCACGGGCATGGTGATCGGCTCGCCCGGCTTCATGTCCCCGGAGCAGGTGCGCGGGCTCCACGTCACCGCCGCCTCCGATGTGTTCTGCCTGGGTTCGGTCCTCGCCTACGCCGCCACGGGGCGCCAGCCCTTCGGGGCGACCGGCAACGGGCTGCACGCCCAGCTGTTCCGGGTCGCCGAGGAGGAGCCGGACCTGGACGGGCTGCCGGAGGCGCTCCTCGGACTCGTGCGGGAGTGCCTTCAGAAGGACCCGGCACGACGCCCCACGCCGGAGCAGGTCGCCGCCCGCACCGCCACAGAAGGCACCGACGAATGGCTGCCAGGCGCGCTGCTCGGTCGACTGGGGCGCCACGCGGCACAGTTGCTGGACTTCGACCCGTTGCGCCCGCACACGGCCCTCGTGCCCGGTCAAAGTCCCATTCCGCCGGCGCCTGCCCGGACCGCGCCCACCCCCCGGCCCGTGCAAGAGCCCGCCGCACCTCAGCCCGCGCAAGCGCCCGCCGCACCTCAGCTCGTGCAAGCGCCCGCCGCACCTGAGCCCGCACAATCGCCCGCCGCACCTGAGCCCGTCCCGGCGCCTCCCACATCCCCGCCGGACGCGCTCGCGTACGCGCCCACGGCGGGGCCGGGATACGACGAAACGGCAGGCTCGTACGGTCCGACGCAGACCCCGGACCGGCGGCGTCGCCCAGTCGTCGTGGCGGGCATGGCGGCCGTCGTGGTGCTCGTCACCATCGGCGGACTGCTCGCGCTCCGCCCATGGCAAGGCGGCAAGCACGGGACGGGAGACTCACCGTCTCTGAGGGCTCCGGAAGCGTTGCAGGGGAACTGGGAGGCGGCTCTCGACCTGAGGGACAGCGACGGCCTCCGCATAGAGGGGGTGACCGCACGCCTGTTCATCGACCCGAAGGGCACCGCCCAGTACTCCTTGCTGAACGAGGACCGGCTGTGTGTCTGGGACAGCACCGTCACCGACTCCAGAAGCGACGCGATCAAGCTCGGCACGAGTCGACTGAAGAGCGCAAGCCCCAAGTCCGAGGCGGATCGTTGCGAGGACAACACCGATGACTACGGCCCTGCCGCCCCGGACGGTACCGGGGCGTTCGTAGCCGCGTGGAACGGGACGTACGAGTGGGAGGACGACCCGGGCTACTACGACCACGGCAACGACGGGCAGACCCTCTACAAACCTGACACGTTCATGAAGGCATCCTCCGCCAACGGCGCGCTGCCGGAGAACTATCGGGGCTCGTGGGGCGGGAGGGGCCAGGACGGCACCTACCGCTTCGAAGTCACGTTCGGCGAGGGGGCGACGAAACGCGACATCCGTCTCGTGTCCATCAGCGTGATCGGGGAGAGGTGCGTGTACAAAGCGCAGCTGTTCTCCCAGGAGTCGGCCCGGCTCCGCACCGCGCCCGCAGAGCTCGCCGACAGCAAGCAGCCATCGGGCTGCGCCGACAGTGCCCCCTCGTTGTCCATCTGGGAGAGCGAGGACAAGGGAATACGCAAGCTGTCGTACGAGCCCGTCGGCGGCGCCGACACACCCCTCTTCGAGGCCAGGCACTGGATGGGACAGCTGACCGCTGCGGGCACCTAGCGAGCTCGTGCACGGTTAGCGGACCTAGACCTGGCTACTGCCGCAAAGCCCTGCTCGGCCCCGCCGTGGCAGAGCAGAGGCAGAGCAGAGGAAGGCAGAGCCGAAGCAGGGGGAGGCCCGCCAGATCTCGCAGGCCTGTTCCCTCGTCCTGCGCGATCTCGTCCCGGACTCAGTCTCGCGCCCTCGACTGAGCCGCGCGGGAGGGCCATGCTCACGAGGGTGCGCCAGGCGTCCAGGACGAGATGCTGACGGCCGATCACGCGCTGGTACTCGAGAGCCGTAGCGTCAGCGTGCGGGCGGGCGCATCGACGACGGCGTGTCGTCGAGCGGCCGACTTGGTCAGCGGCCGGCGTCGTCAGCGGCTGACGTCGTCGTCAGCGGCTGGCGAGAAGGCCGTCCACCAGGGCCCGGAGCCCCTCCTGGTAGGTGTCCTCCGCGGTCAGGGGAGCCCAGCGGTCGGCGGCCTGTGCCAGGCGGGGTAGCTCGCGCGGGTCGAGATCGGCGAAGACCTGCTCGCGGTAGGTCGCGCGGTCGTTGGCTGCGCGGCGTCGGGCCGATGTCGTCCTGACCACGATCTCTCCCGCGGTGTAGTACCAGATCGCGCGGTAGCCGTGGACGGCCCGGTCGGGTGAGAGGCCGCATGCGACCAGGCCGTCGACGATTTGCTCGACGAACCACAGCGCGTGCGTGGACATCAGGTCGTCGGCGGTCAGCACTTCCACGATCCAGGGGCAGGCGGCGAGCGCCTCGTGGACGGCGGTGGCGGCCACGACGACCCGCTCGCGGGGGTCGGCGGGCAGCTCGGGCCGGTGCAGGGTCCGGGCGGCGTAGTCGTCCAGCAGGAGGACGAGGAGTTCCTCCTTGTCGCGGACATGGTGGTAGAGCGCCATCGGCGTACTGCCTATCTCCGTGGCCAACCGCCGCATGGTCAGCCGGCCCACGCCTCCTTCATCCACGATCCGGCGGGCTGTCTCGATGATCTCCTCGCGAGAGATACGAGGAGGTCGGCCCAGGGTTTTGCGCGGTGCAGACGGTTGCGGCATGCCCCCCATCATTCCGCAGATGTCGACAGCGGCGAACCTCGGCGTTAAGTTTTCTTACATGTATAGAAACTCTAGAGGGAGGCCCGGAGTGGTGCTGGCGGCAGCCGCCGTCGCCCAGTTCGTCGTCGCCCTGGACATGTCCGTGGTCAACGTCGCCTTACCCGCGATCCGCACGGCGCTGGAATTCGCGCCGCTCGACCTGTCGTGGGTCGTGCACGTGTACGCGCTCACTTTCGGCGGGTTCCTGCTGCTGGGCGGACGCGCTTGCGACCTGTACGGCCGACGCCGGATGTTCGTGCTGGGGCTGACCGCCTTCGGCTTGTGCTCGTTAATGGGTGGTCTGGCCCAGGCCCCCTGGCAGCTGATCAGCGCACGCGCCGGCCAGGGCCTGGGCGCCGCCGCGGCCGCGCCGGCCGCACTGGCGATGCTCACCACCACCTTCGCCGAAGGCCCCCCGCGCGTCCGGGCCCTCGGCGTGTGGAGCGCCGTGAACGCCGCGGGCGGCGCGCTGGGCGTGCTGGCCGGTGGACTGCTGACCGAGTACGTGGGCTGGCGCTGGGTCATGCTGATCAACCTGCCCATCGTCGCGGCGGCTCTCGCGCTCGTCCTCACGGGCGTCCCCGCCGGAGCGCCCCCCGCCGGCCGCGAGAGGCTGGACGCGCTGGGCGCCGTCCTGGCAACCGGAGGCGTCGGACTCCTCGTGCTCGGTGTCGTCCGCACCGACACCCTGGGCTGGGGCTCCACGACCACGTGGGCGACCCTCGCCGCCGCGGCCGTACTGCTCGTCGCCTTCGTGCTCGCCGAGTCGAGGGTCACCGCACCCTTGCTACGCCTGGGTCTGCTGCGCAGCCGCTGGCTCGCCGGCGCGAACGTCGTCGTATTCCTCGCCGCGGCAGGTCAGTTCACGGCGTTCTACTTCGTGTCCCTCTACATGCAGCAGGTCCTCGGCATGGGCGCCGCAGCGACCGGCACCGCGTTCCTGCCCTTCTCCCTGGGCCTGATCGCCGGAACCATCGTCGCGACCCGTATCACCACCTCCCGCACCCCCCGTGCTTCCCTGGTGCCCGGCGCCCTCCTGGCCGCCGCAGGCCTAGCCTGGTTCGCCCTCATCAGCCCCGACGGAAGCTTCCTCACCGACGTACTCGGCCCGTCCCTCCTCACCAGCGTCGGCGCCGGACTGGTCCTGGCTCCCGTCGCCGGCGCCGCGACCACCGGCGTCGCCCCGCGCGAGGCCGGCATGGCGACCGGCCTGATGAACAGTTCCCGCCAACTCGGCGGCTCCATCGGCCTGGCCGCCCTCGCCACCCTCGCCGCACATCACACCGGCACGGCCACCGACCCCGCCGCACTCAACGGCGGCTACGCCCTGGGCCTGGCCATCGCCGCCGCCCTCTTCCTAGTCGCGGCCGTCGTGGCGATCGGCGTACTGCCGCGCCACCGCGCCGTCGCTCCCCTCCCGCGCCCCAGCACCCCCGCAGACAACCAGCTGGAAGGAACTCCCTCATGACGACGACCGCCACCGTCGACCTGTTCGCCTCGGCACTGCATTTCCACCCGCACGGCGACATCCGAGCCACCGCCCGTCAGATGACCAGCAGCGACTCCGGCACCTGGCAGATCGCCACGTTCCACGTGGACACCGACGCCGACGTCCACGCCGACCACTGGGAAATGCACCCCGAGGCCGAGGAAGCGGTGTGCTGCCTCACCGGCGCCATCCGCCTCTACTTCCGCCCCGACGCGGCCGGCGCGGCTGGCGCGGCTGGCGCGGCTGGCGCGGCCGAAGAAATGGTGCAGCTGCAGGCCGGCGCCGCCGTGATCATCCCCCGCGGTCGCTGGCACCGCCTGGAACTGGACGCCCCCAGTGACCTGATGTCCATCACCCTGCGCCAGGGCACCCGCCTGGAGAAGCGCACCGACATCGATTGATCGACAGGGGGCCCGGCAGGTGGCTGCCGGGCCCCCACCAACCTCACTCGAAGGCTCGGCGGCAACCGGTCGGCGTTCCAGCTCCGTTGGTAGGTCGGCTCGTCGAGCACGAGCAAGCAACGGCCCGCCACTACGGGGATGTCATCGGGCAGACCCTCGTTCCAGATCCGCTCGCCGTTCGGGGCCCGAAGCCTCCTGCTTCCTCTTGAAGATCACCGGCACACCTCAGGCTCGGGATCTCTCCGCCGCCATCAGCCAGGGCCGTTCGGATCTCGCGGACCACTATCACTCAGCGCGTCTTCCGCCTGCACGTCAGAGTCCATCACACGCTCAGCGAGTTGTAGGAGGAAGCCGTACGAGTTCCAACGCCCCTCGATGCGGATGAAGTAGGAGCGGCTCGAAGTCCTGAAGATCTCACGCCGGCGGACCTTCCAGAGGTCATAGCCAAACGTTTCCGCTGCCTGCAGCAGCGCGGCCTCCGCCTCCTCCGCACTGCCATCGAACTCGGTAACCGTCCGGGCATCTCGGCTTCGCCCCTCCGAGATGCCGTCAACAGGTATGCCCAGCACGATCCAACGCGACACCGGGTTCTCCCCCCTGGCACCGTCAGGCACGGCGCACGCGGGCTCAGTGTCTCAGGTCTTCGGCAGCGCCGGTCCGACGGTCCGCTACGGCACGACTTGACGATCACGAGGAGCCTCCCCGTGCCCACGGGAGAGGCGGAGCGACGTCCTCGTCATTGTGTCGTCGTGGCCCTCGGCGCGGAGCTAGGCGAACAAACAGTCTGGCGCACCGCGTGCTGCCGATGACAGGATGAGCCTCGTGATGATCACCAGAAAGGCTCATGCCACGTAAGCGTCCAGGCGCGATCCGCGCCGCATCGGAGCGTCAACCGCCCCAATGGGCTCGTGAACTGCCCCCGATCGACCGCCTGTCGCAGGATGCGAGTGCCGCAATCCACTTGGTGGAGCATGGTTTTGCCGGCTACGAGGTTCGACCTGGGCGGACCTCGCAGTTTCTCTACAGCTACAGAGAGTTCTTGCGGCAGCCTGGTCGGAAGCTGAGGTTGACCGCCTCGGAGTGCCCTGCCTGTCCGGGGTGCCAGTACGACGATGTCGCGGTGGTCAGGGACGCGCTGGAGCACATCGCCGGACTGCTCCCCCTTCCGGCACGCGCTGAACTGCGACAGCTGCTTGCCGGCCTCGATGCAGAGTTCCGCCGCAGGACTTTTCCCGAGCCTGATCCGAGCCATTGGGTGGACTGGAGCGGAGAACCCTCTCCGTGGTGGCACCGACGGTTGTACGTGGGCGGGTGATCGGCGTGTGCGTGGCGGGACCTCTCACGATCTGCCTATCCGTAAGCCGCCATGGCACCCACCGCCGCCCTCAGTCGTCGGCAGCGACCAGGACGGTGAGAACGCCCGACCCGCGATCGACGAGGACGAGTTCGTGAAACTCGCTATGGATAGGGCCGTAATCGTGGTGCGCATCGTCGGGGAGGTTGCCCAGCGCATACCGGCTCGTTGCCTGGTGGATCGTTGCGTAGACCGCTTCCTGCAGCCGATTGGCGAGAGCGATGGGGACTCCGAACCCGCCATCAGCCCATGAACGGATCACATCAGTAGCGGTTTCGTCGCCGACGGAGAGGTAGGTGTCCGGGGTAATGCGGTCCGACCACCACTGTCCATGGCGTGGTTCGTCCCATACGCCGGCCCCGTCGTACGTATCGCGGAACTCTGGATGAGCCATCAGGGCAGCCAGCACGTCCCGGTCATCTGGCACATCGGGCGCGAGGTGGAAGCGCTTCATGTGGACCCATCGGTACCCGTGGCCATGCCCGTCGGGGAACACGAAGTCTCGAAAGTTGATGAGGAAGGTGTCCCAGTGGGTCAGCGCATGTGTCGACGGGGACGGCATGCCGATCAGCATCGCCTAACACTCCGGACGAGCAAAATCAGAAGCCGGTGAGGCCCGAGAGCGGCCACGCCATTGCCTACCTCGCGCCGCCGCTGCCCCCGCGCTCGGTTGGGTGACCTCAGACCTGCTCCGTATAGCTGCTCCGTGTGTACCTGCTCCGTGGACACCCACCGTCACCACACGCACAACAACCTCGTCATGACGGGGCTGGGCGGCCGGGCGTCGCGACCGTACGGGTTAGGCTCGCGATGATCATCCTGGATCGTAGGGGGTGCGTACATGGATCTCAACGGACGCACGGTGGTCATCACCGGGGCCGGGCGCGGGCTGGGTCGTGCGTTGGCATTGCGGGCGGGTCGGCTGGGCGCGCAGGTGTTCGTGGCCGCGCGCTCTGTGGAGGCTGCCCAGAAGGTGGTCGGTGAGGTGGCGGAGGACAGCGGTGCGTCCGCTTGCGCGTTCGCCTGCGATCTGGCCGAGCCTGCCTCGATCCCTGCATTCGCCCAAGAGATCGCGGGCCGTACCGACCGGGTGGATGTACTGGTGAGCAACGGTGCTCGCTACCTCGGGCCCCGGGCTCTGGGATGCCGATGACGACGCGATCAGCGGCACCATCGCCTCGGGGGCCACGGGCACACTGCTGGTGAGCAAGCACTTCCTGCCGCTGTTGCGTGGTGCCGCCGGCGCGGACGTGGTCAACCTGGTTTCCTCGGCGGCGGAATCCCGCAATCACCGTTCCCAGGCCCACCCTGCCTTCTACGCCGCCAAGGCTGCCCAGGCCGGGTTCGCCGACATTCTTTCGCAGCGGCTGCGCTCCGAAGGTATTCGCGTCATTTCCCTCTACCCGCCTGATTTCAACGACGGCGACCCGCTCGCCTCTTCCTGGGACAGCGCTTCCCGGTCCGCCGGCGACCCGTTGACTGCCCAGTCCGTCGTCGACTGTGTCCTGTTCGCGATCGGTCAGCCGAGGGATTGCTTCATCCGCTCCTTCCACTTCGAACAGCAGTGATCGCTCGGCTTTCGCGCGTCAGGGACGATCCTCAAGAGGCCTGAGTGGTCAGGTGCAGGTCAGGTCGAGGCGGTAGGCGAGGTCGGCGGCGGTGAACGCGGCTCGGAGGGCGTCCCTGCCCTCGGTGAAGTGGGCCCAGCCCTCGTAGTGGACGGGGACCACCCGGCGGGCGCCGAGGATCCTGGTGGCTTCGGCTGCCTGGGCGCTGTCCAGGACGATCACCGCTCCGTCGAACAGTACGTCGAAGCGGGGTGCCCCGGCGAAGAGGATCGCGATGTCCACCGGGCCGAAGTGTTCGGCGATCTGCTTGACGGCGTCGAGTGAGGCGTTGTCGCCGCTGACGTAGAGCGTGGGCAGGTCCTGTCCGGTCAGGACGAAGCCGACGACCTGGCCGGTGATCGGTTCGACGTCCTCGCGGGCGCCGGGCCCGTGGACGGCGGGCACCGCTGTCACGGTGATCGTGCCGCCGTCGGGCCGCTGCAGCTCGATCACGTCCCAGTCGGCCAGCCCCTTCGTGCCGTCCCCCAACCGCTGAGCACCTCCGGGCGTGGTGAGTGTGAGCGGGACTTGGGCGAGAAAGGCGCGGCCGGACGTGTCGAGGTTGTCGGGGTGCTCGTCGTGGGAGAGCAGGACCACATCGACGTGGCCGGGTGCGGCAGATGAGCGCGCGGTCTTGGTCAGGCGCCCGCCGGGCACCTCGTAATCACCGGGCTCGTCGAAAGTGGGGTCGGTCAGGAAGCGCAGGCCGCCGTAGTCGAACAGGGCCGTCGGACCGCCAAGGACACGGACAGGTATTGCCGTCATCACGATGCCTCACGTTTGAGTAGTCGCTTATCCGTGATGAACAGTAGCGACTTCTCACGGATGAGAGCAAGACGTAACATGAGAGGCATGGATGAGAGTCAGTCAGGCGACGACGTCGCGGCGACACCCGCGCCGGGAGCCGAGGAGTACCTCGCCCTCGACTTCGTCAACAGCGCCATCGCGCTGCCCGGCGGGCATTACGTCGACCTGCTCGGCACCCCCGCGGCAACCAACCAGTGGCTCACGGAGCACGGACTGGCTCCGGCCGACGCAGGGGTGCAGGAGATGTGCGCGACGCAGCTGCGCTCATTGCGCGAACACATCAGGTCACTGTTCGCCGCACGGGTAGCCGGTCTGCCCGCGCTGCCCGGGGCGCTGTCGGCCGTCAACGACGCACTGAGCAAAGCCCCCACGGCCGCACTGCTGCACTGGGACGAGAACAACGGCCCCTACCGTGCGACGCCGTGCCCCACCAACGAGATCCTCGACCGTGCCATGGCGACTCTGGCCGCCAACGCCGCCGACCTACTGACCAGCGCCGACGCCAACCGCCTCACCGCCTGCGGCTCTCCTCCCTGCACCCGCTACCTGCTCCGCCACGGCCGCCGCCAATGGTGCTCCGTCCGCTGCGGCGACCGCGCCCGTGCTGCCCGCGCGTACGCCCGCCGTACGCGCCCCACGCCCTCGCGCTGACCAAGCAGGGCGAGTTCGACTGGAGGCGAGGGGCGGAACGCGGGAGGGCTGAAGGCCCGGTGCGCTGGCGGCTGGGCGGGCTGGAGGCTCGGGGGGCTGAAGCCGGGACGCCCCAGTCGCCCCAAGTGCCCCAGGCGCTCCGGCCGCTCCAGTCGCTCAAGGCGAAAGAGAGACCGCTCCGTCGTTCTCGTGGCACCAGGTAAGCAGCGTCACCTGGCGGCCCTTGGCCTCGCGCTCGATGGGCTTGTCGTCGGTGAGCTGGAAGCCGGTCGTGCGGGCCACAGCCACGCTTCGGAGGTTCCCTGCTTCGATGCGCAGCAGTACTCGTCTTGCGCCCAGCTGGCGACGGGCGTAGTCGGCCACCAGGGTGACGGCTCGTGAGGCCAGGCCCTGCCGCCGATGTCGGCTGCCGACGCCGTACGCGAGCTCGACATCTCGCGCGTCGAACTCGCAGCGACACAGGAGGACCTCGCCGCGCGGCTGCTCACCGTCGGTGGTGATCGCCAACTGCGCGGTCTTCCGGCCGTCCTCGCGGCCTTCGTGGGCCCTGGCCAGGTACTTGCCCGCCGCTGTCGAGTCGAACGGAGAGGGCACCGGAGTCCATCGGTCCATCTCGGGGTCGTCGTAGAGCTCGACCAAGGCCGGCAGGTCGGTCTCGGCCCACTCCCTCAGCAGGATCCCGTCTCCTGATAACCGAATGCTCGACGGCAGGACGATCTCACGTTGTCTGGGCATGCGCCGATCTTGCACTGCCCGAACCTCGAACTCCAGAGCTGGCAAAGCCTCGGGGTAGGTATACAGGCGCGGGGCTTGCGGCGAGGACGGGGCCGGTCAAGTACGACCGTACGGCCGACCGGCTTCCAGCCATCCGACGTTCAGCCGGACGTCTCGTTGCCGGCCAGTCGCATACGTAAGCCTCCGGCCACGCGCTAGTCCGGCTCAGGGCCTGGGCCGGTGAGCGACTGCCTCAGGTGGGCGAGGTGGTCCAGTGTGGTGAGGGTGTCCGGGTGGTCAGCGGCTGGCAACCGGGCGGAGTCCGCTGCCACGCGCTCCATCAGGTCGAGCGCCTTGTCGGTGTGGCCCGACTGTTGGTAGAAGCCGACCAAGTCGTAGCGGGCGATGACGAGGTCGGGGGCGGTCGACGCCGAAGAGCCGTTCGCAGTCGGGCACCACCGACTCCAGGAGAACGATGGATTCCTCGGTTCGCCGTACCTGCGCATAAGCCCCGGCCAGGCACCCGCGGGCGATGACCGTGTCGACGTGATCGGCGCCGAGTACGCGTTCGCGGGCCGGTACCACCTGCTCCAGCAGGCCGATGGCTTCTTCGAACCGGTCGGCTTGACGGTACGACTCGGCCAGGTTGGCGCGGGCGAGGAGGGTGCTCGGGTGGCCGTTGCCGAGCAGGCTCTCGATGTCGGACAGCACTTGCTCCTGCAGGATTAGCGCCTCCTGCGTCCGGCCTGCCATCTGGTAGAGGCGGGCCAGGTTGTTGCGGGCGGTGAGGGTGCTCGGGTGGTCGGCACCGAGCAGACGGTCACTGTCGGAGACGACCTGCTCCTGGAGGCCCAGGGCCTCTGCCGCCCAGTGCCCCTCCCGGTAGGCGCCGACGAGGTTGGCTCGGGCGAGGAGGGAGATGCGGTGGTCGGGGCCGAGGAGCCGTTCGCTGTCGGCGACCCGCTGTTCGAGCAGTTCAGCGGCTTCCTCGGTCCGGGCTGCTTGGAGATAGGCGCTGGCCAGGCTGTTGCGGCTGAGGAGGACCTCGGGGTGGTCGGGGCCGAGCAGCCGCACGCCGTCGGCCACGACCTGCTGGAGGAGCTCGATGGCTTCCTCGTCTCGGGCCAGATGGGCAGGAGGCCGTCCGCGGCGGCCGCGGCGAGGTGGGCGAGGCCGGCCGCAGGGATGGCTTCGCGTACGGCGCGGGCGGTGAGGGCGTGGATGCGTACGGCGCGTGGTTCGGTGCGGCGGTCGTGAGTGATCAGGGCATTTCCCTGCCCCCGGCTCCCGCCCCGTTCAGTCATGTCGGCGGCGGACCGTAGCCTCACACCATGCAGACGACCCTGATGATCTACGACGGCACCGCACCGGCCGACTCCGATGTCCCACGTACCGGGGGCGTGCCGCTGGCTCCTGCAGGATTCGAGTGGCCCATGTGCGATTCCTGCTGCGGCGGGCCGCTGCAGTTCTTCGCCCATCTCCCGGTCGAGGACGGCGTCCTGTCGGTGTTCGTGTGCCAGAACGAACCCGGCGCATGTGAATTCTGGGACGCGACTGCCGGCGCGAACCGGGTGTGCCTGTTTTTCCGGGAGGGACTGCGGCCGGTAGCCGTGCCCGAGACGGGAGTAACGCTGCTGCCCGCTACCTCGGCCATCCGAACCCACGTCGTGACGCTCGACCCCGAAGTGAACGACGACCACGCCGAAGTCGCGCCTGACGCGTACGACCTTGCTCGTTCGGGATGGAAGCGGGGACCCGAAGAGACATTCGGGAAGCAGCGCGAGGTGCTCGGGTCACTCGGCGGCAGCCCCTCCTACCTTGAGGACGACCGACTGCCCACATGCCCCTCCTGCACCGGCGCGATGGAGTTCGCGGCACATCTGGAGGAAGGGATCTCCGCGCGGACCGCGATGAACCTCGGCGGGCAGCTCGGATACGTCTTCATCTGCCGCGCTTGCCGCGAAGGAGCCTTCCTCACGGACTGAGCCCGCCGCACCGCAACCGATGCTGCATGAGCAACGGCTCCGGCCCCGAGGCATGGGCCAGAGCGCCGGGCCGTACTGAAGTCCCTACGGAGCTGCCGGGCGGTGGACCGCTTGTTGGTGGCTGGTGACCTCAGTGGCTGTTGGCTCCACCGAGGCAGGCACGGGCTGTCACAGGCGGGTGAGAGTCTGGAGCAGTGCTGATAGAAGGATTCGAGAACGCCCCTGTTACCGCCGGGGAGGAACTGCTGGCGCTGCCGGGGTTCTGGGCGGCCTACCTGATGTGGCTGAGTCAGACGGAGGAGTACGACCCGATTCCGGAATGGTTCGGTGTCGACGGGGCTGACGCCGACGCGGCCTGCGACGTGCTCGGCGACGAGGATCACTGGCCCGTCTTTCGGATCCCGTTTGCCGATGGCCACACCGCGCTGGTCCTGGGACGCAACTTTCCCGACGATCCGGAAACGGAGTACTTCATCACCCACCCCGAGTGGGGACGGCACGGCCACTTGGCCACCGTCAGCGGCCACCAGGCCGGCCCGGGCTTGTCTTGGCGGGAGCTCCACCACATCGCCCGTACGCCGGACCTCAGTGCTCCGGGAGTCCACGCCGAATACGCACGCCTGCTCCTGCTGCTGCCCGCGCTCGGCGACGAGGAGCTGCCCGGCGACGCGGCAGCCGTGCTCAGCCGAGCGTTGGAGGAGGCGGGTGTCCCCGCGGAGCTGGCACCGGGTCTCGCGGAGGCGCTGCTGGCGGACCACCCTCTGTGGGAGCCGGCTGAATGGACACTTCCAGGCGCTTCCCCGCTCTCCGCAGGACAGGAACCGTTCCTCGGAATCCTGCAGTGCGACGGATACATGAGTCCGCGGTGCGGGACTCGCCCCGCGGCGGGCATCACCCGAGAGCAGAGCAACCGTCTGGCCCAGGCGCTCGGCACCTGGCCCGGCTGAACGGCCCGTCCAGCAGCCATGGGTCGGAACTGGATGCCGTCGGTCAGTTCCCGTCCCGTCAGGAGGGTCGGTCGGCGGCGAGCCCTGTTCGCGGGGGCCACCGAGCGCGCCTGCTGCCGGCTGCGGGCCCGGCCGGTGGCTGTATGCGCGGTCGATCCCGTACGAATTTGGGCACTGACGAGCCACCCGAGCTGGCGAGTTTGAGACATGAGGCATAGTGCGCAAACAGCACAGGGGCCCACCCGGCATGCCACTCCGCAGGTCACACGGAACCGGCCACTTCGAGGAACCTCTACCAGGTCTTCGCAGGTGGACGTGGCCACAACCCTTGGATCCGAACGCGTCGGTCAGCGAGTGAGGGGTTGTGCAAGCCAGGCGGGCGGACGTTCACGAGAGGGACCGCGAACGATTCTCGCCATGATTCACTGACTGGAATCACTGTTTTCAGTTCACAGTGCAGTCAATATGTTGAATGGTGTGCGACCCGAGATTGTCAGAGCCGGGTCCGGAAGATCGGTCGCATACGGAAGAGGGGGCAGGGTGCTTCACATAGCTGGTGGGAGTTCCCTGGACACCGCTACCGCCTTCCACGCTTCTGCTGCCAAATCCAGGTATCCGGCACCTTCGGATTCCTCGGCCACACTCTGCGCCAGCCGAACCCCCTCTTGGTTCCGGCCCAGTCTCATGGTGGCCTCGGCACGCAGGAGCCTTGTCCGCAATCTGTCGTGGAAGGTGAGAAGGCCCGTGTCCTCCGCGGCTGCCGCTTGCGTGAGGGCATCGGCGGGTCGGCCTTCCATGAGGTGCACGCGGGCTGCCACTGCCGTGAGTTCGGCATGATGGATGGGGTCTCCCACATAGCGGAGCGCATCGGCCGCCTCCTGGAGCCAGGTCTGGATCTCCAGGGAGGAGGGCTCGGGGCAGCGCAGTTCGAGGGATACCGCGGCCAGTCTCAAGCGCGCCCAACCGAGCAGGTCGCGTCGGCTGTCCATGGCGGACAGGGCGTGCGCGATCAGCTCCCTGCCTTCCTGGAAGAGTCCCTGCCGGATTCTCACACCGGAGCACGTCCAGTACGCCTGGACCGTGAGCTCCGAGGAGGCGTCCGCGACCATGTCCAAGACGTCGGGAATTCGTGTAGCGGCCTGCGCCAGCAGGCCGGCCTCGGTTTCCGCGGCAATGAGTGCCAGGCGGACGCTCACGCCGAGGGTGTGAGTGCCGGAGGGGAACCCCTCGACCAGGGAAAGCGCTTCCTGGGCGGCAGTACGGGCTTCGGCGATGCCGCCTAGCTTTCGTTCCGCTCTGGAAAGCTCGACGAGAAGCCTGGCGAGTAGGCAGGGGGATTCCCATTTCCTGGTGAGAACCACCAACTGGCGTAGATCCTCGCGCTGGCCGACGGGGTCCTTCATTTCGGAGCGGGCAAGAGAGCGGGCCCACAGGGCCTGCCAGGCCCAGTCCTCCGGAAGCCGCGCCGGCAGTTCGGCGTGCGACTCCAGCAGGTCGATGACCCTGGAGAGGTCCTTGTCCGCCAGAGCCGTGGAGACCTCGGCCATGGTCGCGCCCCAGCAGTCCTGGGAACCTTCGCTCGATACCAGTCGGGCGACGTCGAGTCCGAGTTTTCCGGCCAGATGGCGCAGGGTCTCCTCGGACGGCAGACGACTACCGCTTTCGATGCGCGAGACATAGCTGGTGGAGACCGGCCCCCCGGCCAGGTCCCCCTGCGTCAGTCCGCTTTCAAGACGAAGTCTTCTCAGCCGCCGCCCGAAGGCAGGCTGCTCGATCTCCATGCAACGTCCTCTGATCCGGTAGGAGAGTCACATGCCCCGCAGCCTTCGACAGTCCACACGTGCGCAACTCACTGCTAACGCGATGATCAGCGACAGCGGCGCTGCTGTCGGCATCGAAGGGATGTCCCGGATGCCTGCCGAGATCGAGTGGCCGTAGCGGAATGCGTGTGCTCGATGACTCCTGATCTCACTCCGATGGTCGCCTTGTGGGCCGAAGCGGGGCAGTCGACGTGCCAGTGGACATCTTTCGACGGGGTTGACTCTCCGAATACGTCAAGAGCAGACATATTACGAGGAAAGTTCATGCCTCGTCCATGACTCGTACGGACTGGCCCGCGGACTCCTCGCAGCGAGTGCAGCGAAATACTGCTCTTTTTCGCATAGCGGACCAACGGGGGTGATCGTGGAGGTCTTTCAACAGTAGGGAGCCTGGTTCGTCAAGGTCGTGGCCACGCGCAGGAAGATGCCCAGGAGGCGGTAGAGGTCCGGCATCCGCGCCGTGACCTCGACGGTCCTGCTGTCGGTCCGCGTCACGCCGGGGATGCCCAGCAGGTGGGTCGCCACCGCCGCGGACTGCCAGCGGACGGCGAGTGCCTTCGGCTTCTGCGCGAGGTCCGGTTCACGCGGGGAGGCGAGCAGGCCGGCGACGGCGCTGTGCGCGGCGGCCTGGATGGCGGCACGCGACTCGGCCGGGGGCCGCAGCTCGGCGGCGAAGCGGTCCCGGGCCGTCTTGACGGCGACGGTCGTCACGCCGCTGTCCCACTCCGTCATCTCCGCGCATGCGGCGTCGTCGCCCGTCAGCAGACCGACGGGAACGCCGATGGCCGCCGCCGCGGCATGAAGGAGACCGATCTCGCCCACCGGGCGGCCGTCCAGCCACATGTCCTCGATCTCGTGACCCATGAAACTGTGGCTCATGACTCCCGGCGCCCCGGCCCGCGCGTGGAAGCCGACACAGAGCACGATGCCGAAGTCGGCCTCCAGGCCTTCCAGCATGCTCATCGGTTTCGGGCGTCCCTTGATCAGACGGGCCCGCGGGTGCAGTTCCCCCGGGAACAGGTTCCGCATCGGACCGTGCGCGTCGTTCACCAGGACGTCCGTCGCACCTCCGGAGAGAGCCCCGGAAATCGCGGCATTGACGTCTTCGGTCATCATCAGACGACCGAGCTCGTAATCCCTGCCCGACGGCTGTACGTCCTCCGCGTCCACGAGTCCGGTAATGCCCTCCATGTCCGCGCTGATGTATACCCTCATGGCGGTTCCTTTGCGTTGCTTCCGAGCGGACAAGGGAGTGGCCGAAAATCGTCGACTTGTTCCGGGGGGTGAGGTGATCGGTCCCGCCGGGGGCAGACGCCGAACGCCATGCTATCGTCCAGAACCACTCCGTCCGACATGCGAATTCCACGCGCGTGACCGGCACATGGAAGGAATATGAGAAACATTTCAGTCCGGCATGATGTGCCGTATTACGCGCAATGGGAATCCGCAGATCTCGTCCCCGACCTGCTTTCCGGCCGAACGAAGGCCGAAGACGATCCGTTGTGGCGCAGTTCGGGGGCGGACACCGCCGAGGAATACGCCTTCTGGTCCTGGCGCATCTGCGGTATGGCCTGTCTGCGCATGGCCCTGGACTACTGGGACCTGAATCCGCCGAATCTCCTGACGCTGGCTCGGGAGTCCCTGGATGCCGGCGCGTACGTACGCCGCGAGGACGGCGTGGACGGCCTGATCTACGCACCGTTCGCCGAGTACGCAGCGCAACGGTGGGGCATCGAAGCCGAAGTTCACGGGACGCTGGCGATGGAGGAGATCCCCGGCCACCTGGAGGACGGCAAGCTGGTCATGCTCTCCGTCCACCCGTCGATCCGCGAGCCGGACGGTACGCCCCCCGGCCGCGGTGGGCACCTGGTCCTCGCCGTCGGCTGCTCGCCCGGCCACCTACAGATCCACAACCCGTCCGGCCTGCCCGGCGTGTCGCAGCGTTTCGCCGAGGTGCCTTGGGAGGCGCTGCCTCGGTTCTTCGCGCGACGGGGCGTCACCTTGGGGATCAGCGGTCGGTAGGGGCCGGGCCCGGCTCAACCGAGGATGCAGTCGCTCCAGGTCTGATCGTCGATGTTGCCGCCGGAGACCACACAGAGGGCCACCTTGCGGGGGTCGGGATTCCGCAGTGCGGCCGCGAACGCCGCCGCCCCCGCTCCCTCGGCCCGGATGCCGGCCTCCGCCCACAGGATGCGCATCGCCCGATGCAGTTCCCCGTCGTCGACGGTGCGCACTTCCAGACCGTACTCCCGGCAGGCCTCGAAGGACCGGGCGCCGATCCGCCGGACCAGCAGGCCTTCCGGTAGACCCTGAGCGGAGTCCAGCGCGATCCGGTGGCCGGCCCGCAGGGACATCTGCATCGCCGGTGCGCCCTCGTACTCGACGCCTACGATCCGGGTGGGAGCGTCACCCCATTCGGCGATGCCCGCCGCCACCAGGCCGCCCCCGCCCACGGGTACGAACGCGACGTCGGGCAGGTCGGCCTCCTCCCGCACCTCGCGGTAGAGGCTTCGATGGCCCTCGATGATGTCGGGGTCATCGAAACTGTGCACGAAGACGGCGGCGCCTTCGTCCGCGTACCCGCGTGCGAGAACCTCGCAGTCGTCGTAGCCGCCCTCCACGAGGACGATCTCGGCGCCGGCTCCGGTGATTCTCTGCCGCTTGGCCAGCGGCGTCGTTCGCGGGACGAACACCCGAAGGGAGAGGCCGCGGGCCGAGGCCGCTTCCGCGAGCCCGGACGCGTGGTTCCCGGTGGAGGCCGTGACAATGGCGCTTCCGGCCGGCAACCCTGCCACTTTGTGGGCGTTGCCCCGGTACTTGAAAGCCCCCGATATCTGGCGGGTCTCGTCTTTGACGAGGATCCCCCGCCAGCCGTGCGGCTGGAGCCGGACGACGCGGGTACGAATCGGCTGGAGTCGTTCCTTGAGCTGTACAGACATGACCTTCCCATCAGTGTCGTGACCGAATACGTGCGTTCTTCCGATCGCCCGGTCAGTGACTGATGGCGTATTCCTTGACCTTGTCGCGTGCGGGACGAGAGTCATAGTCCCCGGACGCCGCGACGACGAGGTCGGTGATAGTTCGGCCGCTTGCCGCAAGCGCCATCGGGAAGATGCTGCCGGACATCAGACCGGGCAGGGTGTTGATTTCGAGGAAGTACGTGACGCCGTCCCTGACCAGGAAGTCACAGCGCGCGAACGTCGCCACCTCGGTGGCCTCGAAGACCCCGTGCGCGTACGCGCGGATGGCCTTGGTCGTGGGGTCCTCGGCGCACAGTTCGATACGCGCACGCCCCTTGACGTGCTTCTCCTCGTGACCGAAGAAGCCCTGCGACACCACCTCCGCCACCGGAAGGTCGATGAGGCGTCCGTTCTCCCGGTACACGCTGCACGAGTACTCGCGGCCGCTCACGAACTCCTGCACCAGAACCTGGTTGTCGTACGGCGCGGCTGCCTCGACTGCTCGCACCAGCTCCTGCTCGTCCGCATCGTGGAGGAGCGTGGTGAGCAGTGAAGCGCCCATGCGATTGGGCTTGACCACGAGGGGACCAGGCCCGATCTCCCGCAGGATGCGCTGTGCGTCGAACGAGTCCGCGCGGACCAGCGCGGAGCGCGGAGCGCGCAATCCGGGCAGCAGAGCTGTGGCCAGGCAGGACTGAAGGTACTTGTCCATGCCCAGGGCCGAGGCGAGTACGGGCCCGAAGTTCCCCCGTATCCCCGCGACTTCGGCCAGCCCCTGCCAGCCGCCGTCCTCGCCCTCGTTCCCGTGCAGCAGGGAGAAGACGAACGAACCACCCGACCTGAGCCGTTCTATGGCCGCGCCCAGAGGTATGGCCTCCCCTGCGAGGAGCTCCTTCTCGCCCTCGGGCCAAGGTCCGCGGTCGAAGAAGTGAACCGTGCCCATGCGGTCGACATAGCAGACGGAGTCGACCACTACGCGGTTCGGCTCTTTGAGTAATTCGTGCAGGACATGGTGGTAGCCGTGGAGGGATGCATCATGTTCGGTGCTCCGACCGCCAACAAGGAGGGTGATGTTCAAAGACACGAAACGCCTCGTAATCGATGGGTGGAGTGAAGCCCTTCAAGAGCTGCGACCCTCAAGCTAGGTAGCCTCGACAGTCGAGTCAATGCTGATGTCATTCATTTGACTGACAGTTGACAACCTCGGCCGAGAATCTACCCCTCCCCCACGATCAACAAGCCCTTTTCCGGGCGACTGACCTCACCTCTTGACCTAGATCATGCCGATTCCTCCTCTTTGCCCGGCGGCAGGAAGTCACAGACATGACTTCGATGTTGACTCGCTGTGCGGACGCTCGTAAGTTGCTCGCCGGTAGCCTCAACACCCTTCTGCCTTTGAGGAGTTACAAGTGGCTCATGAGAAGAACCTGCCCAGGCTCGTGTTCCTTGACGGCCCGGGCCCGCCTCCCCCGGCCTGGTACCTGCCGAAACTCACCGCGAACTTCGAGGTACACGTCCTTTGGGCCCCGACGGGCGACGCCGAGAAAGACGCGTTACACGCCCGGACACTGAGTGGTTTCTGCGCCCACTCGCCCCTGCTGGGCGGCGATGATTCCTTGCGTGCCGTGCTGGAGTTCTGCCGGAAGTGGCGCCCTGAGGGAATTCTCGGGTTCAGCGAGCTGGTCGTGACGGAGACCCATGCGGCGGCCCTCGAACTCGGGCTGCCGGCGAACTCGCCGGAATCCCTGCCCGCGCTGAGGAGCAAGGAGGCGCAGCGCACCGCGCTGGCGAAGGGTGGCGTCCCGATACCGGGGTTCGCCTCCGTGCTCTCGCTGTCCGATCTGGTGAGTGCGGTGGCCGAGGTGGGCCTGCCCGCGGTCCTCAAGCCGTCGGCCGGCGTGGGCAGCATGGCCACCTACCGCGTCACGGAAGACGTCGACCTGGCCGAATTGTGGGACATGGCGACCGCCCGCTACACGGCGGATCCGCGCGGGGACGGCTCGGTGCACTTCGTGTTGGAGGAGATGCTGATCGGCGAGCGATGGCACGACGACCCCCGCTACGCGCCGTACGTCAGCGTCGAGTCACTGGTACAGAACGGCTCGGTGACCCACTGCGCCGTGACCGACAAGTTCCCGCTGTCGGAACCGTTCCGCGAGAACGGCAACGTCTTTCCCTCCAGCCTCCCCGGCCATCGGATCGACTTGATCCTCGAGTGCGCCACACAGGCCATCCACGCCGTGGGGATCAGGAACTCGATGGTGCACACCGAGGTCATGCTCACGGCCGCCGGACCGCGGATCATCGAGGTCAACAGCCGGTTGGGGGGAGCCGCCATCGAGATGCTCCAGCTCAGCTTCGACTACGACGTCGTGACCGCGATGGCCAATATCGCCACCGGTCGCCCCATCGCGCCGATGGGCCCCCGCCTGCGCAGCACCGGCCAGTACGTCCCGCAGTCCCCCGCCAGGGACGTCACGCTCGCACAGGTGCCCACCGTCGACCAGTTGATGGCCTTCGACGAGGTCGTCGAGGCCGAGCTGTTCTACGAGGTCGGAGATCGTCCGGACTGGGCGCGAGGAACGTCGGGCGGCAAACTGGCCCGCCTCATCGCGACCTCCGAGTCCCCGGACCCGCTCCTTGATCTGGCGGACTTCCTGGCCTCGGACAAGGCCTTTTCCTACGTTCCCGACTGATTCCGCTGGTGACGCGCGACTCGCCTGGTCAAGTACGTACTTGCCTGGTCAAGCACTTACTCGCCGTGTCACCAGCGAGGCGGTCTTCGGGAAGGCACAGAAAGGTACAGGCCGGAAGTCGTTGTCCGGCGGAAAGCGTGACACATGACGAATCCGCAAGACGAGCTCGCACCGGACAGCCGGGAATCCGCGACGCGATCCGGCCAGGGCAGCGGTGTGTGGCGGAAGTGGACCGGCGCCCTCACAGGCCAGTTCTGGGTGGTCTGGGGTGCCACCCTCACCAATCAGCTGGGATCCATGGTGATCCCCTATCTGAGCTACTACCTGACACAGGACCAGAACGTTTCCCTGACCGTCGTCGGTGTGGTGCTCGCCATGTCCGGCTTCGGCGGGATCATCTCTCAACTGTGCGGCGGGCTGCTGGTCGACCGCATCGGCTACCGGGCCACAATGACCCTGGGAATGAGCGGAACGGGAATCTTCCTGTTCCTCCTGGGCGCGGTGGACCAGGTGGCGCTGATCGCCCTGTTCGCCTTCCTGGTCGGCGTCGCGGCGGAGATGCACAGACCCGCTTCGGCCTCCATGATCGCCGCCCACTACGCCCCAGCCGACAGGCCCAAAGCCTTCGGCCTGCTCTACTGGGCCGTGAACCTCGGCTACGCGATCTCCATGGTCTTCGGCGGCTCGCTCGTCCGCCACGGCTTCACTCTGCTGTTCTGGGTCAACTCCGCCGCCTGCCTGCTCGCCGGTCTCCTCGTGTGGTTCATGGGAAAGCCGGCGGCGAGCCCCAAACCACCGGCCGAGTCGGACACCCGGTCCGGTAGCTACCTCGACGTCGCGCGCGACCGGCTGATGCTCGCCTACCTCGGATCCTGGTTCGCCTATGGCATCGTCTTCTGCCAATGCCTGTCGACGCTCCCCCTGGCAATGAAGCTCGACGGCATCGCACCTTCGACCTTCGGATACGTGATGGCCACCAACGCCGTCGTCATCATCATCGTCCAACCCCTGGCCAGCCCCCTGCTCTCCCGACTGGACCACAGCCACGTACTCATCGGCGGCATCCTCGTCCTCGGTCTCGGCTACGGCGCCACAGCACTCGTCTCCACCCCCGTCGGCTACGCCGCCACCGTAGCCGTATGGACCCTGGGAGAAGTCGCCGTCAGCTCGGTCAACCAGGCCGTCATCGCTTCCCTAGCCCCCGCTCTCCTCCGCGGCCGCTACTTCGGCCTCTACGGCATGACCTGGTCCACAGCCGCACTCACCGCCCCCCTCCTGGGCACCTGGCTCCTGCAGTGGCAATCCACCGGACTCTGGTCGGTCTGCGTGCTCCTGTGCCTCGGCGCCGCAACCGGCCAATGGCTGCTCATCCCTAAGGTCCGAGCACGGTCCGCCATGATCCGCCTCTCGGAGGCGGCGGCCTGAGACGCGGTCCGGCGGGCGTTGGTCTAGCGGTTCGGCGGCGAGCCTTGTCGTGTGCGCGTCGTGCCGGCGCACATGGCCAGGGCCGGGTTGTGCGTGGTCACCGTGCTCGGTCTCCTGCCAAGTCCGCGAACGGGCCGCCGGCTACCGCCTGCTGGACACCGCCGCCGCTTACGCCAACGAGGAAGCCGTCGGCCGCGCCATCAAGTCCAGCGACATCCCACGCGAGGACCTGTTCGTCACCACCAAGCTGTGGGCCCAGAACGCCCCCGCCGAGGACGACACCCGCCGGGCGTTCGAGACGTCCCTGGCCAAGCTGGGCCTGGACTACCTCGACCTGTACCTGATCCACCAGCCCTTCGGCGATGTCTACGGACAGTGGCGCGCCATGGAGGCGCTCAACCGTGGGGGCGCGGCCAAGGCGATCGGCGTCGCCAACTTCTACCCCGACCGGCTGATCGACCTGATCGTCAACAACGAGGTCACCCCGGCCGTCAACCAGGTCGAGACGCACCCGTTCAGGTCGAGACGCACCCGTTCTTCCAGCGCGCCGACTATCAGGACCTCACGCGTGAGCACGGGGTGCAGATCCAGTCCTGGGGCGGCTTCGCCGAAGGCAAGTACAACCTGTTCACCAACCCGCTCCTCACCGAGATCGGCAAGGAACACGGCAGGTCCGTCGCCCAGGTCGTACTGCGCTGGCTGACCCAGCGCGGTGTCGTCGCCATCCCCAAGTCCGTGCGGGCCGAGCGCATGGCCGAGAACATCGGCGTCCTCGACTTCGAGCTCACCCACGAGCAGATGGCCCGGATCGCCACCCTCGACACCGGCAGCTCCCTGTTCTTCGACCACCACGACCCCAAGATGGTCACCTGGCTCGCTGCCACGCCACCTGGACGACTGAAGCGCCACCAGAGACCCCTCGCCAGGCGTGGGTGCCGCTCGATGCCACGCGGGCACCCGCCCGGCCCCCACCCCATGCACGTTCACCGGGAGCCGTCCACCGTGATCACGCCACGGCACCACGCCGCAGGACCCCGACACCCGCCCGGCCATCGAAGGTCGCCTGCCCTCCTTCGACGTGCGGACCTCGGCGGCACGCTCGCGGGTACTCACGGAAGGAATGTCACTGCCGGGAAGGCCGGGGACGGCCCGTCGAGCAGGTGCCCCCGATGGTGGCGCAGGTGCTCATCGAAGAACGCGAGCGGGTAAGCCTGTTGGATTTTCACCGCCTCGTCGGGGTCGAGGGTGCCGATCACGTCCTGGAGCTGCTGCCCGCTCCATCCGAACAGCTTCGCCACCTGGGGGAAGAGCGCCTCGTTGTCGCCGTAGGAGACGTGGGCGGCGCCCTGGGCCTGGATGTTCAGCCGCCAGCCCCGCAGGTGCGACCAGAACGCGGCGGCCGCAGGGGCCGCGTCCCGGGTGAACTCGGCGGAGATCATCATGAACGGCCGGTCCAAGTCCCCGGCCAGAGGTGGGTTCATCTGCATCGGGCCGTCGAGGCTCAGCCCGGCCCGGACTCGCTCGTCCGCGAGCATGGCGCATGCGGTCGCCGTCCCGCCTTTCGACCAACCGAACGCGCCCATGCGCCGCGGGTCGAGGGACCCGCGCAGCCCAACCGGCAGTTCCCGCCCGTCCGCGTCCGGATTGCATCCGGCGGCCAGCTGCTCGACGCAGTCGAGTACGAAGCGCAGATCCGCGGCGAAGTCCCCGGGCAGCGTCGGCGCATCCCTGTCGCGGAGCGGGACAGCGACCCGGCCATCGGGGAAGTCGGTGTACGTGTCGTATGGGTGAGCCACCGTCACCACCGCGTATCCGTGGCTGGCGAGCTCCTGAACCACGATGGTGTGGTCGCCCTGGTGGCTGTGCGCACCGTGCGAGAACACGACGACGGGCAGCCGTCGGCCCAACCGCCGAACGGGTGCACCCACGTGGCCCGAGGTGAGCGGCGCCAGGGGCACCAGGGAGCCGAACCCCACGTCAGCAAGGAACGCCTGCAGCGCCCCGGCCGGCATCCAGGGTGCCACCGGGTACCGCTCGACGTCCCGGGCCGGGTACCAGACGGTGGCCATCATCTCCCGGAAGTACCCGGGTCCCGCGATGCCGTCCGGACGCGACCGGTCGACGAGGCGCAGCGAGACCGTACCCACTGCGTACGGCCCGGTGGGCACAGGCAGCGCGAGCCGCCTCGGAGCGGGCGTCCCCGGGTCCTCAGCCCACGCGGGGGCGGCGCCGACGCCGAGCGGCACGGCGCTGCCGGCGGCCAGCGCGACTCCCAATACGCGGCGGCGCGTCATGCCCTTCCGGCTGCTGAACAGCGTGTTGTTCAAGGTCTCTCCCCCTGTGACGTCTCGTCAATCGTGCCGCGACGGCGAGTCCGTGGGCACAAAGCAACGCTGTCACGTGCCCCTCTGATACGGCATCAGCCCGCGGTTTGATCACACACCCAGGCATCAACCCACGGGCTTACAGCCCTGGGTAGATGCGGCTGAGCCTGACCGCGTACGCAGACTGACCGACCAGGAGGGGCAGAAGCTGCAGCAGACCGTACGCCGGGGCCGCATCAACTCGGTGTGCTACCGGCGCGCGATGACGCTGCTCGCCTCGGCCGGAGGGAACCGGGTGCCGGTGATCGCCCAGCTGGTCCAGGCCGACGAGGACGCCGTACGCGATGTGTCCACCGCTTCAACGAAATCGGCCTGACCTGCCTGGCCCCTCAGTGGGCGGGAGGCCGTCCCCGCCTACTCAGTCGTGACGGCAAAGACTTCGTCATGCGGTCGGCCGCCACCACCCGCCCCACCAAGCTCGGCCAGCGCTTGACCCACTGGTCGATCCGCAGACTCGCCGCCTACCTGCGGAAAGGGCACGGACATGTCATCCGCATCGGCCGGCAAGCCTTACGGTGCCTGCTCCGGCGCCGCGGCATCACCTTCCAGCGCACCAAGACCTGGAAGGAGTCCCCCGACCCTGATCGCGACGCCAAGCTCGACCGGATCGAACAGGTGCTGGAACGCCTCCCGGACCGGGTCTTCGCCTTCGACGAGTTCGGGCCCCTGGGGATCCGGCCCACGGCAGGCTCCTGCTGGGCGACACAAGGCGAGCCAAGCCGGCTACCGGCGACCTACCGCCGCACCCAAGGCGTCACCTACTTCCACGGCTGCTACTCCGTGGGCGACGACCGCCTGTGGGGCGTCAACCGCCGCCGCAAGGGCGCCGCCAACACCCTGGCCGCGCTCAAGTCGATCGGCGCCGCCCGACCCGACGGCGCCCCGATCTACATCATCCTGGACAACTTCTCCGCCCACACCGGTGCGGACATCCGCCGCTGGGCGAAGGAGAAGGATCGCTCAGGAGGCGGACGGCTCGATCTCCCCCGCGAAGACGATGACCTGGTCGATGAGGCTCCGCCGCAGATGGACGATGTCCGTTCCCGCCAGGCAGGGGCCTCCATCAGGCGTGGTGAAGACCCACTGGTACCGGGCCCATTCGTCAGGCATGTCCACCGCTGAGCAGCGCACCATCGTGCCGGTCCCCGCCGGGTGGCGCCGGATGTCCAGCACGAACCGCTCGACCGCCGCGATTCCTTCGCTGCGACCCAACGGTCCCCAGAAGACCACGTCTGAGGTCAGGGCCTGGGAGAGCAGGGCAGTCACATAGCTGTCGTCCGAGGCGTTGAACGCGGAGATGAACGTGTCGATCGCGGAGCGTGCGGTCTCTTCCTGCATGCCCCAGTAATACCAGCCGTTTCGCGTGCGCTCGTCCCCCGAGCCGCCTTCCGGTCACGGTGAACCATCCCGGTCACAGCACAAGTCGTCGGAGATGGTGACGGATACAGCGGTCGACGTGCCGACGAGCAGCATCACCGGTCCTCACCGAAGGAAGCGAGGGAGACACTCATGCGACGTATGCGCGCGGCATCTGACCGGCGGCCTCCGAGGCCAGGACCTTGCGGATGACGCGTTCGGCGATCGCAGCGACCATGGTGCGCGGCCGGCGGGGTGTCAGGTGCGCGGCCAAGGCGTTGCCGAGTCCGGGGGCGACGTAACCACGGTCACGGTCGAGCGCGCGGGGAGCGGCGCGGACGACGAGCCCTGGGGTGCTCATCGAGCCGGTGACGGCTGCGTTGCGAGTTCCGATGACCTCGAAGAGGGCGCTCTCCACCGGTCCGGGGCACACGGTGTGCACGCGGATGCCGCGTAGCCGGTACTCCTGGGGCAGTGCGAGGCCACGTTCAGGACGAAGGACTTGGCCGCGCCGTAGAAGTCGAAGTACGGGGAGGGCTGGAAAGCGGCGTTGGATGCGACCTTGACGACCAAGCCGTGGCCTCGCTCCAGCATGCCGGGGAGCAGCTCGTGGGTGAGGTCGACGAGCGCGACGACGTTCACCATCAGCTGCTCGTCTCGTGGTCACGGACCCCGGATACCTCCTCGAAGCGGCCGCACGTACCGACGCCCGCGTTGTTGACCAGGAGACCGACATGCAAGCCGCTGGCGGCGAGGTCGTCGGCAGTGCGTCCGGCCGCGTCCGGTCGAGCGAGGTCCTGCACCAGCACGTGGGCTTGGACCCCGTTGGGCGGAGCGCGTGCTCGCCGAGCGCCCGGCGCGTCCACGGAACAGATCGCCGCGGCCGCGAGGGTGTCCCGGACGACGATCCACCGGCGGTTCACGCATCGGCAGGCACTGGTCGAAGCACTGGCGACGTCCGCCGCCCGCCAGCTAGCCCAGGCCGTGGACGACGGCAGGCCCGACATCGCACCACCGCTGGTGGCAATGCAACGCCTCACAGCCAACGTCCTCCAGCTCAAGGACGCGTGGGCGTGGGACTGCCGGAGGACCCGGGAAGCGAGGTCGCCCCCCTCCAGCAGGACGTCGCCCGCCGCCGCATCGCCGTACTGAAGCGCGCCCAGGACGACAACCTCATCGACAAGTCCGCCGACCTCGGCTGGGTCCGCCGGATCTATTACGCACTCATCGGGGAATCGCTGCACAACGACACGAGCGACACGTCGCTGACAGCCTCGCCGCCCGCATCTCGACCCCCTCCTCCACAGCGCTGGCCCGCGCACCTGAGCAGCCGCGCCGCCCTGCCGGACGCGCCTTGGCACCTTCAGGGCCGTACACCAACGCCTTCTGTGACTACGGACAGTGCCAAAAGGACGTGCGCCGGCGGAAACGCATGCTTTGATCACACTGACGTACTGAGGTCAGGGGCCTGATCATCGGCCCCCGCCCGGAGGGAGAGAACATGAGCAAGGTACTTGTGACGGTCGAGATCGGTGCTGCGCTTGCCCTCTTCGGGCTGACGCTGGCAGACCCGTTTGATTCGGTGCCGGTCAACACGTTGTTCACCCTGATCGGTGCAGCGCTCGTCGCTGCCGCGGTGTCCCACATCAGGGCCCCCAGCCGAGGTTGAGCCCACGTCCTCACAACTCTGGGGGGAGGTTCTCCGGCGACAGGTCGCCGAAGGGTTCCTGCAACGCGCCCACAGGTACTCAGACCCCAGCCTGTGCAGGCCCCCTGGGATCCGTGAGGCGGCGGACTCGCCGATGGGCGTCGCCGATGTCATCGAAGCGCACCTCGGCCCCCGTCCGAAGCTCAGGAGACGTCGGAGGCCCGCACGCGGGCGACATGGGGTGGCGCAACTTGCCACTGGTCAGCAGCGGCTGAGCCATCATCCTGCGCCCTCGGGATTTCCGACTGACCGCACGCCCCGTCATCTGCGCTCCGAGGCAACGCGCGGGCTCCGGTACGGGGGCTCAGCGGCCCGGCCCTCGGCCGTTCCCGGGAAGGCTCGACCAGCAAGATTTCACCTTGTTTGGAGCGGGGCCGACCGCCCGCCGCTGATGCAGGCGTGACGGGCCGAAGACAACCTCCAGCACAGCTAGTGCCGGATCAGGCAACGTTCGCCCTGTGGTGATGTGCTGCCTTGTTGCTGCGCCGAGAGAAGCTGAGGGCCGGCGGACTCATAGAACTGGTCTCAAGGTCGAAGTCGAGCACCTCCGGTCCCCTTCCCCCCACGTCCTCAAGAGCGCTACGGCCGGGGAAGCTAGCGCAGCCGTGCTGTTGCGATGTGGACGTTGAAGGCGCAAGGGACGACCCCCTCAGGTGTCGTCATATCGCACACGTCGGAGAAGAATGCAGTACGCAGGCGTTCCACGGTCCTCCCATCGAGCGGGCCAAGGTCGTAGAGGCTGGAGACAGCAGCCCATACCTGTTCCACCGGACCGCTCAAATCGATCGGAACACTCTCCCAGTCCACCGCGGCGAAGCCTGCTGGGGTGAGAACCTCATCGAGTCCGTCGCGACTGCGTGTCCTTCTGTCACCCAGCGGCGGAATGCGCTGTGAGGCGGGGACCTCCTCCATCGTGCTCCGCAGCAGGGTGATGAACCGGTCATATGCCTCGCCGCCGACGGCTCCGCCTCCCACGACGCATGCCAGAACCCCTCCGGGAGACAGGACTCGGGCGATCTCGGCCGCGACTTGTTCGATCTCACCCATCAGCATCAGCGCCAGGTGAGAAACGCACGCGTCGAAGCTGTCGTCGGCGAAGGGAAGTGCCTGAGCTCGACCCTCCTCCAGCCACGCCCCGGCGAGTGCCGGTCGGCGTCGTGCCAGCGCCAGGGAGTGCGGAGACAAGTCCAGCCCCGCGAGTTGACGTCCGTCCCCTCGGGCCAGGAACTCAAGCAGTAGGCCATCGCCGCAGCCGAGGTCCAGCACGCGCCTGCGTCCAGCCACTTGATCGCACAAGAGCTCATAGCTGGACCGGCCGTCTGGAGCGCGGCCGCGGCCGAACGCTTCTGCGGTCACCGCCGGGTGCTCGGCATGGAATGCCTGCAGAAATGTTTCCTGCGCTGCAGTAGTAGTCACTTGCCCAACCTACGACGCAGGCCACCCCACGACTGCCCTTCGTCCGGAAAGGGACGGCCAGAATGGTTCGCGTGGCTGAACGCATGCAGGTCCGGGAGATCAATGACGACGAGGGCAGGCGGTTGCGATCGCCGACGGCGAGGTCATACCCGAAGAGGGCGAACCCGAAGTTGTCTTCTTCATGGACGAGTTCGGGCCGCTCGACCCTCAGCCCCGCCCCCGTCGGCAGTGGGCCGAAAGAGGCGGTCGGCACAAGGAACGCCACCGCGATCCCAGGCCCCGAAGGCGGGCGACCTAGGTTTGTGGAGTTCTGCCGCGACCTGCGCTCCCTCCCCCGGCTGAGGTGAGGGTCGCAATCGTCTGTGACAAGTACTCCCCGCACCTGACCACGAGGTGTTGCCAGTTGGTCGGGACGTGGGCGGCGGCAAACAACGTGGAGATCGCCTACACCCCAACCAACAGCTCCTGGCTCAACGGGATCGAGGCCCAGTTCATCGCCTGCGCTACTTCGCCCTCGACGACACCGACCACCCCACCCACAAAGCTCAGGGCAGGATGATCCGCCACTACATCACCTGGCAGACCAATCACACCGCGGACGAACGCCTCAGCAAGCTCGTGAACAGGGCGAGCGTTGCCGGAAGCGGCGCTAGCCGACGTGACGGTCAGTCCGAGAGAGCACCCCGGTAACGGATGCCGAGAACGGCTCTCGTTCGGTGCGCGGCAGCGGTACCTCGACCAGTTTGCCGTCGTAGATCATCCACAGGCCGAAGCAATCGTCGTCCTCATCGCGAACGAGGACTTGAACGGAGTACGGATCCGGCCAGGCCAGAGATTCCAGGTGACTCAGCAACCCGCGCCAGTTGTGCCGGATGAACTGGACAACCCACACGTAACACTCGTCGGACGGCGTGTGTAGCCCTCCGAACACGCCGTCGTCCACACGCGCGAAGCACTGATACCAGTCCCGGCCCTCGTCGGGGCGGGTGAGAGGTTCCATGACCTCCTCAGCCCTTCGCGCCAGAACGATGACTTCTGTATATCTGCTCATCAGCCCATGATCGTCGTGCGCCGTTCGCGGCGGGCTGAAGGGCCGATCACAATTCGAAGTCATCTCATTTGGCGCGTGAGCTTCGTTGCGGGGGCTACCTACCGAGGGTTCGTAAAGCGAATCCGTTCGTTCGATAGCGGGCCGGCGGCTCAGGAAGTGAGTCTGCGGTAGCAGACGAGGGTGCAGGCGATGCTGGTGAAGGCGAGGAACCTGTCGGCTTTGCGTTCGTAGCGTCGGTGGAGGTGTCGGAAGCCGGCGAGCCAGGCCGTGGGTGCGTGCGATGGTCCGCCGGCGACGGCCCAGCCGCTGCGATGCGGGGACTCGAAGCCCTTACGGGCGATGCGGTGGGTGATTCCGAGCTGGCCACGCCACCCGAAGAGTCGAGATCGCGCTCACCCGGTGGTTCGTGGAGTGTCCAGGGATCGGGCGAAGTCGGCGAGCGTGCGGAAGTCGCTCTCCCGAAGGCCGAACCGCGGGTTGACGTGGTGAAGGAGTCCGGCCCCTCGATGGTGGGCGGTCACGTATGCCTGATCCAGCTCGCTCTGTTCGTCATCCACCCAGGCGAAAGGGCGGCCGTTGGCGTAGTCCACCAGCGGACCGGTCTTCCAGTGGACTCCGTCAGGTCGCTCTTGGAGCAAGGCATCGCCGAAGTCGACAACCGGAAGTTCAGGAAGACCGAGCACCGGCGCGATCCACCGGTTGGCGTCATCCATCCATGTGGTGGCCCAGCAAAGCTCAAAGCCAAGTCGAAGCAGGCATTGTCCGTGCTCCGGGTTGAGCCAGACTCGCAGGTGGCGCCGGCGAGACAAGAGGCCTCTACCCTCCTCATCAGCCCCGCCGACCCGGGGCACTCTGAGTGTCGCGTAGCCCTCGGGACGTCTTTCCGGCTTGGCCGCGTAAGGGTTGAGCGGGCCGTCCACGTCGAGGAACAGCAGTGGTCGGTTCACGATTCCCCCCCGGTCTTGCTCGCTGTCGACTGCCCCGAGAAGCGTAGCTGCAGAGATCATCTCGACGTTGGGGCAGGCCAGAGCAGCGATCACAAGGCCGGTGGCTGTGATCACTACATCGGAGCCGTCCTGGATGGCTTGTTCACCGGACTGAGTCCGTGGGACTTTCCAACCTCAGGTCGAGGCGTGGTGAAGGACAGCGCGGTCTTCACGAGGCCGTTCCCGGTGGCCCGCACCAGGGATGGGTCCCTCGTCCGTTTGTTCAGGAAGCACGGATCGTCCGATCAATCTCCGCGCCGGTGTGGGCCACGACGACGGGCCACTCTTCCCTGAGAGCGGCAGGCAGAAGGTCGCGCTCCTCGTCCCGCTGAATCATGGTTGGTCCGCCCGGGACGACGAGCACGGCGTCCAGCCGGCGCAGCAGGACGGCCAGGAGGTCCATGATTCCGCCGCCTCCAAAGCGGTTGAAGGTGATGTTGTCCGGGCTGGAGAAGAACACATCCGCCTCCTCCCCCTCCGCCGTACGCACCTGCAGGAAGTTCGTCCGGGGGTCCCGTGCCACCACGTAGGGGGCGAGGACCTCGTGCGCAGCACTCATGTCCAACGGCGTCGGCTCACCGTTCTCGAACCGGCACACGAAGATGTCGAGACTCATGGAGTCTTTATCTATCCTCGGTCGAGGCGTGGTGAAGGACTACGGCCTACCCCAGTTTGTGCAGTTCAGGTGCAGGGTGAGGATGGCCTGGACGAGTCTGGTGATGCGATTGGTGCTGCAGCGGAGTTTGCGTAGCAGGCGCCAGGGCTTCAGGGTGGCCATGGCCTGCTCGCCCAGGGCCCGGATGCGCGCGTGGGCGATGTTGGCGGCTTGCTGACCTGTGGACAGCCGCTCCCACCGGCCGCGGAAGGGCACCCGGACGGTGCCGCCGGCGCCCTGGTAGCTCTTGTCGGCCCAGCAGGCCAGGCCGACGTTGGTAAGGGCATCGATGATGCCGTGGCTGCGGGCCGCCTTGATGTCGTGGACGGCGCCAGGCAGAGCGGGCGAGGCCCACAGCAGGCGGCCGAACGGGTCGGCGAGGACCTGCACGTTCACGCCGTGCTTCTTGTGCTTCCCGGAATGGAACGGGCGGTCGGCGGCGATCCGGTCGATCGCCAACAGTGTCCCGTGCAGGATCACGAACGCCTTGCGGGATACGGCCTTGACCGCACTCGCCAGGTCCGGGGCGAGCGCGGCCAGGACCTCGACGGCCTCGGCGATGTACCGGTAGGCGATGGTGGCGCCGACGCCGAAGCCGGCCGCAAGTTGGGCATAGGTGTGCCCGCACCGTAGGTGGGCCAGGGCCAACAGGGCCTGGCGGCCCGTGGTCAGCCGTCGCCAGCGGGTGCCACGCTGGCGGCGATGGGCACGCAGCCAAGCGGACAGGAAGCGCAGAGCGGAACTCGACACGTCGATCCCCGACGGGTAGACGAGCATGTGAAACCTCTGGTGGAGACGGTTCTCTTGGCCGAAAACTCATCTACCAGGGGCATCATCGCGCTGTCAGCCCAACTGACCATCACGGATGCCAGGTTGGAATGCGCTCCGTATATCGCCGCAAGGGTGGCAGGACCGAACTCCCAGCCTCGGATGCACAACCCACCCTCGTCGCCGCCGTCCAGCAATACCCATCGGTCGGTGACGTCGAGGACCTGTTGTGGGGCGTTGCGGAGCCCGATGCGGCTGTAGCCGTCGGTCGTGGGGGGAAGCAGAGCTGTTGGGCCTGGTTGTCGTTGCGGGTGTACGACTTCGGGGCGCCGCCGAGGCGGCGCCCATCGCACATCACTCCGTGGTTGGAGGCCGAGGTCTCGAACTTCGTGCCGTCGCCGGCGAGCACCGCCACCGCGACCCGCCGGGCCTCGACGTAGAGGAGCGATAGGTACGGTAGGAGGGCTCGGGTGGTTTCCTTGAGGTCAGGTGCCAGAGTTGTCGACGAATCCCACGATTTCGAGGTATTCAATTTTGGGCGGGGCGCCATAAATCCCCGTCACCTTGTCGACGAGCTCCTCCGTGAAGAAGGAGCGGCTCTTCTCCTCGTCATCCCACACGTAGAAGTTCTTTGCCTGAAAGCCGTCTTCGTCGAGCATGAAGCTCTTGAAGCGAAGGCCGGCCATACCTTCGAAGGGTACGCGGAGTTCGTCGGCGATCTTTGCGAGACTTGAACGATCGACCTTGTCGGTCTGCGTGAAAGTCACGAGTACGCCGATCATCGGGCCTCCTAATCGATTGGGTGAACAGCGATCGATCGAGTGATGCTAGCGGCGGATCCTATTACACGCGGCCGGAGATTCTCGTCGTTAGGCCGCGCGTCGGCGGTGCGGCTCGCGGTCAGCAATGCGGGCCGGGAGCGCGTCAAAATTTGCCTACATGAACGCCCGCTCGAAACGTGCGGGTGCGGCGCCGCGGGGCGGCGCAGCGCCGGCCGCCAACGACGGGCGGCCTCGCTCGCCGTCACCGAGTACGGCGGGCGCAGCAAGCCGCTGGTGCAGCGCGCCCGGTCACGCCAAGCCCCTGGGGCATCAACACTTCCCGCGGCATGATGATCTACTGAAGGGAGTGACCATGACCATGCGCCTGGCTGGTCCGTTCGAGGACCTCCGGCGGGAGAGTGAATGAGGCTGCAATGGGTGAACTGACGAAGCCCGAGATTGTCCTTCCCGAGGGTGACGCTCCCACCGAGCTGAAATTCCGTGACCTCGTCGTCGGGGACGGCCTTGAGGCTAAGCCGGGCAGGGTTGTCCAGGTTCACTACGTCGGGGTCACCTTCGAGTCCGGAAGGGAATTCGACGCTTCCTGGGACCGGGGCCAGCCGTTCAAGTTCGCCGTCGGCGGTGGCAGGGTCATCAAGGGCTGGGACCGCGGGGTGAGGGGCATGAAGGTCGGCGGTCGGCGCGAGATCATCATTCCCCCGCGACTCGGCTACGGCAAGGAGTCGCCCTCACCGTTGATCCCGGCGGGCTCGACCCTCGTTTTCGTGGTGGACCTGCTCTCCGTCGCAGTCTGACAGGCGCGGAAACTGCGTAGATGCCGAGTGTGTGGTGCCGGTATCGTCCGATCTCCGGCCCCGCCGTACCAGCGGCCCACTTACCGAAAGCGCCAGACATGACCAGCCAGCGAGCAACGACGACCCTGTGGCGCCCCACCGGCCCCAAGGAGCTGGATCTGGTTCGGGACCTGAATTGGCGCGCATGGCCGCCCCGACTGCCCGAGCAGCCGATCTTCTACCCGGTCCTCAATGAGGACTATGCGATCAGGATCGCGCGGGATTGGAACGTGAAGCACGATGGCGCAGGCTTCGTCACTCGCTTTGAGGTCGACTGGGAGTTTCTGAGCCGGTATCCCGTCCAACAAGCGGGCGGGCGGACAATCCTCGAACTCTGGGTTCCGGCCGAGGATCTTGACGAATTCAATGCGCACATCGTCGGTGCGATCCAGGTGGTCCACGAGTTCCGTTGAGGCAGGGGCCAGGCCCCGTCGGGCCGGCCGGTAGGGGCCGCCTGGTGTCGAGCGAGGAACTTGCGACTGGGAGGGTTGCAGTTCAGCCGCCGAGTTCATCCGCGGAGTTCATCCGCGCCCCTCCGGCGCGCTTCCGAAAGCCGGGCGGGGCGCTGTGGGGGCGCCGGCACCGCCAGGGAGCTGAAGTCAGCGGGGGATCCCGGGGCCTTGTCAGTGGAGTGCGCTTTCCTGTACTCCATGGAGATCACGCAACCGATGCTCAACGACCTGCTGGCCCGGCTGACCGAGCCGAGCGGTGTGCTGTACCTGTCATGGGACGTGGACCCGCAGGCGCTCGTCGAGAAGCTGGCCGACCGCCATGGGGTGCCACTGGCACTCGTCCGGGACGGGCTCACGGAACCGAATGTGGACGAGGCTCGTGGCGGGGGTCTTCTCACTGTTCTCGAAGGCCGGGGCGAGACGGTAGTGGCGTGGGCCTATGGAGGGCAGTGGATCGGCGCGGGGACGGCAGAGGATGCGCAGGGGGATCTGCTCCCGGTGCTGGCGACCGTGCCGAGGCCGGTACGGGTGCCGCCGACGGCGGGGAGTGTCCAGGACGAGGATTGGGTTGAGCGGCTTGTCGGTATCACCGGCCACACGCTGCCGCCGCAACGCCCGGGCATCGATTGGGGCAAGGTCGAGGCGCGTGTGGGCATGCGGCTTCCGAGCGACTACAAGCGCATGGTGGAGACGTTCGGGGAGGGCTCGTTCGACGCGTACCTCGGTCTGAACCAGGAACCGTGGACCGATCTCAAGGAGGACGGCTTGCTCGTCTGGGCGGGGACCGAGCACGAGGACCTGTACTGCTGGCGGATCGACGACGGAGACCCCGACCGCTGGTGCGTCGCCGTGCAGACTTTCGACGGCGAGCTCGTCCCCTTCAGCTGCTCGACGGCGGAGTTCGTATGTCGCATCCTCACTGAGCCGGACCACCCGTTCACCATGGCCCGCTATTTCGAGACTCACTGGTTCATGAGCTACCGCCTGAACGGGTGACGGGGCCGCGAATGCCTTGACGTATCCAGGAGTCGCGGCGTCCGGAAGTCATCGAGGGAACGCACGGCGGCCAGAGCCGGAGGGGCAAGGCCGGCTCGCCGGGGTCAGGAGGCGGGGGGAACTGGGGCGAAGACGCGTTCGAGGAGGTTGTGCAGGGAGCTGCGGTCCTCGTCGTCGAGTCTGTCCAGGCCCTCGTGCGTGGTGCGCATCTTCGCGCGGATGGCGTCGGTGACGCACTCGCCCTCGGGGGTGAGGATGACGTTCTTGACGCGCCGGTCGGAGGGGTCGGGCTCGCGGCGTACGAGGCCGCGCTTCTCCAGCCGGTCGATGATCCCGGTCATGTTGGAGGCGTCGCAGGTCATGGTCTCGGCGAGGGCGCGCATGGCTGCGGGGCCTCGGCGGAGCACGGTGAGGGCCTTGCCTTGGCTCGCCGTGAGGTTTTCGCTCGCCGCCGCGACGGTGAAGTCACCGTAGTAGACGCCGAGCGACACCGAGAGCAGCTCCATGAGCTGGGCCGTTTCGACGCGGGGAGCTTCTGTCATGAGGGTCACTCTACCCGGAGATACTTGACTACCTCAAGTAACGACCTTTACCGTCGTCTCGTTGCATGAAGTTCTCAAGCATCAAGGTTGTCAAGTAATAGCCATGAGGAGCGTCCCTGTGACCGCCACCGCGTCCCCCGCCTCCCGCGCGGCCGAGATCCTTTCCCGGCCGGTCGCGCTGAACGGACTGACCGTCCCGAACCGCATCGTCATGGCGCCCATGACGCGCATGTTCTCCCCCGGCGGTATCCCCGGCGAGGACGTGCGGTCGTACTACGCCCGCCGTGCCGCTGCCGGCGTGGGCCTGATCGTCACCGAGGGGACGTACGTCGGCCACGACTCGGCCGGGCAGAGCGACCGAGTGCCGCGGTTCCACGGCGAGGAGCAGCTCGCGGGATGGGCGAAGGTCGCCGAGGACGTGCACGCGGCGGGCGGCACCATCGTGCCGCAGCTGTGGCACATCGGCATGGTGCGCAAGCAGGGCCAGGCGCCGTACGCGGACGCCCCGGCCATGGGCCCCTCCGGCATCCGCCCCGACGGCACCGAGGGCACGGGCAAGGCGATGACGCAGAGCGACCTGGACGACGTCATCGGCGCCTTCGCCGAGGCCGCCGCGGCCGCCGAGCGCATCGGCTTCGACGGCATCGAGCTGCACGGCGCCCACGGCTACCTCCTCGACCAGTTCCTGTGGGCCGGGACGAACCGCCGTACCGACGCCTACGGCGGCGACCCCGTGGCGCGTACGAAGTTCGCGGCCGAGATCGTGACCGCAGTCCGCGAGACCGTCTCGGCCGACTTCCCGGTGATCTTCCGCTACTCGCAGTGGAAGCAGGACGCGTACGACGCGCGGCTCGCCGAGACTCCCGAGGAGCTGGACGCGATCCTCGCGCCGCTCGCCGCGGCCGGCGTCGACGCCTTCCACGCCTCGACCCGCCGCCACTGGATACCCGAGTTCGACGGCTCGGACCTGAACCTGGCGGGCTGGACCAAGAAGCTCACCGGCAAGCCCACCATCACCGTCGGCTCGGTCGGCCTCGACGGCGACTTCCTCCACGCTTTCGCGGGCAAGGGCGCCCCCGTTCAGGGCATCGACGAGCTCCTCGACCGCCTCGAGCGCGACGAGTTCGACATGGTCGCCGTCGGCCGCGCGCTGCTGCAGGACCCGGAGTGGGCAGCGAAGGTCCTCGCGGGGCGGACCGACGAGCTCAAGCCGTACGACGCGGCCGCGGTGCAGACGCTGAGCTAGCCTCGGGCTCCCGTGACGGTTCGCCGGCGGAGTCGGCGAACCGTTTCGCGTTTCGCGTTTCGCGTTTCGCGTTTCGCGTTTCGCGTTTGAAGTTTGGCATTTGGCGTTTCGCGTCACCGGGTGGCGGGATGCCCTCCAGGGGGAGAGGCAGGCGTGAGGGGCTCGCCGGTGTGAGCGGCGCGCAGGCGGTTCCCCAAGTGGGCGCGCCTGCGCAACCCCGGGAGCGCCCTCCTTCTCCCCGTACTCCTCACCGCTGCCCGCACCCACGAGACGCCCGCAGCCGACTGGCCTGCGGTCGACCACCCGCGGCCGCGCGTGCCGTCCGTCCTTCTCGATGCGTCGCCTGCCACACCGGCTACGCCAGCGGGGCGAGGTCCCCGTCGAGCACGGTCTGGATGATCTGAGGCCGGCCCCAGAGGGCGAGGATCTCGTTCGCCATGGCCACGATGGGCAAGGGGTCGTGGTCGCGGAGTGCCGCGATGGCCGCGGCCGACAGGCTGCGCGGTACGGCTCCGGCGTCCAGGAGGGCGCGCCAGTCTGCCGGGCCGAGCTCCAGGAACTCCAGCTCGGTGAGCTTGGCGATCTCAAGGGGGTCGGTCAGCGTGCCGGGGTAGGCGGTGAGGGTACGTAGACGGGGCAGCCCGGTGACGGGGGCGAGGCTGAACGGGGCGCCGTCCCAGTAGCCGATGGACAAGACCTCCAAGCCGGGGTGGGCGGCGGCCTGGACGCTCTTCAAGCTCGCGACGTTGACACGGGCCACGGCGGAGGGCTGCTCCCCCTGCGCCCTGCGGCGCCGCTCCGTGCTGAGCCGGCCCAGAACAAGGTCGGTGAGGGAGTCGGCGACGAGTTCGGCACCGGCGTTCTCTTCGTGGGAGAGCATGACGATCTGCCCCTTGTACCCACGGGGGCCGGGTGTCAGGTCGACGGCCAGCCGGTCTCCGCCGCCGTTGTCGCCGAAGGCGATCCAGCCGGGTGAGCCGACGAGTCCCTGCACCTCGGAATGCGGAGGGGTTTCGACCGCCTCCATTGCCGCGAACTCCCAGCGGCAGGGGCGGGACGACGCGTCGGCGACGTACAGGCCGTCGAGGTCGAGGAGTTCGCAGCCGACCGCTTCATACGCGCGTTGCGCGGCCTCGTAGTCGTCGCCCAGGTCGTCCCATCGTGCCCGGGTCACCCGGTAGAGCGCCTTGAGCTCGTCGGGGAGTACGACGCCGAGGCGGGCCTCGGCGGCGGCGATCTCCTCCTCCGTCGCACCGATGGCGTCCGGCAAGCGCTCACGCAGCGTCCGCTCCAGCAGTTCCCTGTCCGCCGAAGGCGCCGCCACCGCGTCGCGGGCCGGCTCGGGCAGACGGCGCCACGGTTGGGGGAGGGCCCCGTCGACCAGGATGAGCGCCCCCGGGTGCGGGGTTCCGAGCCCGGGTTCCACGGCAGGGCTTGGCCCCAGCAGACGCAACACGGTCTTCCCGTTCGGCTGGATGTTCGCCGAGAACGAGACCTGGTCGACTCCGGCATCCGCGAGCGCGCTCTGCACCCTCTCCACCGCGTCGAACTCCTCTTGCATGTCCTCGACTTGAGCGGCCCTGCCGGGCGGTGGCATCCGTCGCCTCAGATCCAGACTCCAGCTTCCCCGACCGATCTGCCCCACCACCCGGACGGGCCCGTCCGGGTGCCTCCGCCGCTGCTCGGCCAGCAGCAGTCCCAGCACCGGCTCCCAGGTCGCGAAGTCGTCTATCGATGCCGCGGGGGTCCTCTGTTGATCAACCATGCGCAGACCGTACGCGGAGCCGCTGACAACAGGAGGCGGCCGGCCGCGCGCCCCCGAGGGGAGCATCACCCTGAGCACGACCATGCGAGTGGGCACCGCCCGCCCGATCGCCGGCGTCGCCGGAGTCATTGGAGTCATCGGCGTCATCGGCGTCATCGGCGTCATCGGCGTCATCGGCGTCATCGGCGTCGGCGTCATCATCTCATCGGCGTCAGCGTCGGCGTCGGCGTCGGCGTGGCCAGGACGGACGCGCGCTTTCGTCGACAGGTGAACCGACCCCTCCCGCTCCTGCGCCTGCTCAGCCGCCGAGCTGACGCGCGAGAGCCCGATCATGCAGGCGGCTGAGAAGAAGCAGGGAGCAGACCGCTCCGATCAGAGCGCAGAACATGTCCCACTGGGTGTCCCACACGTCGCCCTGGGTGGCCAGGAACGCGTCCGCAGCCTGACCTCCCGTGACGGCCGCCAGCCACTCCAACATCTCGAAGACGGCGCTGAAGGCGAGGCAGGCGCAGACGGTCAGGGGTGCGAGCCAGCGGCTGCCGCGCAACGGTGAGGTGCGGACGAGGAGTTCCCGTACCAGGATCGCCGGAACGAAGCCCTGCATCAGGTGACCGAAACGGTCGTACGGGTTGCGCTCCAGACCCCACCAGTCACGCACCCAGTCGCCGGCCGGCACCTCCGCGTACGTGTAGTGCCCACCCACGATGAGGACCATCGCGTGCACGGCCAACAGGCCGCACAGCAGCCCGCTCAGTGGGAACCGCTTTCGCAGCAGCACCACCAACGGCAGGCCCAGCATCACCCACACCGTCTCCAGCAGCCAGGTGGTCGGGTCGGCCGCGCCGATCGCCGACACGACGAGCGCCACGACGACGGCGAGCGCGAGGACGGCCGGCAGTCGGCGACCGGCGGCCGGCTGGGCGAACCCTGGGATCGACTCCTCGAACCAGGGTGTCGGCTGCGCGTCCGACGAGGGACTGGCGGTCGGGCGGATGGCGGACATCGCTGACTCCTCGTGTCTGGGGTGTTTTCCCGATCCTCGGGCCACGGCGCAGTCCCAGCATGAGTGCGCGTACTCAATCGCCTTATGTAAGTACCTGGTTGGGGCTCGGCTGGTGCTGTCCGGCAAGGCGGCCCAGCCTCCTTCTCCGGCCATGAAAAAGTGGTGCGGGAGCGCTCCCAGTGTGGGATCGTCCCCGGACATGCAGACTGAACCGTTCGTCCGCCGCTACCGCAGCTCCGACCGTGCCGAACTCGCCGAGATCTGCGTGAAGACGGCCCACGAGGGCAAGGACTCCTCCGCGATCTACCCGAATCCGGAACTGATGCCGACGATCTTCGCCTACCCGTACGTGCAGCTGGAGCCGGACTTCGCCTTCGTACTGGACGACGGAGCCGGCAGCGCCGTCGGCTATGTCCTCGGCGCACCCGACACCGCCGACTTCGCGCAGCGGTTCCGTACCGAGTGGCTACCCCTGGTCGCGGAGCGCTTCCCGGCGCCCGACCCGGCCTCCGACGACGCGGCCGCCGTGATGGCGGGGCTCCTGCACACACCCGAACGCATGATCCTCGACGAGCTCGCCCCGTACCCCGCGCACCTGCACATCGATCTGCTGCCCGGGTGGCAAGGCCGCGGATTCGGCCGTTCCTTGATGAACACGCTGCTCACGGCGTTGCACGAACACGGCGTTCCCGCTGTGCACCTGTGCATGGTCCGTACGAACACGGCGGCACGCGCGTTCTACGACCGGCTGGATTTCCAGCACTTGCCCGTCCCGGACCCGGGACCCGTCTGGTATCTGGGCCGGCCCACGGCCCCCGAAAGGCCGACAGGCCGCTGAAGGCGCCTCGTAGCCGTCCAAATCGATGCCAGCGACAGCCTCGCCAACGAGCACGGTGAACCGCGTGGTGGCTTCGGTGTCGCGCCATGCGCGTACGTACGCGGTGACCGGCCGGCCTAGCGAGCGCCGGGCGGAGGGGAGCCGGACGAGGGATACACCGGGGTGCCACAGGGCCCAGCCGCGCACCAGGGCCTCGCCGACCGCCAGGTCCTCGACGTCCGGGTGGCAGACGGTGACGGCGCGGACCTTGTCGCCGAGGGAGACGGCGGCGGTGGGGGCCTCGCCTCGCTGGTGAGGCGGGTGAGCGAGGAGACCGGCACGAAGACGAGCGAGCACTCGCGGTGCGGAGGCTCGGGGATCCGACCGATACCCAGGCGTTTTTTTCGCCGATCCAGCAGCGCCGCCGACACCACGGCCAGCCAGACCACCCCGTGCCGGTGCACGTGCCGGTCGGCCTTGAGGCCGAACACGTGCGGGACGTAGTCGTCGCGGGCGGGCAGCTTCAGCAGGACGGGCAGGCCGCCGAACGAGGTGTTCGCGGACAAGGCCACAAGCTCCATGGTGGCGAACTGGACGATGTAGAGCTGTGGGGCGTGGGGATCTGACGAACGGCCAGTGGGCCCGGCTTGAGTCGCTGCTGCCGCGAGGCGTCAAGCCGGGTCGGCCGCAGGTGTGGACGCGGCGGCGGCTGATAGACGGCACACGGTGGCGGACCCGGACCGGTGCTCCCTGGCGGGATGTGCCCGAGCGATAATGGGCCGTGGGACCGAGTCTATGACCTGTTCCGGCATTGGCAGCGGGTCGGCACCTGGACCCGCATCCCGACCCAACTCCAGGCCGAGGTCGACGCGAAGGGTCTGATCACCTGGGACGTGAACGTCGGCTCCATCGTCTGCCGGGCCCATCAGCACGCCGCCACAGCGGCGAAAGAGGGGATCTCCGGAAGGAACCGCCCGGCGGGATCTTCGTCGAGCCGACCGACCACGGCCTCGGACGCTCCCGCGGCGGGCTGACCAGCAAGATCCACCGCGCGGTCGAGCAGGGGCAGAAGCCCCTGTCCGTCGTGATCACGGCCGGGCAGCGGGGCGACTCCCCGCAGTTCGAGCCGGTCCTGGAAACCATCCGGGTTCCTCGACTGGGTCTCGGTAAGTCACGCAAGCGCCCGGACCGAGTCCGGGCCGACAAGGCGTTCGGCTCCCGCCGTAATCGCTTCTACCTGCGCAGACGCGGGAGCAAGGCCACCATCCCGGTTCCGGCGGACCGGGTCCGCAACCGCCTCAAGCGTGGATCGCGTGGCGGGCGGCCGCCGACGTTCGACAAGGACGACTACAAGCAGCGGCACGCGGTCGAGTGCGGGATCAACCGGCTCAATCACCACCGGGCCGTCGCCTCGCGGTACGACAAACTCGCCGTCCGCTACGAAGCGACCGTGCTGATCACAGCCATCAACGAATGGCTCTGACCTCTGTAAATGCTTCGGTGGCACCAACTGTCGAGCAGTAGCGTGCCCCCATGGGGATCAGCGTTCAGGTGCGGACATTCACAGGCGCGGTCGACCACGTACGTACATCCATGCATCGCTGACCTGTGCAGACGGGCGGCGAGCCAGAACCTGCCCATGCTCGGATACGTCGATCCCTGCGACGACACCGTGTTCAACCGATCGCAGCTCAGAGTCCTCATCCCGGAACTCCGGGCCTTGGCGAACGGCTCAGCCGCCGAAGAAGCCGAGGCGATGCACAAGATCCTTGCGCTGACCGCTCAAGTCGAGCGCAAGGCCCACCGGTATCTCGTCTTCAACGGCGACTGACGACGCCACTTTCACCACAGGCCCTGGACACCGGTGCGCGCCGAGCAACCCGAAGCGAACTTCCTTCAGCGGGAGCAACGCGCCGACAGTGGTGGCGTCGTCCGCCAGGGCGGAAGCGTGCCCGGCTGAGGCCTCGGTGGAGACGGGTGCGCCGCGCGAGAGTCAGGCGACTATCAGCACCAGGATCGCGCCGATGAAGACGGCCGTGGGGACGGTACGGTCGGGCCCATGTGCACCTACGCGTTCGTCCACTACAAGCTGCACTACGCATGTGTGTCGTGCCGGGTCAGTTTCAAACGGCATCCCGGCACCAAGCAGATCTGCCCGCGCTGTGCCGTGCCGATGTTGTGTGCCGGCCATGACTTCGCGGCGCCCCGCCGGAGCAATCGGAAGGCGTGGTCGGTGGTCGCCGCGGTGCTCGGTGCCGGGCTGCGCTACGAGGGCTTCGAGTCTTGTGGCTGCGGGCGGGAACCGAAGTTCCGCCCCCGCACCCGTGCTCAGCTGCGCGCCCGCCGCATCGCGGCCGCGCGGACCGGTGCACCGCTCGCGGAAGTGCTCGGCCGCGTGGAGCCGCTGGCGTAGACGGTCATTGGTCAGGGGCGGGATGCGTGTGCCCGTACCGGACGCGCACTGACGCCGGCCCTTCCCTCGGCGGGCTTGACGCGGTCGGGTACCCGATCGTTCCGGGCACGGATCGTCGGGTCCTGGGAGGGTGGGGGTTCCTACGGTGGAGGCATCAGAAGGAAGGACGCGGAACCGTGCTGGAGCAGCTCAACCAGGCGCTCGACCATGTCGAGCGGTGTCTCGCCGCAGAGGACGGTCGGGAGGTCGAGGTCGCCGAGGTGGCCCGGATCGCGATGACGTCGGAGTACCACTTCCGGCGCCTGTTCTCGGCGCTCGCCGGGATGCCGCTCTCCGTGTACGTGCGGCGTCGGCGCATGACGTTGGCCGGGGCCGAGGTGCTGGGCGGGGAGCGGACGCTGCTCGATGTGGCCGTGCGGTACGGGTACGGGTCGGGCGAGGCGTTCGCCCGGGCGTTCCGGTCGGTGCACGGCATCGGGCCGGGCGAGGCCCGGCGCACGGGTGCGACGCTTACGGCGCAGCCGCGCATGTCCTTCCGTGTCGTCGTCGAAGGGAGTACGACCATGCGGTACCGGATCGTCGAGAAGGAGGCGTTTCGCGTCGTCGGCAGGAAGGCGCGGGTCCCCCTCGTGCACGAGGGGGTCAATGCGGCCGCCGCGGCACATGTGGAGAGCCTGGACGCGCAGGCGATCGTGCGGATGAAGGAGCTGGCCGACGGTGAGCCGAAGGGTGTCCTGTCGGCGGTGACGCACCTGACCGACAGCCGCGAGGAGGGCGCGGAGGTGGACTACTGGATCGGAGTGGTCACCGGCCCCGAGGCGGCCGCGGAGGAACTCGACGCTCTCGACGTGCCGGCCGGCACGTGGGCGGTCTTCGACAACCACGGCCCCTATCCGAGCGCCCTCCAGGAGTTGTGGCGGGACGTGTTCACTCAGTGGTTCCCCTCGAACCCGTACGCGAGCCGTCCGGGTCCGGAGCTGCTGCGGACGCAGCCGGTGGACATCGGTGAGGACACGGACTCCCAGCTGTGGATCCCGGTCGAGCGCGTCAGTGGGAGCGCCGGGGCGTGAAGGGAGGGGCCGTGGCATCGCTTTCCGGACGGACGGCGATGCCACGACCCCTTCGGATGTTGGCGTAGTCCGGCCTGCGGGCAGTCCAGGACGGGCTGTCCGCACTCGCGTGCGCCGCATGGAGCCTCGGGGTAAGCGGGCTGGCTCGATGTCGTCCGAGGTCAGAGTCGCCAGGTCCGGATGCGGTCGGCGGCCTCGTATACGTGTGCCTTGCCGGCCTGGATGTCGCGGACGAGCTCGACCATGGCACCGTACGGCGGGTCGATGCCCTCGCCCGAGGCCTGCATGTAGGCGGCGGTGACCTGGCAGGCGTAGAGGCTGTTGCGGTGAGGCAGCGGCTGCAGCCTGATGAGGGTGTGCAGGAGGGCGGCGGCTCGCCAGGCCGGGTCGGGCTCGGCGGTGGCCGGGCGTGGGATGCGGGTCTTGTGGCGGGCGACGGCGGCGACGAGTGCGGAGTAGTCGGCGACGCTGACGTCTTCCAGAACGGCCTGCTCCTGGACGTCCAAGAGCCAGGAGACGTCGATGTGCAGAATCATCAGGCAGCGTCCGCCCCGCGGTCACCGGAAGCGGGCGGGGCCTCGTCGGGGAACGCGTCGTCGAACTCGTTCCGGTGCGCCTCGCCCCAAGAAACCGCGTACCGGACGAACTGGCGGCGCCGACGCTCGCGCAGCGACAGGTCATGGACGTACTGCTTGAGGGACTTGCCTTCAGCGGCCGCAGCGGCGCGGACCTCCTCCAGCTCCTCGTCGGTGAAGGTGACGTTCAAGGACGGCATACGGTCGATGGCACCTAGTAGGTACCTTAGACGGGTAGGTACCTGGGGCGGGTACGTACCTGTGATGTGGTAGGCATCCGTGACGGGTAGGCATCCGTGACGGCGAGTCCGGTCGACTACGCCAGGGTCCGGTCGTACGCCTCGCAGAGCGCTCCGGGATCAGATCACGGGACGCACCCGCGACGCCGGTACCCCGTCCCCGATGCGGGCGCGCTGCCGGGCGGGGGGGCCGGCGAGGCCGTCGCACGGCCGAGGGCAGGTGGGAGGCGCGATGCGGAAGGTTGTCATCCCCATGGGGGCTGACACAGACTCAACATCCGTACGCTCCGCACCACTGAGGTCCGAGGAGATCCATGGTCGACACCGTCAACTCACTGGCAACGCGCGTGCACGAACTGGCCGTCGCGATCCTGACCCATGGGCCCGACGCCATGGTGCCCGGGCAGGACATTTCCTTCTCGCCGCGCGAGTTCCTCGGTGCCCGTCAGCGTATGGACACCGCCACGGCCTTCCGTGACGTCGTCGCGCGCGCGACGGCGCTCGGTCCCGAGGGCGCGTGGCTGGCCGCCGCGGGCCACTCGAGTCTCGGCGCTCTGGCCATCGCGCGCAGAGACGTCAACCAGGCGATCTTCCATCTCGACGCCGCGGTGACCGGCGGTTTCAACGACTGCGTGGCGCTCCACTCCGCCTTCATACGGCCGCTGCACAGCGATCCCCGCTTCCAAGCTCTCTACCAGCGGATGCGCATCACCGCGGCAGACCTCGACGAGCTCTTCTGGTTGCACCAGGAGATACAACTCACGGTGCAGGAATCCCAGCAAGCGACCCTCGACAACCTCGGCCGCCTCGACACCGGGGTGTCGCTGCTCCCGCAGGCCCCCATGCCGACCCGCGAGCCGAACACGCTCGGCCTCCTGATCTCCCGCATCGATCTCGCCGCGACCCAGACCGCGTTCCAACAGGCCGCCCTGAAGATGGAGTTCCAGCGCAGCTCAGGCAATACCAGCCTCAGCCTCATCGACGACTCCTGGGACTACACCCGCGCGACGCGCGATGCCTGGCACGCCGACGCACTGGACTCCCAGCGCCAACGCGCCGCCCACGCCCGGGCCTTCGTCGAGCGCCCCGGCGCCGACACCCAGCTCACCCGCTGCCCGCCTCTGGGCTCGATCACCTACCCCGCCTGAGGCAGGCCCGCCCGGTCCAAGTCATCTCTGGGGTCGCCGTCCGGGCGGTGCGGGCAGGCGGGCAGGCGGGCAGGCGGGCAGGCGGGCAGGCGGGCAGGCGGGCAGGCGAAGAAGAACACGAACGCGCCGTCACGCCCTCGGCCTTGACCATCTCCAGCAGTCCGCTCAGATAGGCGGCTTGGCCGGCTTCGTCGCGCTCGTACGTGTCGTTCAGCCGGAGGGGGCCTTGGTCCGGGGGGACGTGTTCGACGACTTCCATGACTCGTCCGGCGCAGTCACCCGCGCCGCGGTAGGCCGCGGTGCCGAACCCCGTGATGGCAAGCAGTTTGGGGCCCTGGGCCAAGGTGCGTACGGCGGCGCTGCTCCCGCTCGCCCGATCTCCCGATCGCCTTACGGAGCGAAAACGCCACTCACCGCGCCCATGGACCCCACCACGTGGGTGGCAACGGGTCGGCCGGCGCCGATGTCCGCTGCTCGGGGTGGAGGCCGAGTCGTCGCAAGACGTTCGCGCGCACGCTGACGGCTATCGTGCCGTGCCAGTGACCGTCGGAGCGCATCCCGCACATGTGGTCGATCCGAACGTCCTGCTCGGCGAAGGGGTACCAGTCGATCCCCCTGTCACGCAGTCAAACCGACATCAGCCGACCGGGCCTCGGGCAGCCGGCGACGTTCTCGAATGAGAAGAGAGTCACCCAGTCAGACGTGTGCGTATCCATGGCCGCCATCATGGCGCACAACGGGGGTGTTCCGCCTGCATGCGGGGCAGGCGCATATGTCGATGGTTCTTTTCGTGCACGACCCTGTTGCGCACGGGAGGCCGGTGGCAGTGTGTCGGTACGCGGTCCTCGCAGACAGGCCAGTCCCGGAGAGGGATCGCATGCTGGTCCCACCTGCCGCCGGGCGGGCGGGGCCGCGCCGGCCCCTTCCCGGCTCCCCACGGGAAGGGTTCAGGCGCGCCCGTACACCTGCCGTCGCCTGTGAGCGGGCAGCACGGTGCACGGTCAGGACCGTCTCCTACACGGCGTCTGGAACATGAGCCGGGCTGCCTGCCCCCAGGGAACAGGAGCAGACCTCCACCGAGCGGCCGTCGCCGGCCTCGCCGTAACTCGGCCGAGCGCAGCCGGCGCTTCCGTCAGTCCGCGAAGACTCGGGTTACACCCAACTGGCCTTTGTAGTACCAAGCAAGGGGTTCGTTCTGAGCCGTTTCGACGTATACGTTGACGGCTGACCGACCCATCAGTTCCCGGGCCCGCGCGTCCGGGTGCTCCGCTGTGACGACGAACCACTCGTCGCGGCGTTGCGACTGGTGCCAACTCTCCCAGGATTGCCACAGGCCTTTGGTCTCGGCCGCCTCTGCGGGCGACGAGATCGGGCAGACGTCGTTGGCGCCCCACGCGTATTCCCGGAAGCCGCCCTCTTCCAGGGTGTCCTGTGATTGGTAGGCGACGCCCTGAAGCTTGCCCGCCCGGGTGATCCACACCTTGATGCCGGTGTCCGCGTCGCTCAGCCGTGATGCGCCGAGTGTGACCTTGAGCGTCGTGCCCGGAGCCGTCACGCGCTCGAAGGTGGGGCGGAAGTCGGGCCGGCACGAGGTCACCGTGTAGACCTTCGTGTCGCCATGCTGGTCGGCGACGACTTCGACCCGGTAGTCCTCCCGGGGGCGGAACACGTACTTGGTGTACGTCCCGCCGCTCGGCGCGTCCGGGACTTCGAGGGGTTCCCGGTACGAGGCGGTACCGAGTTTCTCGGTGAAGCGTTCGAGAGTGTGGCCGCCGCGGAGTTCCCGCAGTATCCGGTACTCCGCGGGGCGCCAGTCCTGCCAGGGCTTGATCAGCACGCCGTACGCGGTTCCCAGGGTGCTGACCGCGGTGACGATGCTGGACAAGAAGAGCACCGTCACGACCAGCAGGTTCTCCTTCGTGAACCGGTGGATCCTGGAGCTGATCCGGCTGTCCGGGTCCTCAGATGTGCCCATGCCCAGACCGTAGACGGAGGTGGGGTGCCTAGCCGCTCACGAGCTGATCGACATGCCGCCGCGTACTCCTCGGGCTGGGCCAAGGCACCCAGCTCGCGCCTGTTTCGTCTGGAGGTCTCTGAGGTGTTGCGTGCCACCCGAATGTCTTGACTGAAACTTCAGCCAAGGCAGTGGAACTGCCTGCGCACACCGCACACCTCAGGTAACCGATCCTGGCCCGAGCGGGCTCACGTGGCTTGGCGGCGGCAGACTCAAGTTGCCGTGTACGCAACGCGGTAGCCGGGAGGACGGAGTGCCGGCGGCGGCCCGCCACTCCGCCCGTGATGGAATGGCCTGGTCAGGCGGCCGGCGGCACCACCGGCTGGGACTGGGTGGCGCAGTGGATGCCGCCACCGCCGCTGGCGATGTTGTCGATGTTGATCTGGACGATGTCGCGGGTCGGGTAGGCGCCCTGGAGCACGGTGTAGGCCACGCCGTCGGAGACGCTGTCACCGAACTGGGGCACGAAGACGGCGCCGTTGGCGGTGTAGTAGTTGGTGTAGCTGGAGAGGAAGTCGTTGCCCGTGCCGCGAATCCGATTGCGGTCGGGGCCGGGGAGCTCGGTGATGGTGAGCGGGCGGCCCTTGGCGTCGGTGGCGCTTTGCAGGATCCGCTTGGTCTCGTCGTACACGGCGCGCCACTGGGCGCTGACGCCGGGGCCGGGCTTGTCCAGCATGACCTTGCCGGGTGCGATGAAGCGGGCGAGGCAGTCGATGTGGCAGTCGGTGATGTCCTGGCCGGCCAGGCCGGGTACCCAGATGACCTTGTCGACGCCGACGGACGACTTGAGGTCCTGCTCGACCTGGGCCTGGGACTTCCCCGGGTTGCGGTTGGGGTTGACCAGGGAGCTGACGGTGGCGAGAAGGGTGCCCTCGCCGTCGACCTCGAGCGAGCCGCCCTCGCCGACGAAGGATGCTTGTACGCGGTCGACGCCGTAGTAGTCGAGCAGCGTCGCGGCCACGGCGGCGTCGTTGGCGAAGGGCTGGTAGTAGGTGGTGCCCGTCTTGCCCCAGCCGTTGAAGTTGGTGTCGAGGCCGGCTACCACGCCGGGACCGGTGAGGAACGTCGGGCCGAAGTCACGGATCCACAGGTCGTCGTTGGCGATCTCCAGGACGGTGATGCTGTAGTACGCGCCGTTGCCGCAGGCGTACCGGGCGCCGGCCGCCTGCCCGGCGCGGGCCAGCATGACCACGGGTTCGTACCGGGAGATCTGGTAGGCCACCTCGGCGATGTCGTTGCGGACACCGGACAGGCCGTTGCCCCAGACCGCTGACAGCGCGGGCCAGGCCATGAAGGTGCGTACGTGCTTGCCGTCCTCGGCCGGCATCCGCAGCTGCACCCCGGTGGGGCTGGTGGCGGCACGCGCGGTGCCGGGGAGGAGGCAGCCGAGCGCCAGGGCGGGGACGGCTGCGGCGCCGAACTTGAGCAGGTTGCGCCTGGAGGTTTCAGGCATGTTCATGGAACGCTCCCTGGAGGGGGTGGGGAGGTGGCGTGGCGTGGTGCGCCGCACATACTTGCGTTAACCGAAAATTCAGTCAAGACATGTCCTGAAGCGGTGAGCGTCCGGATACTTCTGTGACTCTGGCTGGTACGCGCCCCCTACCGCCGGTCACCTCCGTCCGACCAACACAAGGCCCGCGCGCGGCTCAGACGGGGCGGGCGCCCCGAGGGGTCACTTCCCCAGCGCTCGGTAGGCCGCCACCGTCCGCTCCAGCGCCTCCTCCGATGGGGTGGCGACGGCACCCAGGCGGTCCCGGATGAGGGTGGAGTCGACGACGAAGGGCTCGGCGAACTCGTACTGCATCTCGATGAGTTCGCGCACCGTGCGGTTCACGGCGCCGATCGCGTACAGCGCGAACGAGGGCATGCGGCGCAGCCGGGCGGTGCCGTGGCGGCCGGTCGTGCGGTGGGCCAGGTCGACGAGCTCGCGGGTGGTGCGGGTGTGCGGGTCGTTGGGGAGGTGCCAGATGCGGCCGGGGGCGTCGGGGTGGTGGCCGAGGAGGGCGAGGGACTCCCCGATGTCGGGGATGAAGGTGTACGTGTGGGGCTGGTCGGGGTCGCCGAGGACGGTGGCGGCACGGCCGGCCAGGAGGGCCGGGAAGACCAGGTCGCCGAGGTTGGACTGGGCGCCGCCGCGCGGTCCGAAGTAGTCGGAGGCGCGGCCGATCGCCACTTCCACGCGCCCGGCCTTGTGTGCGGCGAGCAGGTCCTGGGCCATCCGGCCCCGGAGCCGGCCCTTGCGGGTGGTCGCGGCGTCGGGGGTCTCCTCGGTGAACGGTCGGCCGGCGGGCGGCCCGTAGCTGTAGACGTTGTCCATCGAGACCATGCGGGCGCCGGCCGCCTCGGCCGCGGCGAGGACACCGGCCTGGAGTGCGGGGAACTCCTGCTGCCAGCGGTGGTACGGCGGGTTGAGCGCCTGGTAGACGACGGCCGCACCGGCGGCGACGGCGGTGGTGAACGCGGGATCGGTCGCATCGCCCGCGGCCACCTCTACGCCGTCGGGGACGTCGGCGCGTCCGGACCGGTTGACCATCCGGACGGACTCTCCCTGGCGCACCAGCGCCTCGGCGACTGCCGTGCCCACGGCGCCGGAACCGAAGATCACGTGACGGGGAGTGGTGGTCTTCTTCATGCGCCGACCTCGCTGAGGGGACCCGAGCCGGGGGTCCGGGTGGGGGTGGTGGCGGGCAGGAGCCCGTGGAGCAGGACGCCGGAGAGGGCGGAGAAGGTGAGGGCGCCGGTGGCGCCGAAGACGGTGAACCGCGCCTCCACCCCGACTCCGGCGAGGGTGGTCACCGTCCAGCCTGCCGCCCACAGGGCTGGCATCGCCAAAGCCCAGAGCCACGGCAGACGGGTGGCGCTCGGCAGGGCCCAGGCCTGAGCCGCACCGAGCAGGACGCCCTCGATCGCGCCCATCAGCGCCAGCGAGCCGAGATCGGTGCGGTAGCCGACCAGCGCGGCGCCGAGCAGGAGCCCGAGGCCACTGCCCGCCGCGGTGGCCGCGGACCAGCGCGGCAGGCTCAGCCGACCGGAGGAGACGAGCGCCTGCCCGGCGCCGATCACCGCCCCGGTCACGACCCCGCCCACCAGGGCGCTCATCGTGTCGTCGACCGGACCGGCCGCCGCGCGACCGGCCAGTCCGGCGACGGGGAACGCCAGGAAGCCGGCCGTCCACCGAATCCACTCACGCCGGGCGTGGCCGCTGAGGCCACGGACAGGGACGGGGACACGCATGAGGATCGCCTCCAATTTCTGTACGGTGTGCAATTAATGTACGTCGTGCAAAAATGGCTCGTCAAGGTTTCGAGTCAGGACGCGTGAGGAGGCCGTACGCATGACACAGGACACGCCACCGGCGAAGCGGGGCCGAAAGCGGGCAGTCCGCGAGGAGGAGGTCGTCGCGGCCGCCATACGGCTGCTCGGCACCCGCGGCGCCGACGCGGTGAGCATCCGAGGCATCGCCGCCGAGCTGGGACTCGCGCCCAACGCCGTCTACACCTACTTCCCGGACCGCGCCGCGGTGGTCCGCGCGGTCGTCGAGCACCTCCTCGGCCAAACCGACCTCACGGCACTCGCCTCCCCCGACACCCCCTGGCGGGACCGCATCCACGCACTCGCCGCCGACCTGCGCCACCGCCTGCTCGCCCACCCGGGAGCCGTCCACCTCCTGCTCTCCGGCCCCATGGACGGCCCCAACGCCCTCGCACTCGGCGAAGCCCTCCTCACCGTCCTCGCAGACACCGGCCTCGACCCGACGGAAGCAGCCCGTGCCTCGTACCTCCTGATCGTCCAGGTCCTCGGAGCCATCGCCCTGGAAGCCGCCGAACTCCCCTCCCCCGCACCCGCCCCACCCATCGCCGAGCGAGTCGCCCTCCGCCGCGAGCAACTCCGCTCCATCCCCGCCGACCACTACCCGCGTACGGCCCAAGCGGCCGACACGATCGCGCGGTTCGTCTCCGACGAGCAGTACGCGTGGGGGCTCGACCGAGCCCTGGACGGCATCGCGGGGCGGCCGACGGGCTGAGGCTCGTCGCGTCGCGACCGGGTCGCGACCGGGTCGGTCAGGCCACCTCAGGCACCGGCGCCACCCAGCCAGTGCCGGCTGAAGCAGCACACCAACGCTGCTGGACAACGCCTCTAACCGACGTCCGACTCCTTCCGCACCGGAGGGAAATCCACTCGTTCGACGTCAAGCTCATGCGATAGAACACGAGGACGTCGCAGAGCCGGCCGGCAAACGGCCGGGCAGACGACGGCACACCGTATACATCCCTGGGGGGACCTCATGTTCAAAACAAGGGCGGCGCTGGCCGCTGCGGGCACGGCGGCGTTCCTGGCGGCCGGCATTCCGGCCGCTTACGCCGTGGAGGGGCAGGCGCCCGCCATCCGTTGGGCGTCGAGCGTGTCGGACGACCTCGGCACGCTTCAGGTCTCGATCGGCTCGGACAGCGCCGTCACGGAGATCAGGGCGCACATCGTCTCCCCCGTCACACAGCAGGAGGTGGCCGTGGTGGAGAACGACGCCTTCGCTCTCAGCTCCGGCACCGCGGAGGACGGTGTGTGGCGGACCACACGACCGCTGACCCTGCCCGCGTACGGCAGTTACACCGTACGCGTCGAGGCCGTGGACGCCGACGGCGATCGCGGCGAGGACGGCTCCGCCGGCACCCTGGCCTACTACGTCCAGGCCGTTTTCGAGGACGTGCGGACCGATCGCGCCGAGGTCGACATCGACCACCGGCAGGTGCACGTGGACGGTGTCCTGAAGGGACGGCGTCCGGACACGCGGGCGCTTGAGCCGCTGGCGGACCACCCGGTCGACGTGGACGTGGACTACCTCACCGACGCCCATGCCCGTACCGACGCGGAAGGGCGCTTCTCCACCACCGTCACCGTGAACTCCGCCACGCAGATCCAGGCCGTCTACCGCTTCACGAACGAGCACCCCGGCGTGCTGTACGGCGAGTCCGCCGCGATGTCGGTCGACGTCCGGCAGGTCGCGACGCGCTGGGTCGTTCAGAGCCCCGAGGAGGGGCTGACGGTCGACTTCGGACAGGAAGTCACGCTCACCGCGGTTCTGGAGCGGGAATCCCCGCAGGGCTGGATGCCGTTCGCGGGCCAGAGCGGCGGGGTCGTCTTCGAGCCTTCCTCCGGCGGCCAGTTCTGGAGTGTCGGCCAGTTCACCACCGGCCCGAACGGCGAGGTCACCTTCACGCACGCCCCATGGGAGACCGGTGCCTTCCGTCTGTCGACCATCAGCGACGACCCGTTCGTCGCCGCAGTCTCCACCCAGAGCCCCAGGGTGCGCGTCCTGCGCTCCTCGACCTTCACCCGCTTCTCCGCGACCCGCACGGACAGCCACGGCGGCGCCCACGTCGACGGCGGGATGAACTTCCTCGACGGCTGGACTCCCGCCACCATCCCGGTGCGCGTCCAGTACTCCCGTGACGGCGCGTCCTGGACGGACATCACCACCGTCGAGGCCTACTGGTCCGGCCAGGACTATGCCTTCTCCGCCGACATCGCCGCACTGAAGCCCGGCTTCCTCCGCGCCCACTTCGACGCGACGGAGTCCTTCCGCGCGGCCACTTCGGCCGTCGTGAAGCCTTCCCGCTGACCGAACCCTCATCCCGGTGCAGGGCTTCGGCGGTGACTCCCCGATCAGCTGCCGCCAGGCGGCCTGGGTCCTCGCCGCCCTCACCGGTCCCCCGGGGGACCGACCGGCGCACCTCGGGATGGCGACTCCGCCCGCCCGCCTTCTCCGCCTGCTTGAATGTGAGAGTGATCGAACTAGCGTTCCTTGTGGCGTCCACAGCAGTTGTTGGATGGCTCATCGACAGGAGGCGGAAGCGGAGGACTTCCGCGATGGCAGCCGGGGAGCCGGCCGCAGTCCCTTGCATGCTCAAGTGCCCTGCTCAGGGCTCTCGCTGGAGGGCAGGGCGCCTGCTCATCGACGGCTCCGGACCCCTCGTGTGGAGGGGTTTCTCGGGGAAGCAGGAGTCCGCTCTGTCCGTCGACCTGCATCACACAGGGACGCGCTCGCCCTCGTTCCTGGAGGCAGTCGTCATCAACCCGAGGTCCCGAATCGTGGAATGCGGATCGGCCGACGGCAAGGTCCTTATCGCGGTGATGCCTGAGGAACTGCACCACGTGATCGAGGCTTTGAAGGGCGTGTAAGTCACCTCGCCTCGCCTCGCCGTCCGCGACACGACCTCCCCCGCCCAGGGCGTCCACGGACAACGGACAACGGGCGCAGCGTGGGCAACGGGCAACGGGCAACGGGCAACGGGCAACGGGCAACGGGCAACGGGACATCGAAGCTCACGCTTTCGGGTCCACCGCGCCCCTCCCGAACTCGGCGAGGACGACATCGGGTTCAGGCCGTCCCGGTGGCCGTTGGTGCCGTGCCTGAGCGGTAGCAACGACTCGCGAAGGTGGGCGGGGGCAAGAAGCAGCCGCCCCGTCACCGTGGTCGCACTACCGCGAAGCACTGGCAGAGATTCGGCCACCGGCGCCCGTAAACCCCTGGCGGCAAGGCGCCCGTTGACGCGCGCGTGCCACTGAAGCGGTCCGTGGATCTCCTACGCTGGCGCTCGACGATCTACGTCGCGGTCGGCTGCATGGTGACCGCCGTGCGGAACGTCGGACCAAGTGCTCAGTGGAGCACCAGAGGCCTCGCGGTCTCCGCTCTTCGTCGCCGTTCGAAAGGAAACTTCATGAATCTGCCTCCGTCGGGCAGGCGCGTCCTGGTGAGTGGTGCGTCCCGTGGGCTCGGGCGCGCGGTGGCTCAGACGTTCGCGGCCAACGGGGACCGGGTGGCCGTCCACTTCGGCTCGCGCGTCGACGACGCGCGACTGACCCTGGAGTCCCTTGCCGGTACGGGGCATGTGCTGGTCGGCGGCGACCTGACGAGGCCGAACGGAGTGGCCGCGGTGGTCGACATGGCCTCGGAGGCACTCGGCGGGATCGACGTGCTGGTGAACAACGCGGCGGTCAACATCCGTCACCCGCTGGCGGAGACCCCGTACGAGGAGTGGGCGGCGGTCTGGCAACAGCACGTGGCGGTGAACCTCCTCGCCACGGCGAACCTGAGTCACCTCGCCGCCCGGCTCATGATCGAGCAGGGCACGGGAGGCCGAATCGTCAACGTCGGCTCCCGCGGCGCTTTCCGAGGCGAGCCCGACCACCCGGCCTACGCGGCCACGAAAGCCGCCGTTCACGCCCTGGGCCAATCCCTCGCGGTCTCCCTCGCCCCGTACGGAATCGCCGTCGCCTCCATCGCCCCCGGCTTCTTCGCCACCGAGCGCGTCGCACCGCGCCTGGAGGGCCCCGAGGGCGAGAGCATCCGACAGCAGAGCCCGTTCGGCGGTGTCGGCTCAGCCGAGGAGATCGCGGGAGCGGTGCTCTGGCTCTCCTCCCCCGCCGCCGAATGGTCCTCCGGCACGATCCTCGATCTTAACGGGGCTTCCTACCTGCGGAGTTGACGACCGCAGCACGCCGGAGCGAAACCGCCCCTGTCGGGCTCGGAGGGCTCGGGCGGGGGTGGGCGCCGGAACCGGAAGCACCGCAATGTCGTTCGCCCCGGCCATCTCCGTTTGACTAGGACCCGGACCGGCCTCGAGAGCTGGGGGCGCGTAGGTATGCCCCTCAGATCGGCTGCGCAGGGGGATGCCCGATGCCCCAAATCGCCGTCTTCCGCGGCTTGTTGTCAAGCTGGCCAATACCCTATTGTCCAGCTTGACAACAAAGGGGTATGACGGCTGATGAACGCAGGCCCACGACGACGGCGCACGCCCGAGCAGGCGCGTGCCGAGATTCTCGACGCCGCCACCGACCTCATCGCGCGCCACGGGCCCGACGGGGTCGGACTGCGGCGGGTCGCCGAGGCGGTCGGGGTGACGCACGGGCTGGTCACACACTACTTCGGGACGTACCACGCGCTCGTACGGGCGGTACTCGAGCGCGAGAACGAGCGCAAGCGTGAGCTCGTACGCGAGCGACTGCGGGCCGACGGCCGCGTGCCGTACGCGGACGGGATGACGCGGGTGCTCTTCGAGATCCTCGCGGACGAGCGGTACGTCCGGCTGTGGACCTGGTCTCAGCTCCACGACTGGGACGTCGAGAAGGCCCCCGACTCCCCCACTGACCTGTCACGGCTCGTCGATGCGATCGAGGACGGCGTCCGCAGCGTCCTCCCCGGGCCCGACGGACCGGACCGGACACGTATCGAGATGGTCGTCCTGCTCGCCATGTCCGGCGCGTACGGCTACGCCATCGGCCGGCGCTACTGGCTCGCCGACCTCGGACACGACCCCGACGATCCGGGCCGCGACGAGGCCTACCGCGCCGCCCTCTCCTCCGTGCTCGCCACCCACCTCGAAGGGGTGACACCGTGACCCGCCACGAACCGGACGTCCTCGTCTCGGACCAGGAACGCCACACCACCGAAGAGCGGCTGCGAACGGCCGTGGAATTCGGCCGGCTCCCCCTGGAGGACCTCAGCGCCCGATTGGACGAGGTCCACGGGTCACGCACCCACGGAGACCTGGAGGCCGCCTGCCGCGGCCTTCCCCAGCCAGGCCCCCGGGACGCGCTCGTGGTGGACCGGCCACCCACCTCGGGCCGCTTCGTCGCCGGCATCTTCGGCGGCTTCTGCCGCAAAGGCCACTGGGTCGTGCCGCCTCGCATGACAGCCTGGTCCATGTGGGGCGGCGGCCGCCTCGACCTCACCGAGGCACACTTCAGCGAACACGACACCGAGATCCGTGCCATCGCCCTGTGGGGCGGCACCACGATCATCGTCCCCCAGGACATCGACGTCGACGTACGCGGCTTCGCCCTCTTCGGCGCCTTCGGCAGGCGCGCATCCCGGATGACCGGGAAGCCCGGCACCCCTCGCGTCGTGATCAAAGGGGTGGCCTTGTTCGGCGCGGTGGTGACGCGGACCAAGGGGTAAGGCCGGTCCTGTCCTCTCGGAGTCGGATCGGTCCTGGTCGGGACGGGTAGGCGCGCCGGCGGTGGGGAGATGGCGTCGGGGCGGGTCGCGGTGACGTCGGAGACATCGGGCGGTGGCGTCGGGGCGGTGGCGGCAGGGCCAGCGAGAGGGTGTCGCGTCGCCGGAGGGATAGGGATGGCGTGGCTCACCTCGACGAAAGGTCATTCACCGCCCTGGTCATTCACGCGGCTCGTTCGCGCGGCAACGTCACCGGTTCGTTCGCACGGCGCGAGGCGAGGGGCTGTCGCGCGGCCTAGCCTGGAGGCATGGCAGTGGTGCGATTCGGCGGCGTCGAAGTCGCCTATACGAAGACGGGTCGCGGACCGGTCGTAGTCCTGGCCCACGGGGCCGGGCTCGATGGGCGGATGTGGCAGCCTCAACTCGATTCGCTGGCTGATGAGTTCACTGTGGTGGCCTGGGACGAGCCAGGGTCAGGCCGGTCCGGCGCGCTGCCGGCGGGCTTCGGACTCGCGGACTTCGCGCACGCTCTCGCCGCCGTGATCGAGGACGTGGGGCTCGGTCCTGCCCAGGTCGCGGGGCTTTCCTGGGGCGGGACGGTGGTCCTGGAGCTGTACCGGTGGCGACCGGACCTGGTGCGGTCGCTGCTGATGGTGGACACGTACGCCGGCTGGAAGGGCTCACTGCCCCCAGAGGAGGTCGCCGCGCGCGTCGAGGGGGCCCGGCAGATGCTCGCCGCCCCTCGGGAGGGCTTCGACCCGACACTTCCGGGGCTGTACGCCGACGGCCCACCGGAACGCTTCGCAGCGATCCTGGACGCCATGAACAGGGACGTACGCCCGGAAACCATGGCCACCCAACTCTCCCTGATGGCCGAGGCCGACGAGACCGACCTCCTCCCCCGCATCACCGTGCCGACTCTGCTGCTGTGGGGCGAGCGCGACGCCCGTTCCCCCCTGACCATCGCCCACGCCTTCCAGGACTCGATCCCGCACGCCGAACTCGTGGTGATCCCCTCGGTGGGCCACATGAGCAACCTGGAAGCCCCGGAGGCTTTCACGGCAGCAGTCCGATCCTTCTGCCGCGCGAACACCTAGGTTCGATGGGGCCGTGGTGAAGAGCCACCGCCATCGGATACGACGAACGCGGCCGTGTCTGCCTCGGCACGGCAACCGCCCCAGCCCCGGCCATCCGGCTCAGGATGTTGAGGTCGCTCACGCCGCTCAGGAGGTGAGTCACCCGCAAGATCGCAGAGTGGACCGACTCGCCGAGATAACCACGTCGAAAGAGTCGAAAGAAGAATCTTGCCCCGCAAGACGGCGGCTACTCTGCGTCTGGAGGCAGTCCGCCGGTCCCTTCTTCAGCACTACCTGCGCAGGCCCTCACAGCTCTCGCCCCACACGCGTCGCCAAGCGGCACGCTTCGAGGCCGAACGCGGTCTTCCCGTCCGGACGCTCGAAGACGTATCCCATGCTTGCGGGGCTTCTCGCGCCGTAAAGGACGGCCGCTCTGCCTTCCCAGCCCTCACTTGCCCGGCTACGACATCTGAGACGACCGTCTCCTGATAGAGCGAGCCTGCACTCTCGACAGCCGAGCCGCTCGGCAAGTCACGTCGGCCGTCAAAGAAACCGACTCCGTCTCCCTTTCACTCACTCTTCCCGACCCTCGGGCTCCGGATGCCTGGTCGTGGTGGCGCCGCAGATGCCACGACCTCGGCGACATCATGGACCTCCCTTCACGGGCGGACGGTCGGCCGGATAGCCATGAGGAGCGCGTCGCGGATCAGGGCCAGGCAGGCCGCGGTGTGCGATGTGATGCTCCGCCGCACTGCCAGGAGACGATTCCTCGCTCTCTCGCGGACTGAACCAGGCGGCTACTTCTCCCCGCACTGGGCCGCCGGCTTGGTCTCGTACTTCAAGGAGCCGTCCACCGCGACATGCCGAGTCTTCACACGCTCGGTACCTACTTCCGGCAGCTCGAAGCCGCCGCTCACTCTCGTCATCCCACGCGTCCACTCTCAGCCCTCAGCGTCCCTGTACTGCAAGGCCGCGATGCCCCAGGCCTTCAGGGCCGCTTCAGGCTGTGCTGGCTTGAGCGCCTGTCGCACTGCGCAAGGTGCCGCTCTGTTCCGTCTCGCCAACCCGGGAGGCCAGCGACGGCACCTCGTCCGTTTCCGACGAGGCCTCAGCTGGCTCAGTGCGAGTAGCGGGATCGCCTGATGCCTCTCGCTGGCGCACACGGTCAGGGTGCGGCCTCCGCCTCGCGAGGCGGATCCGAAGACGTCGCTGCACTTCCTCTGACATCCAGATCTCCCCAACACGGCTCAAAGTCGAAGAGACACTGTGCCGCAACGCAGTTGACCAGCTTGACCGTTAAAGGGTGAGGCGCCGGCGTGAGGGCCAGGACGCCTCCCTGGCCGGCGCGGGGCGGCAGCGTGCGGGCTGCCGCCGCCCCGGCGGCGGCGCCGGGTATGCCCGGGAGCGGAAGGGGTGCGCTCACTGGCGGGGGCGAGTGCCGTACGACTGCGCACGGCGCATGCTCAAGCGGCAGGAGGGAATGCGTTGCGGCGGGCGAGGGTGGCCGTCAGGGCGGAGGCGGCCAGGAGGGCGGAGGCGGTCCAGGGGAGGGCGGGGGTGCCGGCGCTGGTGAGGATCGCGCTGCCGAGTAGTGATCCGCCGGCCATGCCGATGTTCCAGCCGGTGACCCAGAGGGAGTTGGCGGTGTCGGGGTCTCGGGGGGCGGCTCTGACGCCTGCGGTCTGCATCAGGGTGGGGAGGCCGCCGTGGGTGACGCCCCAGAGGAGGGTGCCGAGCAGGAGGGCCGTCGTGCTGTGCGCGAGCAGGCCGAAGGAGGCCAGGCACAGGGTGGCCAGGGCCAGGAGGGCGAGGGTCGCGGTGCATAGGTGGTGGTCGGCGGCGGCTCCGGCGAACCAGACGCCGCCCATGGAGCCCAGGCCGAAGACGAAGAGGACGGTGCCGGTGCCGATGCCCAGGTCCGCCCGCTCCACGAAGGGGGCGATGTAGGTGTAGAGCACGTAGAAGCCGAGGACCATGGCGATCGAGGCGGTGTTGATGGCGGCGATCCCGGGTGTTCTGATCGTGGACAGGAGTCCCGCGCCGCGCCGGGCCCGCTCGCCGGGGAGCTGCGGGAGGCGGCGGAGCGCCGCTGCCGCGAGGGCGAGGGCCAGGGCGGTGAGCAGGGCGAAGGTCCAGCGCCAGTCGACGATCCCGGCGAATGCGGTGCCCGCCGGAGTGCCGAGCGAGAGTCCGACGGTCATGCCGGCCAGCGCGGTGGCGATGGCTTTGCCGCTGTGCTGCGGGGCGAGCCGTGCGGCATAGGCGGGGACCATGGCCCACAGGAGTCCGGCGAACACTCCCGAGACGATGCGGGCGACGAGTGTGAGGGTGAAGTCGGCGGACACGGCTGTCGCGGCGTTGGTGACGGCGAAGCCGAGGAGCAGTGCGACGAGCAGAGTGCGGCGCGGCACGATCAGCGTCAAGGCGGTGGCCGGGATCGCGGTGAGGGCTGCGGCCAGGGCGTAGACGGTGACCAGCAGTCCGGCGCGGGCTTCGGTCACGTGGAGGTCCGCGCTCATCGCGGGCAGCACGCCGGCCGGCAGGGCTTCGGTGAGGATGGTGACGAACGCGGCGCCGGCCAGCACCAGCAGCCCGGCCAGCGGCCACGAGGAGGAGCTGGGTGCGGCGCCGGCGGAGGAGTTCCGAGCAGAGCCGGTGGTCGAGGTTTGCGCTGGGGTTGGGGTTGAGGTTGGGGTTGAGGTCGAGGTGGGGGTTGAAGTCGAGGTTGAGCTTGAGGTCGAGGTCATGACCGGACGTTAAAACCCTCACGTTTACGTGAGGGTCAAGCGCCCGTCGGTCGCGTGGCCGCTTCTTCGGCCTGGGAGGCCTGGGAGGCCCGTGCGGCGGTCCTGGCGGCGCTCAGATAGGCGTCGATGGCGGAGCGGTTGCGGGTGAGGCAGCGGATGCGGCGGTCGAGCTGTTCGCGTTCGGCCGCGACTTGGTCGAGCATCTGGGCGCAGGGGGCCTGGGGCAGTAGGTCTGCCGGGCCGTCGAGGTACGGGAGGATGTCGCGGATGATCCGGGTGGGCAGGCCGCACTCGATCAGGCCGCGGATCTGCCGGACCACCTCGTCCGCGCCGTCGCAGTAGTCGCGGTACCCGTTGCCGCCGCGCTCGGGCCGGATCAGTCCCTCCTCCTCGTAGTAGCGCAGTGCGCGCACGCTGACCCCGGTCAGCCGGGACAGTTCCCCGATCTTCATGTGACCCACTCCACAACGGTTTCGATTGACCCTCACGTAGACGTGAGGGTTTTACGTTACTGCCGCAACGTCAACCTCGAGAAAGGCGCTCCCGTGTCCGAGCCCGGCATGACTCACCGTATCGACCCGGAGGTCCGTGAAGGTCTCCGCGCCTTCCACGCGCTGACCGGCCCCCGCGGCCTGATCGACTTCGACATCCCGCGGCAGCGCGAGCTGTACGAGGAGATGAACCGGGCGGCCCTCGCCGCCCAGCCGCCCAACGACCGCGTGGAGTACGAGGACCTCACCGTGCCCGGCCCGGCGGACGCACCGGACGTGGCCGTGCGGGTCTACCGTCCCGCCGGCACGAAGGGCGCAGGCCTGCTCCCGGGCATCCTGTACATCCACGGCGGCGGCATGGTCACGGGCAGCGTCGAGACCGACCACCGCCAGGTCCTCCCCCTCGTCGAGGCGGTAGGCGCGGTCGTCGTGTCCGTCGACTACCGGCTGGCTCCCGAGCACCCCCACCCGGCTCCGGTGGAGGACTGCTACGCGGCGCTCCTCTGGATGTCCGGCCAAGCGGCCGCGCTCGGCGTCGACGCAGGACGAATGGCTCTCTACGGAGGCAGCGCGGGCGGTGGACTGGCCGCCGCGGTGGCGCTCCTTGCCCGTGACCGCGGCACTCCGCGCCTGGCCTTTCAGATGCTCCCGTACCCCATGCTCGACGACCGCAACATCACGCCGTCCAGCCACGAGATCACCGACATCGGGATCTGGGACCGGGCAGCCAACCTCCAGGGCTGGCAGGCGCTCCTCGGCGACCCGATGGGCACCGACGGCGTCAGCCCGTACGCCGCCCCCGCCCGGGCCGCCGACCTGAGCGGTCTTCCGCCGGCCTACCTCGACGTCGGCGAACTCGACCTCTTCCGCGACGAGAACATCGACTACGCCCACCGGCTCATGCAGGCGGGCGTTCCGGTCGAACTGCACGTCTACCCCGGAGGCATCCACGCCGGCGAGCTACTCGCCCCCGACTCCGAACTCGCCATCCGCATCAACGAGTACCGCCTGAGGGCCCTCGACCGAGCGCTGAACGCCCCCGCCGCACCCCGCTGACCCGGTTGCGGCTCAGGGGCTCGGCCGCGTCCCGCTCGCGTGCCCGCGCATGGCGGGAAGGCCGGACCTGAACGCCTCCGCCCAGGATCCCACGATCCGGGGTGGAGGCCGTCCTGCGACAGCGGCGAACTCAGCCGCAAGCCAGGGAGTCGTAGCCCGCGCGCTGCGCATGACGCCGGACCGGCCGTGGCACGTGTAGTGCCCCTTCGGGTCGCAGCTCACGCAGGACACGGGCGCCCCTGAGGGAACGGGAATGGACATGGGCTGTCCCTTGCTGGGTGGGGTGGGGTGATCAGGTCGCTCCGTGCCGTTGTAGGCCGTCCTAGGCCCTGCAGATCCCTGTGGACCGCGATGGGCGAGGGCGGGTCACTCGCAGTGCTCGCGGCGACCGTCTGCCAGGTGGAGGTCATGTCCCAGAAGTAGCCGGTCGGCGCGCCGTCGGCGGTGTAGAAGCAGACGTACGCGACCGGGCAGCTCAGGCCGTCGGCCTGGGCGGCGGGGGCCGCCGAGAGGCTGGCGCCAAGGACGGCCACACCGGTGGCGACGGCCAGGAGGGAGCGTCGGGTTCCGAGCGTCCTGACGGGCTTGATGCTTCTGGTCGGTGTCAGGCGCTGGCGGACGAGGTGCAGGCCCTGGAGCCCCCGCAGTAGGTGATGTCCCAGGGGATGCCTTCGTCGGCGTGGACGTTGCCGGATGTGGAACGCCAGCGGGTGGGAGCCGTCGCTCCGGGTAGAGGTGCGGGTGAAGCTGTTCTTCACGTACGAGTCGACACACGCGGTGTGGGCGATGTCGGCCTGGTAGCCGTTCCAGTGGCTGTATGTGCCGCTCGCGTGGCCCGTCTCGGTGCCGCCGGTGACGTTGACGTCGCAGCCGCTGGCGGTCCGCAGCGTCTTGAGGTCGTTGACGGTCGCCATGTTGATCTGCTCGAACGAGGCGCAGGTGCTGGTTTGCGGTTGGTGCAGCCCGCCGCTGGAGCTTCAGGTGACGCCGACGCTGCACAGCGCGGACGCGGCGGCGCTCTGGCTCATCGTGGTGACGGCGAAGGCGTTCCCGGGCACGGCGAACAGGACGGTCGCGCCGATGGTGCCCGCGACGACGGAGAAGCGATTGACGGATCGGCTGGAAAGGCCGAGCTTCGCCGTCGCCCGGTTGAGGTGGGTCTTGACGGTCGCCTCGCTCAGGGGGAGCTGTCGCGCGATATCGGTGTCGGACAGGCCGCGGGCGACCTGGACGAGGACGTCGTTCTCGCGGTTGGGGACGGTCTGCCAGGCCGAGGAAGGTGGTCGGCGGGCGCGGGTGCGGGGGCGTACGCCTCGATCAGCCGCCGCGGCACCGAGGGCGGGAACAGCATGGCGTCGGCGGCCACCGTGTGGACGGCGGCGACCAGTCGCTCTGGCGGCGTCTCCTTGAGGAGGAACCTGCTGGCGCCGGCGCGGAGGGCGCTGTACACGTAGGCGTCGAGGTCGAAGGTGGTGAGCACGATGATCCGGGGCGCGGCGACGCGGTGCGGGGACGAGGGGGGGCTGGACCCGGGTGTCGTCGCGCCGGTCGGCGCCGGGTGGGCGGCCGCAGGGGTCAGGATGCGCTGAGTGGCCTGGATGCCGTCGGCGCCGGACATCCTGATGTCCATCGGGACGACGTCGGGGGAGGTGGCCGGGGCCTGCCGGACGGTGTCGTCACCGTCGCCGGCCTCGCCAACGACCTCGACGTCCGGGGCCATCCGCAGCGGGGCGGCGAGGCCGGCCGGACGAGAATCTGATCGTCGACCACGAGGACGGAGGGCTTTGTCGGGAACATGCTCGTGGGGACGGCCGGCCCTCGACGGCGACGCGGGGCTCACGGCGACGGGGACCGGAGGTCGTACGGGCTGCCGCCGGTCGGAGTGGGCAGACTGAGCAGTACCTCGAAGCCGCCCCCCGGCTGGGGACCGACGTTCACCGTCCCTTGATAGATCCTTGCGCGTTCGCACATGCCGATCAGCCCGTGCCCGACGTTCGGCCGGTCTACGGCCGGAACCCGGCCCTGCCCGTCGTCGGCTATCCGGACGGTGAGGGCCTGCGGCCGGTAGCCGACGGTGACCGTCGCCGTGGCGGGCCCGGCGTGTCTGAGGACGTTCGTGAGCGCCTCCTGGATCACCCGGTAGGCGCACAGGTCCATCCCGGGCGGCAGCGGGTAGGGCTCTCCGGTGACCTCCAGGGCCACCGGGACGCCGGCCTCGCGGACGCGGAGCAGCAGCGCGTCGAGACGTTCGAGCCCGGGGGCCGGCGCGTAGGCGTCCTCCGCTCCGTCGGTGCCGGTGCCACCGTCGGCGGCCCGTACGTCCTCGGGCCCGACGCGCAGCAGCGCCAGCAGGCGGCGGAGCTCCTCCAGCGCCTCCCTGCTGGTGGCGGCGATCGTGTCCAGGGCCCGTTTGGCGGTGGCCGGGTCACCCTCGAACACATAGGACGCCATGCCGGCCTGGAGCGACACCACCGACATGTGGTGGGCGACCACGTCGTGCAACTCCCGTGCGATGCGCACGCGTTCCTCGGTGACCGCCTGCGAGGCCCTCGCCTCCTGCTCGACTTGCAGCCGGCGGGTCAACCGGGCCAGTTCGCGGCTTCGTTCGACGGCGCGGCCCGCACCGCGCCCGATCAGGACGACCACCGCGGGAAACGCCACGGCCTGTACCAGCACGGTCTTCATGGAGCCGTTGTCCACGTTGGACAGACCCGCCAGCAGCCAGGCCACCCCAACCGCCGCTCCACCGATCGGACCGGACCTACCGGGCCTCGTCGCCGCCACCGTGTACAGGGCCAGCAGCGTCGCCGGGGAATTGACCACGGGCCAGTACCCGCAGGCGATGTACACCACCCACAGGACGACGACCACCGACAGCACCGCCACGGGCGTCATCCGTCGCGCGACCAGTGCCAGACTCGTCAGCACCGTCAGCAGCGCGCCGGTCGCGTCCATTTCGGACCAGCCGGTCGGCGGTCGCTCCATCCCGAGCAGCAGGCTGGTGGTCGCATACCCCGCGGCAAGGAGCGAATCGACCACCAAGGGTCGACGCAATCCCTCGCCGGGACGGCCGAAGAGTCCCCGATCCGGTCGCATCAGGGAAGCGTACGCCCCCTCGCGGGAGTGATCCATCAGACCGCCGCGGTTCTCCGGCTCCTGTGAACCGCCCGCGGATACCGCCGGAGTTTCAGCTTCGGACGGAGGGCCGCAGGCAGAGGACGGCAGGCGGAGACGGCGGGCAGCGGGCAACGGGCAGCGAACCGGAGACGGCACCGGCAGACCGCAGGCGACAGACGGCAGACGGCAGACGGCAGACGGCAGACGGCAGACGGCGAGCAGCAAGCAGCAGACCTCAGGGAATCAAGACCACCTTGCCGCGCATACGGCCGGCCTCACTGAGTCGGTGAACGTCAGCGAGATCGGCCAGCGGGCGCGACGCGCTGATGTCGAAGGCGAGCTTCCCCATGTCGACGAGTTCGACGAGCGCCGCCAGGTGTGTCACGTCGTTCCGGGCGACCATGTGCAGAGAGCTCACCCCGGATTCGGCCGGGGGTTCGACGGGGGTGGCGATCGAGACGATTCGCCCGCCCGGCCGGACCGCGGACACCAGGGCCGACGCGTCGTGTGGGGGCAGCGGAACGAGGTTGAGCACCGTGTCCACGGGGCGGTCGAGGGCGGCTGTGAGGGACGTGGACGTGTAGTCGACCACGTGGTCCGCCCCGTGCCGGAGGACCACCCGGGTGCTGCGCGGGCCGGCGGTGGCGATCACCTCGGCTCCGGCGTGCTTGGCGAGCTGTGTCACGAACCCGCCGACGCCTCCCCCGGCACCGTTGACCAGCACCCGCTGGCCTGCCGTCACCTTCCCGTGCTCGAACACGGCCTGCCAGGCCGTCAGGCCGGCGACGGGGAGGGCAGCGGCGTGTTCGAGGGGGACGGACGTCGGCGCGGGAACGAGCACCGCTCCTGGCGCCGCGACGTACTCGGCTGCCGCGCCCGCCCCGTCCAACCGCCCCACGACCCGGTCGCCGATGGCGAACCCCTCGGTGTCCGGGCCGACCTCGGCTACGGTGCCGGCGACGTCCCAGCCCGGTGTGTAGGGAAGCGTCACGGGCAGGAAGCCCTGCAACAGCCCGGCGCGCAAAGCGGCCTCGGTGGGGTTGAACGAGGTCGCCGCGACCCGGACGAGCACTTCGCCGGCCAGGGGGCGAGGGCGAGGAACCTCGTCGTGGCGGATCACGGACGGTTCGCCGAACGCGTGGATGCGCGCACTCTTCATCTTCATGGCCCGAACCTACGGCCGCCGCTGCGAGACGAGCCATGCGTCAAAGTGCCGGGTTCATACGCGAACGTCTCACGCGTCACCGCCGAGGGCCTACTGGGCTTCGACCGAGAGCGTTCGCCGGGTCGGCCGACGGCAAGGGGGGCTACGCTCCGCCGGCCGACGGCAAGGGGGCTACGCTCCCTCCATGACGACAGCCTGGACGGCAGGGGCCTCTGGCGTACTGCGGCTCCCCTCGGGACGGCTCGTTCGCGGTCGGGGACTCCGCCGGCCTCTGCCCGATGGGCCGGCGCCCACCTTCGCGCTGTATCTCCTGGGCCACGAGCCGCCCTCCGTCGCCTGGGAGACACGCTGGGTTCGCTGGCCGGACTTCTGGCTGCCGTCCGACCGCACGGCTGCCGCGGACGCGCTGCGCGAGGCATGGAACCGCGCCGAAGACGAGCGGGTCGAAATCGCCTGCGGCGGCGGGTACGGACGGACCGGCACGGCCCTGGCCTGCCTCGCCGTGCTGGACGGGGTACCCGGCCACGAGGCAGTCGCCTACGTCCGCGAGCACTACGCGTCACGCGCCGTGGAGACCCCCTGGCAGCGTCGTTTCGTCACCCGCTTCGAGTAGTGGCCACCTCGTCAGCGCCTTGGCCGGACCGACGGATCAAGCCGGCTTCACGGGCGAGCCCTGCTGCTCGCAGCACTAGGACTTGTCCGGCCGATCATGTGACTACTCCGCTGTCGTGTCGTTGATGTGGACATGGGGCGGGGCGATTTGACGGATGCCGAGTGGGAACGGCTGCGGCCGTTCCTGCCGGTCAGCAACAGGCGTTGTAGCAGGTGGCGGGATCACCGGCAGGTGATCGACGGGATTCTGCACCGGGTGCGGACCGGCGTTCAGTGGCGTGACCTGCCCGAACGGTTCGGCCCGTGGAAGACGGTCTATGAACGCCACCGCCTGTGGTCGGCTGACGGAACCTGGGAACGCTTGCTCCAGCAGGTCCAGGCCGAGGCCGAAACTGCCGGGGAGATCGACTGGGACATCTCGGTCGACTCCACCATCGTGCGGGCACATCAGCACGCCGCTGGCGCGCGCACCGAACCACCGCCGGCTCCTGCCTCAAAGGGGGACGCAGCGGCAGAACACCAGGGCGAAAGGCCGTGGCAGAGCCTGGTCGCCCGCCTGGTGGAGGTGGTGCAGGAGGTGAGGGCCTGGGCCGCTCGCGGGGCGGGTTCACCACCAAGCTCCACCTGAGCGCGGACGGCCGCTGCCGCCCTCTGTCACTGATCGTCACACCGGGACAGCGGGCGGACTGCACACAGTTCAGGCCTGTGTTGGAGAAGATTCGCGTCCCGCGGATCGGGCCGGGCAGACCTCGCAAGAAGCCTGACAGCCTCGCGGCGGACAAGGCTTACAGCAACGCCCCATGCCGCGAGTATCTGCGGCGCCGGGGCCTCCGGCACACGATTCCGGAGAAGACCGACAGCCAGGCCGCCCGTCTGCGCAAGGGATCGCGCGGCGGACGGCCACCTGGCTTCGACGAAGAGCGGTACAAGAAACGCAACATGTCGAACGGGCGATCAACCGGCTCAAGCACGCCAGAGCAGTGGCCACCCGCTACGACAAACGCGGCTACGTTTTCCTCGGGACCGCAACCGTCGCAGCCCTCACCATTTGGCTCCGCTCGTGAAGCAGAATCAGTCTTCGTCCTCAGGCAGGTGGAAGTAGACGGTTCCGCCGACCGCCAGAGACCGTGTTCGGTCATCTCGGATGTGATCACCACGTCCTGGATCTCGGCGGGGCCCAGTGCCTCGATGGAATCCGCCAGCCGCCGCAAGAGGGCTGGAACGCTGTCGCAGCCAGGGCCGGTGGGGTTGGCCTGCGAGAAATGGCGCACGGTCCCATGCGTCTGGGTGTCCATCACGGACCGATCGTAAGACCTGCGCACGGAGTGCCCTCCGCCATGTTCCTGTGCGCCCGCGACACGCCCTCAGGCGAGCGGTGGCTTCGCGAGCTCTTCGAGTCCGTTGTGCTTAGCGGACGCCGGTCGTGTCCTCAGTGATGTGGGCCCCCTTGAGGTTACGCAGCCGAGCGTTTTCCAGGTGCGCACCATCCAGGTTGGCGTCAGTGAAGTTTGCACCCAACAACATCGCCCCGCGAAGGTCGGCGCTGACCAGGGCTCCGCCGGCCAGGTTCGCCCACCCGAGTTGTGCGCCTGAGAGATCGGTGCCGTAAAGGGTCGCGCGGCGCAGGTCCGAGCCGGTCAGATTGACGTCGTGCAGGTCCACGCCGCGCAGGTCGAGGCCGCTCAAATTGGAACGGCTCAAGTCGGTGCGCTGACCGGTTGCGTCGTGCTGGGGGTTCCGGCGCGCGAGTACGCTGAGCGCTGCCAGCATGTCGGTGCCTGGCTGCCGAACGGTGACGCCGGCCGACGAGGCGGTGGGATCGGGTTGGGCGAAAGTGCCGGCCTTGTTACGCACGAAGGCCGAGAGGACTTCGACAATGGTCGGTTGGTCCGCTGGTGAGTCGCGCATTACCTGCCCAAGGGCGTAGACCCCGCCCAAGCGGACGTCGATGCCAGCGGCACCGAGTTGTTCGACGGCCTTGCTGAAGCGCTCGGTCACCTGTCCCTGGCGGGTAACCTCGATCTGCCTGCTCGTGGAGCGAGCCGACAGGGCGTTGAAGATCAGTGCGCCGAGAGCTGCCACGACTGCGGTTACGACGCCGGCCCATGCCAGCCAGTCTCGATGTCGCCCGGATGCTGCCGAAGCGGGTGCCACTCGGCGGCTGCTGTGGCGGGACCTTGCGGAAAGGCGATGCAGGACCGCCCGATTGGGTCTCCACATGCCCTGAATCGTAGGTGGCTGTAGCGAAAAGGACGCCGTGGCGCGCGGGTGTTCCAGAGGTGAGGAGGCCCGGCCGGAAGTACCCCCCGCCAGATCGCCCTGCCCCATTCTCTCGGGAACGACGCGGGCACGAAGTGGTCGCATGATCGACCGGACAGGTCCTAGTAGTGCTTTGTTAGGTGGTGTCGTAGGGCTGCCATGGGACGGTCTGTTGGCAGGTGGGGCAGGTGCCGGTCCAGGTGGCGATGAGGTGTTGGAGGAGGCCCAGGGCCTGGTAGAGAGTCAGGC